>JBGPJK010000291.1:0-5957 GCA_041485425.1 Terriglobia bacterium | reverse complement strand
GCGCGTGCGCGTGTTCGAGAGATAGACGACTGCGTCGGAGAGAGCATTGTCCTGGCGATCCACGACCCTGCCGGTCAGCAACCGGCCGGTTTCTCCCTTGTCCTTGGCGTAGGCAGGGCTCGCAAGGGCGGCCAAGCCGGCCAGCAGCAGCACGAGCGCCACAACATGGTGTCGTTTCATGAGGCCCTCCCCTCATCGCCTACCAGCCTGGGTTGTTGCTGAGTTCCTACTATTTTAGATGCAAACCGATGTCCGCGCGCTCGTCGTTATCAATGTGGACCTCGACCTCGTCGCTAGGCTGTAAGTGTCTGCCATCATTTGACTTATAACCCTTCAGATCGGCCCAGACAACGTAATCGCCCGGGCCCTCAGGTACCCGTTGGGCAAACTCGCCGCTGTGGTCGGAATACTGCTCCCATCTGGCCTTCTTCTGGTCGGCCCGGCGAATCTTCACTTTTACTCCATAGACCGGCCGATTGTCCGGACCCCACACCGTACCAAAGATCAAGGCATAGGGCTTGGCATGCTTGCTCTGGGCGCTGGCGGACGGAGTCTGGCCAAGACACGCCAGGGAAAGCAACAGCCCAACCAGGAGTACTCGAAAACCACAGCGGGGGGCGGACCACAGGGAGCGGGCGGAGTGGCCGAACCTAGGAGTCGTCACCGTCTTCGGTCTCCTCTTCCTCTTCTTCGTCGAGGGCCACCTCTTCCACCGGTTTCAGTTCGATGGGATTCACCGTGACCACTTCAAAATCGGTGCCGCACTCGGGGCAGGAGACGACTTCGCCCTCATCGACCTCGTCCTCTTCGATGTCGAGATCGGTCTCGCATTCTGGACAATAAACCATAATCCCCCCCATGCTATTAGGACCACCCTGTTAATATTTAGTTTCTCTCGAGGCCGAGGTCAAGTGCTTCGGTAGTTATTCCTTTCGGCTTGGATGATGGCCGGAGGCGCTTGGCTGCCCTTGAGTTCTGGAATCCAGCTTGACACTCCAACTGCATTCGCGCTCGAAGTTTTCTCGGTGGATGTCCTCTTTGCTTTTCAGCCTGGCTCTCTGTTCCATTCTGGCGTTTTCAACAGCCTCGGCCCAGGATGCGCCCGCTGCGGGCCCGGCGGATCCACGGATTGCAGCGGCCCTCAAACAGATATCGGCAGAACACATCCAGGCCAACATCGAAAAGCTGGCGAGTTTTGGAACGCGGGCGACCATCTCACCGCAAGACCCAGCTTCGCTGGGGGCGCACCACGGAATCGGGGCGGCGCGGGAGTGGATCAAGAGTGAGTTCGAGCGCTACTCGCGCGACTGTGGCGGATGCCTGGAGGTCAAGACCGACGGTTTTCTCGAACAGCCGGCTGACCGGATTCCGAAGCCCACGGAAATTACCAACGTTTACGCGGTTCTCAAGGGAACGGACCCACAGAACACCCGGCGGTTTGTGGTGGTCACAGGGCATTACGATTCGCGCAACGGTGACACCTTCGATGCGACCGGGGCAGCGCCGGGTGCAAATGATGATGGCAGCGGCACGGCGGTGAGCCTGGAGTGCGCGCGGGTTCTGAGCAAGATAAAGTTCCCGGCTACGATTGTTTTTCTGACCGTCGCAGGAGAAGAGCAAGGCTTGAACGGCAGCCACCACTTCGCCCAGATGGCGAAAACCGACGGATGGGGCGTTGAGGCGGTGCTCAACAATGACATCGTCGGCGGAGACCGCAATCCACAGCAGGACACCAGCGTGGTGCGGGTATTTTCCGAAGGCGTGCCGGCGGCAGCCGACGAGAAGCAGTTGCGGCTGATCCGCGGCCTGGGCGGGGAGAGCGATTCCACTTCGCGCGAATTGGCCCGCTACATCGCTGAGGTCAGCCGCACCTACGAAACCGGTATAAAGCCCACGCTGGTGTTCCGGTTGGACCGCTACTTGCGCGGCGGCGACCACTACTCTTTCAACCAGCAGGGATTCGCCGCAGTACGCTTTACCGAGTATCGAGAAGACTACAACCACCAGCATCAGAATGTCCGCACCGAGAACGGAATTGAATACGGGGATTTGCCGAAGTTCGTGAACTTTGACTACGTCGCCAGGGTGGCCCGCCTGAACGCGGCCACATTGGCCTCGCTGGCTTCAGCGCCTCCGCCTCCGGGCCAGGTCCGTCTTCTGACCAAGGAATTGGAGAACAATTCTACGCTGACGTGGGAGCCTTCCCCGGGCGCAAGTGGATACGAGGTGCTCTGGCGCGCGACCACGGCCTCCGAGTGGGAACAGGCAAAGTCCTTCGCCAATGTAACGCTTGCGACTCTGCCGTACTCGAAAGACAATGTGATCTTCGCAGTACGCGCTGTCGACAAGGAAGGGCACCGGAGCCTGCCCGTGGTTCCCCTGCCCGAGCGCTAGGACACCTGATAAGATTGCTGAGGGTCTCGACTTCAGGCGGTTAGCCCCACCCTCCCCGATGTTGGCTGACGACTGACGACCGAAGACCGACGACTGTTCCCATGCCTTCTGGACGAACCTTCTCGCTGAGCTTGCCTCCTTTCACCAAGGCGGTGAAGTGGCTCATTGTCATCAACGCGGTCGTGCTCCTGTTCACCACCCTGCTGCACACCGCAGATGAGAATTTGTACGATCTGGTGATCGCCCTCTTCGCCCTGGGGCCGTATCGGGTGATGCATGGTTTTGTGTGGCAGCTCGCCACCTACTCGTTCCTGCACGAAGGTATCTTGCACCTGCTGTTCAATATGCTCGGCCTATGGATGTTCGGCGCACAGCTCGAATTGGATTGGGGACGCAAGAAGTTCCTGGAGTTCTATTTCTTCTGCGTCGTAGCAGCGGCGCTCACTACAGTCGCCGTGTCTTACACCGGGCTGGGTGGGATTACACCCGTCACCAAAACCGTCGGCGCTTCCGGCGGAGTTTTCGGCATTCTGATGGCGTTTGGGATGATCTACGGCGACCGCGAGATCATGCTGTTCCCCATTCCGATTTCGATGAAGGCAAAGTATTTCGTTGCAGGAATTGCTTTCATCACTCTGATCAGTGCCATCAGCGCTTCCACCTCCGGCCACGGGGGAGGCATCGCCTACATGGCCCACCTGGGCGGGCTGCTCTTCGGCTTTCTCTATGTGAAGTTCCTGCCAAGGCAGGGGCTGACCTTCGGCGCCAGCGAGCGTTACTTCAGCGTGCGCAATTCCTATTACCGCTGGAAACGCCGCCGGGCTGCCCGCAAGTTCGAAGTCTACATGCGCCAGCACAACCGCGAGGTCACCTTCGACGAGCACGGCAATTACGTTCCGCCGGATGATGTAGACAAGAAGAACGGCGGGTCGAAGTCGGGCTGGGTGAATTAGAGAAGATCGCCAACGCACCCGGATAAACAGAAGATTGTTTGGATCGCGGGCTCAATCGAAGAACCGTTCAAATTCTGCCAGCGCCGCAGCAGGCAAGTCTTCCCGCTTTGATTTTCCCTTGAATCCCAGATCGTGGCCCTCGCCTTGCGCCGGAACCAGTTGAGTTTTCGCCGGGATCAGCCTCAGAGCCCTTTCTATCTCTTCGATCGATCCGAACGGATCACGCGTGCCGTGCACGAACAACGCCGGCATTTGCAGTTTTGGAAAGTGCTGAACCCGAAGCTGGGCAGGCTTGCCGGGTGGATGCAGGGGATAGGACGTCAGGAGCAAACCGTCCACGAGCCCGGGTTCGTCGGCGCAGAGCATGGTGGCCTGGCGGCCTCCGTAGCTTTGTCCGCCCAGGAATACGCGGCCGGAGACCAGCTTGCGCATCGCGGCCACGGCGTTTTTCAGGCCTTCACGATCACGCTCGGCATCGCCCGGCCGGGGTGGGACCATAAAAGGAGTTGGTCAAGGCCTACCTCCGCGGCTAAAAGCCGGGACGTCGCGCGGCGTGATGGTCACGTGCGAACCGGTTTTCAGCGTAACCGGGGTGTGTCCCTTGAGCCGTCCCGTGCGGATCTTCGGGCCCTGCAGGTCCTGCAGGATACAAATGGTGCGGTTTTCCTTGTCGGCGATGCGGCGCAGGCGCTCGATGTTGCGGGCGTGTTCCGGGTGCGAGCCGTGGGAGAAATTCAGGCGAGCCACGTCCATACCCAGCCGCATCAGGTCGCGCATGGCCGCTTCCGAGGAGGCCGGACCGAGGGTGCAGATGATTTTGGCGCGGCGAACAGCAGAGGTGCCGCCGCGCGGTGACCAGGGATGAGTTTCGCCGGAGTAGTCTCCGGAAACCAGGTCGAGCTTGCCTTCTTTCAAATTAAGCGTCTCCGACGGAAACCAACACCCAGGTCCCTCGCTGCGCTCGGGATGACATTGAATAGAGCAGCTTACCAAGGCGGCACTGCGCTGTGGGACAGTTACTGGCTGTTCCCAGCCTTCGAGTCGCTCATCTCCCTGAGCTCCCGCCCCAGCCACGCCCGCGGGAAGAGCATGGCGTTGAACTCCGCGCCCACCAGAATGATCAGCGACATCATGTACATCCACACCAGCAGCGCGATGGCTACCCCCAGCGAGCCGTAGATGATGCTGTAGTCGGCGTAGCGTTGCAGGTACCAGCCAAACAGGGCGGTGGTGCCAAACCACATGGCTGTCGCGAGCGTGGCGCCCGGCAGCACACTGTGCCAGGGCTGAGTGCGCGGTACAGCGTTGTGATAGATCAGCGCGATCACCGCGATGCTGGTGAGCGTGGCAATCAGCCAGCGAATCGCCGTCCACATCAGCAGAACGTAAAAGCCGAATTCGTGTCCCAGATGAAACAGAATCCGGGTCTCGATGCGGCTGCCGAAGGCCACCAGCACGGTCGCGAAGGTGAGGGGAATGCCGGCGAGAATGCACAGCGAGAACGCGACCAGGCGTTCCTTCAGCAGACCCCAGATTTTTGGGAGCTGGTAGGCGTGGCGGAAGCCTTCCATCCAGGAGATCATCACGCCGGAGGCGGTCCACAAGGTCAGCAGCGAGGTAGCAATCAGCAGCCCGACCGAGCGTTGTGTAGTGCCTTTCAGGTAGGCCAGCGCGGTGGCGCTTCCCGCCGGTAGAATCCTGCCTAGCGCGTAGGAAAGTTCGCGCAGGTAGACCTCGGTCTTGCGCGAGGTGGCTAACACCGAACCCACTACCAGAAGCCCCGGGAAGAAGGTGAGGATGGAGGAATAAGCCGAGGCTTTAGCGATAGCAAACGCGTCGTGCAGAAACGCGCGCCAGAAGGCAAGCCGCAGCAGGCGGAGAAAACGCAACATCGATGTTCCCAGACTAGGACCGGATGGCACCGGGCGCAACTGGGAAATATGGTCGCGTGCCTGATCCTGCAAGTGTTTTGGGTTGGCGTGCATGGGGACCCAGCAAAGAAAAGGGGCGGATTACGCCGCCCCTTCGACTGTTCCGGGATTACTCCGCTGTCAGTTCTTCGGTCTCGCCTTCATGGCGCATCAGCTCGAGCGCGCGCTCGGCTTCCTCGTAGGCTTGCGAGACCTCCTCTTGCACCTTGGCGGCGGCCTCTTCCATTTCGGGCGAGAGGCGCACGTTGCGGTAGTACTCCATGCCGGTGCCGGCCGGGATGAGGCGTCCCACGATGACGTTCTCCTTCAGACCGCGCAGGTGATCCACCGCTCCCTGAATGGAAGCTTCCGTGAGCACCCGTGTGGTCTCCTGGAACGAAGCCGCCGAGATGAACGATTCGGTCGACAGCGACGCTTTGGTGATGCCCAGCAGGAGCGGGCGTCCGGTGGCAGGTTTACCGCCCTGCGCAATGACACGCTCGTTCTCCTCGCGGAAACGGAACTTGTCGATCTGCTGTTCCAGGAGGAACTGGGTGTCGCCGACGTCTTCGACCTTCACCCAGCGCATCATCTGGCGCACGATCACCTCGATGTGCTTGTCCGAGATGTTCACGCCCTGCAGGCGATAGACTTCCTGGATTTCGTTCACCAGGTAAGACTGCAATTCTTTTTCGCCCAG
>JBGPJK010000290.1:0-5968 GCA_041485425.1 Terriglobia bacterium | reverse complement strand
CGAGCAGAAACATTCCTAACAAATCAATGATGGCGGAGCTGACGATCAGCAAGGCATTGGCGGCGGACGGATGCGCGTACAGATACTGGTTCAGCGGGGCGGTGAGGGTGTGCAGGCCGTCGCCGATTCCGGCAGCCCGCAAGGTGCGGGCGCCGATCAGGGACTGGGTCCAGAACCAGATGACCAGCGCGACAGCGGTCAGCGCGATGCGGAATGCCAGAGAGCGAAGGGTGCGGGGTTTGGCGGTGTCGTTGGCGAGTTGTGGCTGGCTTACGGTGGTCATGAGGCAGACGCTCCCATGGCCATCTCTTTGATGCGGCGCAGGTCGAGCTTGCCGGTGCCGAGGTAGGGCAGAGATTCGACGCGGACAAACTGATCGGGGTGGGGCTTCCACAGCGGCGGCAGGTCGGATTTACTGAGTTGGGCGAGGCAGTCCTGCAATTTGTCGTCCGGCAGCAGGTGCAGCACGATCAGGCGCTCGCCTTTTTTCTCGTCGGGGATGGCGGTGACGGCGAAGATTTGATCGGTGGCGGCGGTGAGTTCGTGCAGTTTGTCCTCGACCTTGATGTGGGGAACCATCTCGCCGGCGATTTTGCTGAAGCGGCTGAGGCGATCGGTGATGCGAATGAATCCGTCTTCGTCGACGGCGGCGATGTCTCCGGTGTTGTACCAGCCGTCGCGCAGGACTTCGGCGGTTTTTTCGGGACGATTGAGGTAGCCCTGCATGACGTTGGGCCCGCGCACCAGCAGCAGGCCGGTTGCGCCCTGGGGAACGGGCTGGTGGGTTTCGGGATCGACGATGCGCACGCTGATTCCAGGCAGCGGATGGCCGATGCTGCCGCGCTTGAAGCCGACCTGGCGGAATTGGGCGGCGCGGAAATCGTGGGTGTTGACGGCTACTACGGGGGAACACTCGGTGCATCCGTAGCCTTCGAGCGGACGAATGCCGAAGTGATCTTCGAAGGCGACGGCGACACGCTCTGGCAGCTTCTCGGCGCCGGCGAGCACGTATTGCAGGCTGCCGAAATCTTCCGGAGTGCAGCGGCGGATGTAGGCCTGCAAGAACGTTGGCGTGGCCAGCAGGAACGTGACCGCGTACTGGCTGACCAGTGCGCCGATGGCGCGGGATTCCAGCGGGCTGGGATGGAAGACCACGCCGATGCCAACGACCGTCGGCAGGCAGAGCGTGCCGGCGAATCCGAAGGAATGGAAGAAGGGAAGTATACCGAGTATGCGGTCGCTGCGACCCAGCATGAACACCTGGTTGATTTGCTCGACGTTGGACGCGACGTTGTAGTGGGTAAGGACGACTCCCTTGGGATCGCCGGTGCTGCCGCTGGAAAAGATGATGGTGGCGATGTCGTCGAGTTGGGTCTTGCGGCCGGCTCCGACGGCCTTTTCGAGCAGGCGGACGGGGAAGAAGCACGAAATCAAGGCGGCGGCGAGGCGCTCGGTAAAGGCGGGGTTGGCGGCCAGGTCTTCGATCATGAAGGCCTGCGCGGGCGGCTGGACGTGGAGGCGTTCCAGGAAAGCAGTTGACGTGATCACGGTCTGCAACTCGCACTGCTTAGCACACGAGGTGAGGACTTCGTTGGAGGCGGTGTAGTTCAGGTTGACGGGAACCTTTCCCATGAGCAGCGCAGCGAGGTTGACCAGGGAGCCGGGAATGGAAGGTGGCAGAAGGATGCCCACCATCTGCTGGCTGCGCCAAATTTTGCGCAGGCGGCGGGCGAGGAAAACTGTGCGGGTGAGGGCCGCGCCGAAACTCAGCTTGGGTGTGCGGCCGTCCGCCATGGCGAAGCGGAAGGGGTGGCGGTGGGCCGTCTGCACGAACGAACGGTGCAACGTGCGCATGTACTTCTTGCGGTATTTGTAGGCTTCGGCGCCGAGTTCCTGCACGGCTTGGCGCACTTCCTGGGCGCTGGTGGTGGGCGGCATGGGCTGGCCGAAGGTTACCGTCACGGGGTAGGGAATGCGGCGGGGAAACTTCCACAAGAAGCGGCCGCGCTCGAAGCTGAAAATTGATCCCCAGACGCCACCGAGGTTGACGGGGATGACGGGGACTTCTACTCCCTTTAATATGCGCTCCATACCGCGGCGGAAGGGCAGCATCTGGCCGATGCGGGTCATCTGGCCTTCGGGGAAGATGCAGACGACTTCTCCGTCTTTCAGTGCTTGGGTGGCGGTGCGTAGGGAGTGAATCATGTCGCGGGGGCGAAGCTGGGAAGAGATGGGAATCACGCCCATGATCCTGGCGAACGGCTTGACCAGCGGGTGTTCGTAGGAGTCTTTGAACATCAGGAAGCGGATGGGGCGGCCGGTGGAGGCGATGAGCAGGACGGCATCCACCATCGACACGTGATTGGGAACGAGCAGGGCGCCGCCCTTCTTGGGGATATTGGCGCGTCCTTCAACATGCATCCGGTAGAGAGTGTGCGTCGCCAGCCATAGCACCAGGCGCAGCAAGGCGTCGGGAAGCAGGTAGAGGACGTAGAGGGTGGCGGCGATGTTGATCAGCGAGGCCGATCCGAAAATCGCGCGGGGATCAAGATGCAGAATGTGGGTCTGCAGGTAATAGAACCCGCCCGCGCCGAACACACCAACGAACGAAAGCAGGTTGGCAGCGCCGATGATGGCACCCTTGTCTTTTTCGTCGGGGCGGTGCTGGATGAGGGCATTGATGGGAACGATGAAGAAGCCGGCGGTGAAGCCAAGCGCCGCAAGCAGACAAGTGACGGCGAGGAATGACAGCCCGGGAAGTGAAAGCCAGACCGCGAGGAGAGTCATGCCGATCGAGCCCATGGGGATGAGCCCGTACTCGATCTTGTCGCCGGAAGCGTATCCGGCAGCCAGGCTGCCGAGGCCGATGCCGATGGCGATCGCGGCTTGAAGCAAGCCGTTGCGGCCGGGAGTGATCTTCAGAATGTCGTTGCCGTAAATAATGATGTTGGACTGCAGCAGCGCGGCCAGGAACCAGAAGTAAGTGTTGCCCACGACCGCCAGCCACAGGACGCGGTCGTTGCGGATGAGGCGGAGTTGCGAGAACAGATCGCCCAGGGGATTGGCACGGAAGGTTTTTGTAGGATTCGCCGAGGGGACCCGGGTGATCCCCTGGGCGCACAGCAGGCCCACTAGCGAGAGCACGAGGAAGATGACTCCCGACCAGTGCTGTTGTCCGTGGAAGGTGTCGGCAAGTAACCCGGCGACCACGGTGGCGGCGATTACGGCGATGAAGGTACCCAGTTCGATGACGCCGTTACCCCAGGAGAGCCGTTCCTGCGGGAGAAGTTCAGGCAGTAGGCCGTACTTGGACGGTCCGAAAAATGCGGCCTGGGTGCTGGCCAGGAAAACCGCTGCCAGTTCGACGGGAAGGTTCTGCCATGCCAGTCCGGCGATGGCGAGCAGCATCACTGCCATCTCGAAGAACTTGGTCCAGATGGTGACGCTACGCTTGCTGTAGCGGTCGGCGAGATAGCCGCCGGTCATGGAGAACAGGATGAAGGGCGCGGAGAACAGAGTGATGACGACCAGCACCAGGCGGTCGCGCTCGGCCTGGCTGAAGCCCATGCCGACTACGAGAAAGATGACCAGGCTCTTGAGGCCGTTCTCGTTGAACGCGCCCTGAAACTGGGTGGCGACGAGGGACCAAAAGCCGTGCCGCCAGGGCCTTTCAGGGGCGGGCACGTAGCCGCTCTCCGAGCCCGGTTCTAGCGGCGTGGCGGGGACCGTGGCAGTTCCTGCGGTCATGGGAAACGACCTCGGCAAGCAGTTGCTACTTTTGGAGTTTGCAACATGTTGTCACGGGTCCGGCGGGCCTTGCAGCCCTAAATCCAGAACGCTAGTTACTTTCGCGGCTGCATGGTAAAACGGCGTGCAAAACTATACCATTACCGCGTTCCAGGATTAGCGACCGGGATCAGGAAGGTACAGGAAGTTCTAATGGCGGAGCTTGTTCTCCTGCTGTTCGCGCTGCTGGCGCTGGCCCTGGATACTCCAACCACAAGTCTGTTTTTCGTTTTCCTGGCGATTGGGACGAGTGTATGGAAGCAACGCAGGCTTCGCGAGCAAGTCGCCCGGCTGGTAGACGCAAACACGAAGCAGAATGATGCGCTGCATCGGGAGTTAGTGGAACTGCGGCGGCAGGTTGGCGCCATCACAGAAACAACCCGCCCGGCAGAACCGGCAGCGGAAGTACACGAGCCTGCCGCCACTCCGCATGCTGTGGTGGAGAAGCCGGTGGTGCCGGTCGCAGCCGTCGTCAAAGAACCGGAGCCTGCGCCGCCGGGGATCGAACCAATCAAGCCGCCGGTGGTTCCATCGGTTCCGAGGGTTGCACCGGTCGAGGCGAAGCCAGTCACGCCGGCTGCACCTACAGCGCCGCCGAAACCGGCGGCACCGATTGCGCCAACGCCACCTGCGGTGCCCGCGCAGCCGCCTGTAGCGAAGCCACCCGAGACTCCCAAACCGGTGCCGCCACCGTCAGCACGGCCGGAGGTGCCGCCGATTCCATCCGTGCTGCCACCTCTGCCCGCAGCGCAAATTCCGCAGACACCGTCTGTATTGCCACCTCCAACAGCAGGGGCGCCGCCTTCGTCAGCCGCTCGACTGGCTGCGCCTGGGCCCATTGCGCCGCTTCGCGTTTCCGCGCCCAGGCCGAGTGCGCAGCAGCGGATGAAGTCGGTGTTCGCGCTGGAAGAAACGCTGGGCACGAACTGGCTGAACAAGCTGGGCGTCATCATCCTAGTGCTGGGCGTTGCGTTATTCGGCATCTACGAACTTGGGGAACTCGGCCCCTTGGGCAAAGTGGGACTTTCGTACGTTGCTGCCCTCGCGCTTCTAGTCGGCGGCATCTTTCTGGAGAAGCGGGAACGCTACCGTCTGCTGGGCCGCACCGGTATTGGCGGGGGTTGGGCGCTGCTGTTCTTCACCACCTACGCCCTGAGCCACGTGCAGGCCATGCGGGTGATGGATTCGGAGACCACCGATCTCATCCTGATGCTCATCGTGGCCATTGCCATGGTGGTGCACACGCTGCGCTACAACTCGCAGTTCGTGACTGGACTCTCGTTCCTTCTGGCTTTTACGACCGTATCGCTGAGTCACGACGATGTGTACAGCCTGTCTGCGGGCGCGGTGCTGGCGCTGGGGCTGGTGAGCATCGTGGTGAAGAGGGGCTGGTTCGAGCTCGAGATATTCGGCATTCTGTCGAGCTATCTAAACCACTTGTATTGGCTCTACCGGCTGCTGGGACCGGAGGGCGCGCAGGGGCATGCGTTCCCGCAGTATCACGCCAGCACAGCTTTGCTGCTGTTCTACTGGCTCACGTTCCGGGTGTCGTATGTAGTCCGCAAGATCAAGTCTCCGTTTGATGAGCGCGTGTCTACCGTGGCGGCGTTGCTCAATACGCTGCTGCTGCTCGGGGTGATGAAGTTTCAATCGGTGCGACCGGAGCTGGCGTTCGTTGCGCTGCTGGTGATTGGCGGTGCCGAGTTCATCTTCGGGCAATTGCCGATCACCAAGCGGCGGCGCCCGGCGTTCGTCATCCTGAGCGTGCTGGGCGCGGTGCTGATGGTGGCGGCGGTTCCGTTCCACTACTCGGGAAACAATGTTTCCCTCCTGTGGCTGATCGGTGCGGAATTGTTCCTGGCGGCGGGCATCATTCTGAGCGAAGTGGTGTTCCGGCGACTGGGGCTGCTCACGGGCCTGCTGGTGGGCGGGCACCTGGCGGGAATCGATTTCGTCCAGCTCATGAGGTTGCGGAACGCGAGCGAAGAGCTGGCGCTGGCGTCGGGCGTGGTCTTCGCGCTGTGCGCGGTGGTGTTCTATCTGAACGCGGTGGTGGCCGGGTGGCGATGGAAACAATTCTTCAGCGATTCGCCGGATTCGCAACTGCTCACGCTGCACTCGTACGTGGGCGGGTTCGCAGCAGTGTCGGCGGCGTGGGCGTTGTGCTCGGGGGACTGGACGG
>JBGPJK010000289.1:0-5973 GCA_041485425.1 Terriglobia bacterium | reverse complement strand
CCGAGTGCGAAGTGCGCAGAGCCGAGACCCCAGTCCCCAGACCCCAGACCCCAGACCCCACACCCAGACCCCAGACCCCAGACCTCAGGTCTCTAGTAGCAGGTCACTGCCTTTAGGTCCCTATGCTCCGGGGTTGCCACTCGAGCAACCCGCCACCGAACAACTCTTTTTTCCTGACCTGAATCCTTTAGAATCAGGAGCACTGATTCCCAGGTATCTTTTGAGTTCAGGAAAGCTGAGGAGAAATGAGAAGACTTCTGGTTTTGTGGGTGGTGGCTTGTGTGGCTGCAGCAGCGTTCGCGGCCGACGAAAAGGAAACCAAGGCGGAAGATCGTATCCAGTCCGCCGCCACGGTGCTGGATGAGATCCAGAGTGCGCCGGACCAGGGCATTCCCGAAGACGTGCTGGGCTCGGCGGAATGCGTGGCGGTGGTGCCCTCGCTTTTGAAAGGCGGCTTTGTGGTGGGAGGCGCTTATGGGCGTGGAGTTGCCAGTTGCCGCAACCCCAAGGGCTGGAGTGCGCCGGTGTTCTTTGTGATCGAGGGCGGCAGCTTCGGGTTGCAGATCGGCGGCCAGGCGGTGGACCTGGTCATGCTGATCATGAACGACGAGGGCATGAAGAACCTGCTGTCCAGCAAGTTCAAGCTGGGGGCCAATGCCAGTGTTGCGGCTGGTCCGGTGGGGCGTCACGCCGCGGCTGATACGGACTGGAAGCTGCGGGCCCAGGTTTTGAGCTATTCCCGTGCACGCGGGGTGTTTGCCGGACTGGAACTGAACGGTGCGGTGATCAAACAGGACAAGGACAGCACCCGGGAGTTCTATGGGCGGATGGTGCCGTTCCGGACTTCGTTGACCGGCATGATCGCCCCTCCAGTGGCGGCGAATCCATTTCTCACCACGCTGGCCAAGTGGGCCAAATCCGCGGCAAACAAGTAGTTCTGCGCCGGCGCTCGGCTTTTCAGCGTACGAGTTCGGATGCTACGCTCGCAACTTCGTCAAGATGCGTCAGCGACTTGAGTACGTGCTGGTATGGCTCATCGTGAAAGCAGTGGGTGCTCTGCCGCGCCCGCTGGCGCGGGCTGCGGGTATTAGCCTGGCATGGACGGTTTACCTGCTGCACGTCCGCCTGCGGCGGGTGGGCATGCGCAACCTGGGGATGGCGCTGCCGCAGAAGAGCCGGCGGGAAAAGGTCAGAATCCTGCGTGGCGTGTTTACCTCTTTGGGCCGGCAACTGGGGGAAGTCTGCCTGTTTCCCAGGTACACGCTGGAGAATGTAAGCAAGGTGGTGGTGTACGACGGCTTCGAGAATTTTGAACGCGGGTTCGCGCGCGGCAAGGGCGTGCTGTTCCTGACGGCGCATTTTGGCGGGTGGGAACTGTCTTCGTTTGTGCATTCCCTGCACGGGCATCCGCTGCACATCGTGATGCGATCCCTGGACAACCACTATCTCGACGGTCTGATGCGGCACTACCGCACCATGCATGGCAACTCCACGGTAGACAAGGACAATTTCGTACGCGGGTTGCTGTCGGCCATGAAGGCGGGCGAGGTGGTGGGGATCCTGATGGATACCAACATGACGCCACCGCAAGGGGTGTTCGTCGATTTCTTTGGTATTCCGGCGTGTACGGCGAGCGGGATGGCGAGGATTGCACTGCGGACCGATGCGGCGGTGGTTCCCACATTCACCGTCTGGGACCCGGCACTGCGGAAATACCGACTGCGGTTTGATCCGGCGGTAAAACTGGTGCGCACCGGGAATGATGAAGAGGATGTAGTGGCGAATACGGCGCTGTTCACGAAAATCATCGAAGAGTGCGTGCGGCGTTATCCAGAGCAATGGCTGTGGGTGCACCGGCGGTGGAAGACGCGACCGGAAGGGGAGGCGGGGTTGTACTGACGCGGCGAGCTTGCAGCCGTCAGAACCAGTCACTGCGGTAGGCGATCCACCAACTGATGTAGACGATGGGGATGGTTGCGGCCAGGGCCCACCACAGCGGTAACACGAAGTCAGCTACCAGACCCAGCAGGATGAAGACGATCCAGAAGATCTTCCGTTCCATGGGAGCATTTTAGCCTCTGCACTTTTCTTTCCTGCGACGAACGTATAAAAAGGTGCCATGAATCGCACACTCAAAGAGATTGCCGAGTTGGTGCAGGCGCATCTGCTGGGCGATGGCAAGGTGGTGGTAACGGGGATCGCGAGCGTCCGGTCTGCGTCGCCAGGCGACCTGGTGTTCGTGGAGGACGAAAAGAATCTCAGCTCGGCGCTGGAGTCACCAGCCTGCGCAGTGATGGTGGGTGAGTTCGGAACGGGTAAGGCGAGCGCAAAGCCAATGCTGGTATGTGCCCAGCCCCGGCTGGCATTTGCGCGGGCGGCCAACTTTCTTGGTCCATCGGCCGGACACAAGGAGGGTATCCATCCCAGCGCAATGGTGCAGGCCTCGGCGCGTCTGGGCAAAGCGGTGAGTGTGGGCGAGCGAGTGGTGATCGGGCCAGAGGTAGAGATTGGCGCGGGGACCTGGATTGGCGCGGGCAGCGTGATCGGAGCGCAGGTAAAGATTGGAGGCGATTGCGAACTGTACCCGAACGTGACGGTGTATGCGGGAGCGCGGCTCGGGGACCGCGTTATTGTTCACGGCGGGGCGGTGCTGGGCAGCGATGGGTTTGGCTATGTGCGGGATCAGGCGACCGGCCGCTACCAGAAATTTCCCCAGATAGGGCGGCTGGAAATTGGGGATGATGTCGAGATCGGGGCCAACTCTACCGTGGATCGCGGAGCGCTGGAGGTGACGCGGATCGGGCGCGGAACCAAGATCGACAATCTGGTGCACATCGGACATAACTGCCAGATTGGAGAAGATGTGGTGATCGCGGCGCAGACCGGGCTTTCCGGCAGCATCGTGGTGGAGAATGGCGTGGTGATGGGTGGCCAGGTGGGCATAGGGGAGCATGCGCGTATCGAAGAAGGGGTGATGCTGGGAGGACAGGGGGGTGTTCTCCCGAACAAGGTGCTGCGCGGCAAGGGAGTGGTGTTCTGGGGGACTCCGGCGCGCCCGGTACGTGAATACCTGAAGGAACTGGCGGTGTTGGCGCGGCTAGCGAAGAGAGAGTGAGCGCCAGCGGCGGAGCTACGGTGGGCGACTTGGTGGCCGGCGGGGACGCTGGCGCCAGGGATGAGGTTTATGGCAATCGTGGTTGTGGGCGGACACTCGCGGAGCGTGGGCAAGACCAGTGTGGTCGCGGGCCTGATCGCCGCTCTGCGGGAATACCACTGGACTGCATTGAAGATCACGCAGTACGGCCACGGAGTCTGCTCGGCCGACGGCGAGCCGTGCGACTGCGCGACCGATGATCACACCTGGGCCATGTCGGAAGAAAAGGATCGGACAGGGGAGTCTGATACCTCGCGCTTTCTGGTAGCAGGTGCGGCTCGTGCGTGGTGGGTACGCACCGAGCAAGGCCGGCTGGCGGAGGCGATGCCTACCATTCGTCGCAGCCTGGCCGAGGCGGAGAATGTGATTTTGGAATCGAACAGTATTCTGAAATTCTTGCGGCCGGACATTTATCTGACGGTGCTCGATCCCGCTACGGCGGATTTCAAAAAGTCCGCGCAGCAGTTTCTTGATCTGGCGGATGGGGTGATTTTGCACGAGCCCAAAGAAGGCCCGAGCCAAGCTGCCTGGCAGGGAGTTTCGCTCAAGCCGGTGGCCGAGCGGCCGATCTTTCACATCCAGCCGCCGGAGTATGTTACTCCGGAGATCGTGGAGTTTGTGCGGGGCAGACTACCAGCTATTCCACGTGCATGAATTGCCCTTATAGGCTAGCTGCTGCTGACGCGCACTCACAACAGCAGTTCACGAAGCTTTCCGGATAAACCGGTTGTCGTCAATCACTTCCGGATCGCTCAGACTCCCAAGCATGCTCTGGCAGGTTGCCAACCGACTGTCGGGGACGTTGCAATTTCTTTCATATTGACTGGCGCGCAAAGCCGGTGGACAATCGCGGAGCGTTGTTCCCTCCGACGTGATTCCCGGAGGTTTCATGGCCATGCATGGCAGGCTAGCGCTTATCTTGGCATTGGTGTGCATAGCCGCACCGTTTGGCCGTGCGCAGGAGATTCCCACCGTGCAGGTGACCTACACCACGATCGACGTGCCTGATTTACAACAGCTACAGCGATCCGTGCTAGAATGCATTTCCCCGTCCCGGAGTATGTCATGCGGACTCAATACCTTGCCACTCGCAGTTCTTTTCACTTTGCTGGTGCCGCTGGCGCTAGCGCAGGGGACGTACACGCAGATTGGCGCGGCCGGCGCTGTCGCCGGCCGCAGCACAGGTAGCACCCAACCTGGCTCCGCGCAGCAGCGCGGGACCATCAGGAGAATCGTATGCTGACGAATTGTGTTATACTCCCCCCTCCCGGCTGCGGCAGGGCGGGCGACCGGCGGCCGCCGTGGTGTTTTGTGGTTTGGTGTTAATGATGTGCTCGGGCCTTAGTCACGCGCAGACGCGGGAGACTCATTTCCTGGGAAGCGCACATGAGCTAGACCCGATCCAGGTTGCGCCATGCGGCTTTCCCGTCCAAGGCGGTGACGCATGGCACCCAGGTGACCCAACGCTGACCAGTTGCATGAAGGTGGCGGTTGGCGGCTGCCCGACTCAAGGTGATGTAAACAACCCGCTCCCTTCAGTTCTTGCCTACGTGGCGGTCAGCCACCAGGCTACAGGTACCACCCCACAAGGAACCATCGTGTTGCTTAGCGGGGACGGCGGGACAAGCTTCCTCAACGTCGGCGACGGCAGCACGTATGTAGCCGACTACTACAACATCGGGGACTTTACCACAGTGCAGTTCGCGTGGGCTGATGACTGGGACGACAACTCGGCGGAGCCGGATGTAAAGAGCGTGAAGGACGAGGCCTGCTGGCCCGCCACCTTGCTCAAGTTCATCCACGACAACTATGCGGCGCCCTCGACCGGGGCGATGTGTGCGCAGGGACACAGCGGCGGCGCCTCGGCGCTAGGCTATGCCATGGAGTTCTATGGCGCCGACCGCTCCGCCAGCACCATCAATGGCAGCGGTTATCTGGACACGGTGCTCATGACCTCCGGGCCTGGCCCTGGCCGACATCTATAACGGCTGCCACTATGCTGGAAGCGGCTCGCAAGCGGCTCCCAGTAACGTGTGCCACGGCGGGGTGTGCGTGGGCGCCGCCGCGCAATGGCCGAGTTGCCTGGAGTACCCGATGGGTGGCCAGGCGGATTGCTTTGGCGACGGTAAGACATACCAAACGGGCGGGCTTTATGATACCGCTCGCGGCGTCACCATGCATACCATCGGCATTGACAATCCTTATCGGCCGCAAGCCAACTGTAACAATTGGAAGCAACAACCCAATGTCCATACCGACAACTTAGATTCCGACTGGACGGACATGAGCCTGGTGCCCGCGCCATACCATCAGTACCCGCAAACCTTCGTGTACGGCTTCTTATGCTCCGGGCGGGATACGGTAAGCGGAGAGGACACCTCCAACAGCTCCGCGGCCCAGGGCTGGAGCTATCTGAGCACGTTGTCGGTTTCGAACCATCAGAACAACGGGTTTCCGCAGATTTACCGCGTGGATCAGTGCACGGACCCGGAGATGATATGGGGGTCGCAAGCTACGGTCGTGGGAGGAACCACTGGTTACGCAACATCGGAAATCGCGATGCAAAACAATTGCGCCTTGCATCCCCAGTAGCAGACAGGGTCGCACCAGGGCGACTGGATTGTCGGACCAAATACAGGGAGGTTTCATATGTTCCAAGGATTCCTTCGGCGGAGCGCCACGGCGTTTGCCATGGGCGCTTTATTAATGCCGCCCACGGTCAACGCCGCGGGGTTCAAGGTGAAAGAAATACTTCCTGCCGATCCGGGTTCCCAATCTGTCGCCCTGGCCGACTTCAACCATGACGGCAAGCTCGACCT
>JBGPJK010000288.1:0-5987 GCA_041485425.1 Terriglobia bacterium | reverse complement strand
GGAAGATGAAAGCAACGATGAAACTGAGCCCAAGGAGAGCAAGCTGGGCCTGAGCGTTCGTGCTCTCACCCAGGACATGGCGGACCGGCTGGATGTGCCCGTGAAAGGTGTGATCGTGCAGGAGGTGAAGCCGAGTTCGTTCGCCGACGACGTGGGCTTGACTCGCGGCGACATCATCCTCGAGATCAACAAGCAGCCGGTCAATAACGAGGACGACTTCAACCGGGTTTCTTCCAGCCTGAAGAGCGGGCAGGACGTGGTATTCCTGGTGCGCCAGCGGGGCGCCGGACGGCAGGACGGTACCATCTTCCTGGCGGGTACACTTCGGTAACCTTCGACCGGCACCTCCGGAACTTGGCACTGAGACCTCGAAAGGACGATGATTTTCTCAGTGCCGGTTCAGTGGGCCGGGTGTGATACATTGTCCCTCCCACTACGCCGGGAGAGGAATTCCCCGAGCCCATCGGCCGGGGCTCTCATCTTTTGAGGTGCAACTTGGGTTTGCGTGAACTCCGGCCGGAGAAGCTTTTCACCGTGGGTTGCGCCCTGCTGCTGGCAGGCACGGTGACCTGCGCTCAGGCGAGCGCCACCAAGAAATCCACGCAAAAGCGTACCTCCAGCGCGGCCAAGGCCACGGCTCACCCTTCACAGGGCAGCACCAGGTCGGCGAAGGCTTCGACCCACACTACTTCGCCGAAAGGGAAGCGGTCAAAGAAGACGGCCTCCAGTTGGCACAAGCGCGGCCAACAGAAGATTGACCCGCAACGGGCGCGGGAAATCCAGGAAGCCCTGGTTCGCGAGCATTATCTGGATGGCAAAGCTTCCGGCGCGTGGGACGATGCCTCGCAGAAGGCGATGGAGCGCTACCAGGCCGAAAATGGCTGGCAAAACAAGACGGTTCCGGACTCGCGAGCGCTCATCAAGCTGGGACTGGGGCCGGACCACGAGCATCTGCTGAATCCCGAAAGCGCCATGACCACCACACCCGCCGCAGGACCGGCTGCTCCTAAGGATGCTGGCAGCAGCAGCCCGCCGCAGAAATAGGCTCTGGGCTCTAGGCGCTAGGCTCTGGTCTAAAGCTCGTCCACCAATGAAGTACAACACCCATAGTCCAGAACCTAGAGTCTAGAACCTAGAGCCCAAAGCCTAGAGCCTAGAGCCCGAGTTCTTCATCACTGGATCGGGAAAATAGGGCAGGGGCTGGCCGTTGATGATGGCGCGGGGGTTGTTGTCCACCAAGGCGCGGGCCACTTCAGGGCCGCAGAGTTCCTCGGCTGCCTTGCGGGCGGCCGACAGCAGCGGCGGGCGGTGGTTGGTGTCATGGGCATCGCTGGCCAGCACGTGGACCGCATCCCGTTGCAGCAGCCACCTGGCGGCGCGTCCCGCACGTTCTCCCCAGGATCCGGTCAGCGCTGATGCGGTGACCTGCACCACGCAACCCTGCTCCACCCACTGCAAGACTCGCTGCGGCGTCTGCTGCAAGATGGAGTTGCGCTCCGGGTGCGTAATCACCGGAGTGATGCCTTTGTCGCCCAGCTTGGTGAAACAGTCGTTGATCTGGACCGGGATGCCGAAGTTGCTCAGCTCCACCAGTAGGTAAGGGCTGCCCTCGATGGTGTAGCGTTCCGGGTACGCCAGCACGTCCTGCAGGTTGTCGTAGGAGAAGTGGAAATCACAGCCGAGACTCAAGCGTGGAGCGTCACCCGCGAGTTGGCGCAAGTGATCGAGCATTCCGAGGAGGTATTCGCGGTCGTAGTGATAACGCTCGTTGGCGTGCGGAGTGGCGACGATGTGCTCGATGCCGTCTGCCAGTGCCAGGCGGCACATCTCGGTCGCCATGTCCCAGGACTTGGGGCCGTCGTCCACCTCGGGCAGGATGTGGCAGTGAATGTCGATCACGTGGGTATGAGAGCGATTTAAGCAGATTCTCGGGGAAAGAAAAGAGAAAAAATCTTAAACCGCGGAGGTCGCTGAGAAAACCCGCAGATCGCTGAGAACCACGAATCATGAACTCCCGCTGCGGGACGGTAGCGAACGACCCTCGCGGCGAGTCGAAGACCAGCCAGTGGTTGCATAATTTCGAGGCTTCCTCTAAGTTCCTAGTCGCGAATTTGTCGCAGGGGAATTCATGCCAATGGCTCCGGACCGCATTGCGGAGATCGTCTTCTATGCCGTGATCGTATGCTGGTTTGTTTTTGCGGCAGTATTCCTGGTTCGCAAGCGGCCTCTCAAGAAGGAGGAGACGAAACGCGACCGGGTCGCGGCCCGGGGAATGTTTCTGCAATCCCTGGCGTACTTCACGGTCTGGTTCTGGTCGCGGCAGCGGCCGTCTTTCCGCCCCCTCGTTCCGATGTCCAGGACCATCGAGATTGCGGTTGGAGTGTTCACCGTGGTGGTGGCGGCCGGTTCGGTGTGGCTGGTTATGTGCGCAGTCCGCACCTTGGGGCAGCAGTGGGCGCTGGCGGCCCGTCTAGTAGAAGGACACAATCTGATTACAGAGGGGCCGTACTCCTGGGTACGCAACCCCATCTACACCGGAATGTTCGGCATGCTGCTGGCGACCGGCTTGGCGGTGAGCCGTTGGATCGTGCTGCCGGCAGCGATTGTGCTGTTTGCGATTGGAACCGTAATTCGTGTACGCAGCGAGGAGAAGCTGTTACGCGAGGCCTTTGGGCCGCAATTCGAGGAGTACACGCGGCGGGTGCCGGCGGTTCTGCCGGGGATCTACTAGAGAATCGGCAGGTTATTCCTCTTGCATGAATGTGGAATATGAATCATACTTAGAAATATGAAAATAGGCGAAAGAGGGCAGGTCACTATCCCCAAGCCGCTGCGCGAACGCTTTGGCCTGGGTCCGGACACCGAAGTGGAATTCCGTGTGGTTCGCAACGCCATCATCCTGCAGAAAAAACCCAAGCCATTGGACCTCAGGAAATGGAAAGGGCAGTGCCGCCGCAGCTTTGAGGAGCTAGGCTACTCTTCGGTGGACAAGTTTATGGATGACGTGCGCGGCCGATGATCACCGCCGTGGACACCAATGTTCTGCTCGACATTCTCGTGCCCAACGAGGATTTCTTCGCGCGCTCGCAGCGAGCTCTGGAGAATGCCTGGGCCGCCGGTGCGCTCGTGGTCTGCGACTTGGTTTATGCGGAGCTCACCGTCCATTTTTCCATTCGGGAGGAATGCGATGCTTTCCTCAACGAGACCGGTATCCGGGTCGAGGCCTTGAGTCGTGAGGCGAGTTTTGTGGCAGGGCGCGCCTGGCGGAGCTATCGCCGGCAAGGTGGGAAAGGAAACCACATCCTCACCGACTTCCTGGTAGGGGCCTATGCTCAGGCACAGGCGACGCGTCTACTCACGCGCGATCGCGGATTCTATCGGCAGCTGTTTCCCGCGCTCCATCTGTTGGACCCGAGCACCCTTCCAGCCTGATTCAATAATCTACCGATAGCGTTCTCGCATGAACTCTGCGATGGCAGCGTAGGCGCTGGAGAGCGTCTTTTCGTCGGGCAAGAAGACAATACGGAAATGCTTCGTTCCGGGCTTTTGACCGAAGCCGGAGCCGTGGACTACCAGCACGTGTTTTTGCAGCAGCAGTTCTTTTACGAAGACATCATCGCCCTCTGGGATATCTAGGCGCGGGTAGGCATAGAACGCTCCACGCGGCGAGACGCAACTCACGCGCGGGGTCGAATTGCACCACTTCACCGTTAGATCGCGGCGAGTGCGCAGTTTCTTGCGGACTTCAATGAGGTGTTCCTGCGGCCCTTCCAGAGCGGGCTTGATGGCGTACTGCTCGGGATGGTTGGCGCAGAGGCGCGACCGCAGCAGCTTGCCAATGGCTTCGACGTAAGGCTTGACGATGGCGGGGTCTCCGCTGACCACGCCCCAGCCGATGCGCCAGCCGGGAGCGAGATAATTCTTTGACAAACCTCCAAACGTCACGACCGGGACGTCCGGAGCGACGGCCGCGAGGGAGATGTGCTGGTCGTCATCCAGGATCAGCTTGTCGTAGATTTCATCGGCGAAGATCACCAGGTTGTGCCGGCGGGCTAGCTCAGCGATGTCTTGCAGCATCTTGCGCGAGCAGACCGAACCAGTGGGATTGTTAGGATTGATCAGCACAATTCCGCGGGTGCGCGGAGTGATCTTGCTCTTGATGTCGTCGAGGTCGGGCTGCCAGCCGTCTTCTTCGTTCAGGTAATAGGTATTGAGTCCGATGTCGAGCTTGGCCAATACCGCGGAATACAGCGGATAGTCGGGGCAGGGAGTAAGGATGTCCTCTCCGGGGTTCAGCAGCGCAGTGAGACAAATGTCCACACTCTCGCTGACGCCCGAGGTGACGAATATGTCCCGAATATTGGTGATACCCTTGCGCACCGCTTCGCCGCGAATGGCGTCCAGCGCTTCCTTGATGCCGGCCGACGGAGCATAGCCGTTCTTGCCGTCCTTCATTGCCCTGTACACCGCCTCGATCAGGTGGGCGGGCGTCACAAAGTCAAAGACGTTGGGATCGCCGATATTAAGCGCCAGGATCTTATGGCCTTGCAAGGCGACTTCGTCGGCCACGCAGGCGAGGTCGCGGATGGCGTAGCGGACGTTTTCCAGACGGGAGGCGGCGGCGATTTCGCGGGTTTGGGTGGTGGGCATGCTGACTCCGACCCTGGCGGTTTGAACGGGCTCCAAGAACAGTTTAACCGCAGAGTTCGCAAAGAACAGCCGCAAAGTTCGCGGAGAACTCCAATTGCCCTTCTCCGCGTCCTCAGCGGAAGTTCTTTGCGTTCTTCGCGGTTAAAGGTCTTAGCTCGCGCGCAATAACCTGCGAGCTCAATCAACTCTATCAATCTGCGCCTTCTGCAGCTTGTCGGAGTAATCCACGTAGATCGACTTCCACTCAGTATAGAAATCGATCGCGCCCAGGCCGCCTTCGCGGTGGCCGTTGCCTGTAGCCTTCACTCCGCCGAAGGGCAGGTGCACTTCCGCGCCAATCGTTGGCGCGTTGATGTAGGTGATGCCAGCATGCAGGTCGCGCATGGCGGTGAACGCCTTGTTCACATCTTTCGTATAGAGCGCGGACGACAATCCGTATTCGCTGTTGTTGGCGATCTCGATGGCATGCTCCAGGTTGTCGCATGGGATGATGGAAACTACCGGCCCGAAGATTTCTTCCTGAGCGATACGCATCTTGGGATCAACGTCGACGAATACCGTCGGCTCCATGAACCAGCCGTGCTGGTAATCGCCCTTGTCGAGGCGATGGCCGCCGCACTTCATCTTGGCGCCCTCGGACTGGCCGATTTCCACGTAGCTGAGATCGGTCTTGAGCTGGGCCTCATTGATCGCCGGACCCATCTCCACGCTCTCATCCAGGCCGTTGCCAACTTTCAGCCGCTTGGCGCGCTCCACGTAGCGTTCCACGAACTCGCTGTAGATGCCTTTCTGTACGATGATGCGGCTGGTGGCGGTGCAGCGCTGCCCGGTGGTGCCGAAGCCGCCCCACAGGCCGCCGTCAATGGCGAGGTCGAGGTTGGCATCGTCGAGCACGATCATCGGGTTCTTGCCGCCGAGTTCGAGCGAGCAATGCTTGAAGCTCTTGGCGGCGGTGGTGCCCACGATCCGGCCTACGTCGGTGGAACCGGTAAGCGAGATGGCGCGCACTTCCGGATGCTCCATCAGCGGCGCCCCAATGCGGGAGCCGAAGCCCGAAACAATGTTGATCACGCCCTTGGGCACGCCCGCGTCACTGAGAGTGCGGACGAGGTTGAATGTCGAAAGCGGTGTGTCCTGCGCTGGCTTGATCACGCAGGTGTTGCCGCAGACGATGGCCGGGAGCAGCTTCCACGAAGGAATTGCCATGGGGAAATTCCACGGCGTAATCATGGCGCACACACCCAGCGGCTGCCGGACCGCCATGGCGAACTTGTTGGGCAGCTCTGACGGCGTGGTGGGGCCGAACATGCGGCGGCCTTCACCGGCCATGTAGTAAG
>JBGPJK010000287.1:0-6004 GCA_041485425.1 Terriglobia bacterium | reverse complement strand
GTGGCCCATTTGGAATGGCCAGACATGGGGATACCTCGTTTTAATGAACTCTAATTGCTGATCGCGATGCGCAGGACTCGCCCGGTAGAGGAGATCACGTGATTGCCTCGAAACGAATGCAGGCGAAGAGAGATTATAGCATGCAGGCTTGGTTAGGAGTCAGGCCCAAGGCCCGGCTGCTACGGCTGTCCAGTAAGCCTACGGTGATACGCGAACAACACCGCCAGCAGCGGCGGCGCCAGCAGCACTCCCCACAGCGGCAGCAGGAAGCCCAGCACCACTGGGGTCAGAATCGACGCCCACATCGGCACCCTGGCGGTGCGCTTCATGAGGTAGGGTTGCAGCAAGAAGCCGTCCACCACCGCGATGACGGCATACAGCATCAACACATAAAGAGGATGCTCCCAGTCTCCCCACTTGATGGTGGCGGCGAAGACCGGGCCGATAACCCCCAGCACCGGTCCGAGGTGTGGGACTAACTGCAGCATCGCGGCCAGCAGCGCCCACAACGGCGCCCAGGGTACTCCGATGATCCACAGGCCAACCAGCCACAATAACCCCACGGCGAGCGAGTCCTGGCATTGGGCGATGAACCAGTTCTTCAGCGCCCCTCCGGTCAGACGGACGTGTTTTGCGAGGTCCATGGCGCTGGCAGACACCTTTCCAAATCATGTTAAACTGCCGTGTAGTTTCCCATACAACTTGAATGTCCGCATTTTGCTTCGTGCGCAACAGGTGAGATAGAAGATGAAATTTGGCGTCATCATTTTCCCCGGGTCCAATTGCGACCACGATGCCTACTGGACCATCCAGCAGGTCGCCAGGCAGCCAGTCACGTTTCTGTGGCACGAGTCGCATGACCTAGAAAATTGCGACGCCATCATCGTGCCCGGCGGCTTCGCCTATGGCGATTACCTGCGCACGGGAGCCATCGCCAAATTCTCTCCGGTAATGGAGTCGGTGCGGAAGTTCGCCGCTGGCGGCGGACTAGTTCTTGGCATTTGCAACGGCTTCCAGATTCTCTGCGAGTCCGGCCTGCTCCCCGGCGCGCTCATGCGCAACGTCGGCCTGAAATATGTCTGCAAGCCGGTCCAGGTGCGCGTGGAAAACGCCGACACCCCGTTTACCAACGCCTGCCGCCAGGGTGAAGTCCTGACCATTCCCATTGGCCACATGGACGGCAACTACTTTTGCGACGATGCGACCCTGGAAGAGTTGCGCCGCGACCAGCGCATCGTCTTCCGTTACGCGACGCCCAGTGGCGAAATCACTCCCGAAGCCAATCCCAACGGCTCGCTCGACAACATTGCCGGCATCTGCAGTCCCGGGCGCAACGTGCTGGGCATGATGCCCCATCCCGAGCGTTCCAGCGAACCCGAGCTGGGCTGCACCGAAGGCTTCAAAATCTTCCAGTCGCTGGTGGGCGCCATGGCGGAGAAGTAGCCGTAGCGCCGGCGTCTCGCCGGCCACGAAGAAGGTCGCGCTGGCACCCTGCCCTGCTGTTGCCGAAGCTCCGTCTTTGCCGCGGCCCTGAGCGCAGTCGAAGGGGAAGTCGAGGCATCCCGCCTGCCACACCTGCCCGGGGCGCAAGCCCCGGGTCAGCAGCGAAGGATGACCAAGCCCCGAAGGGGCGAAAGATCCCAACCTCTGCTTGGTTGCAGCCAGGCTTTCTGCTAGCCTGCGATTTCCAGCCATGATTCGCTTCGGCATCCTCGGCTTCGGACTGCACGCGGTGCGGCGGCTGATGCCGGGTTTCGCGTTGGCCAAGAACTGCCGCGTGTCCGCGCTCTCCCGCCGCGACATGAACAAAGCCCGCGAGTCTGCCCGCCAACACAACATTCCTCTAGCCTTCGACTCCGCCGAGGCTTTGTGCCAATCTCCAGATGTGGACGCCGTCTTCGTCACCACTCCCAACGCCTGCCACGCGCAGGATGTCCTGCTGGCCATCCGATACGGCAAACCCGTGCTCTGCGAAAAACCAATGGGAATGAACGCCGCCCAATGCCGCCAGATGGTCGAAGCCGCCTGCCAAGCCAAGGTGCTGCTGGGAGTGGCGCAAGTGTTCCGCTTCGAGGACAGCACGGCACGACTGCGTGAGCGCCTGGCTGCGGGCGATGTGGGCAAGCCCATTTTTGCACGCTCCGAGTTCAGCTATCTCGGCGGGAGCCATCCTCGCACCTGGATTACGAACGCTGCGGTAGCGGGTGGTGGTCCAATCGCGGATGTGGGCGTCCATTGCATTGATGCGCTGCGCTACATCCTGCAGGATGAAGTGGTGCGCGTGAGCGCGCGCGGCGTGTCTGACAAAGATTCCGGCGATGTAGAGGCGGTGGCCGTGCTGGCCCTGGAGTTTTCCCACGGCGTGCTGGGTGCGGTGCTGGTTTCCACCCGGGCCGAGTACCGTACGCCGCTGGAAATCATTGGGGAATCGGGCGTACTGCGAGCCGACGATGCCCTGAATGTGGAGCGGACCATCAGCCTGCAACTGCGCCGCGGCGGGACGGTGGCCGAAACAGAAATCGTGTCGAACGAATTGGCCTATGCGCGGCAAGTGGAGGCCTTCGCCGCCGCCGTCGAGGGCAAGGCTGAGTTCCCGGTCCCGGGCGAAGAAGGCTGGCAGAACCAGGAGATTCTGGACGCGGCGTACCGCAGCCTGAAGAGCGGTCAGGCCGAAACCGTGCCCCAGGTACGGCGAAAATCCCGGGGCGCCAATCCCGGCTAGGGCAGCAGCGGCGTTTGTGGCAAGTTTGCTGGCGCCTCGCGGGGTGGCGGTACTCCCTTGGCATGCACGATAGCCCAATGCCAATCCTGGTCAGGGCCCAGAGCGGCACCCAGGGTCTCGGTGAAGACCGTGGTGGTGAAGGGCGCGGCCGCGCCTTTCAGGTGATAAAGCACCGTCAAGTCGGAACGTTTCTCCGCGGTGGTTGTGGTGGTTGCCGCCGTCGCCGGAAGCAGTTTGGCGGCTCCGTAATACGATGTACTAGCCTCGGAGCGACGCAGAATGGTCAGGCCCACCGTAATTTCCTTCAGGTTCCATCCGGTTCCGTTGTAAACCGAAACCTGCAGCGTATCGCCGTTGATGGCGGCTGGGCCATCCAGCTTGATGAGTTCGGTGTCTGGCAGATCCTGGGGCACAAATGGATCGGAGAGCAGCGAAGTAGCCTGCGCGTTGAAGGACAGACTGCAGGTCACATCGGGCGAAGATACCTGAAAGTCTTTTCCGACACCGTCGAAGGAAAACAGCAGGCTGCCGCTGCTGAGCTTCCGGCTCTCCACTTCGTTCATGATCTGGGCAAAATTGTCATTGTCAATGACGGTGTGCGTGGGCGCCTCTTTGCTCTTGCGCAGAGAACGCGCCAAGTCACCGAGAGAGACGTCATTGCCCTCCGACTGGGCTGCTGCACAGGTTGGCAGCAACAATCCGAGCAGCAACGACGCGACCGGCAAGTACAGCTTATTCTTCATCCCGGCAAACACTCCGACACAGAAATTGTAGTCAGCAATGCGGAGGAAAAAACACCGGCGAGACAAACGTAGGTACTAGAACCTTGGAAAGGTTAGGAGTCAGGTGCGAGGTGAAGCTTGGGCGTGCGGGACAAAGCAGCACGCAACGGGGTACCGCACGCCCAAACTGACTAATTCCTTACAGCAGGCCAGAGGTGCGGAATCGTGCAACCGGATCGAGAACCGGCACCGCTTCCCGCCGGAAGATCCAGCGGGCCACCGCGAAGCCCAGCGCCGCATAGCACAAATGAACCAGTTTCATAGCCCACCCCAAGTTACAACCCTGTGTTCGTACCTTGGGGGAGTCCGATGAGGGACGGATGGTACAAGTTCACAGTAGCAACCACCCACCAGTAGGTCAATGCACTAACGTGCTACGGATATGGCACGAAAGTAATAGGTGGGAACCAGGCACAGTAATAACGTCAGCGGGACGGAAAACGGGCTAGCCGTCCCGGCATCGGCAATCGCTACACCCGCGGGGCCTTAGTTAGCAGGCTGCGGAAAAACTCTTTTCCGCACCCAACGGCGAACCTCAGCGGCTATTAATGCCGCATTGATTGCAGGCAAGTTGCGGCGCGCCTGGAGGCGCGCCCTTTCAAATCGGCGACTGAATCCCGAGTTTTGCCGCAGCCTGTTAAAGCCTACTTAGGCTCTTCCCCGCCCGCCTGGGCGCGGTCCGCGGCAGGCAGCACGATCGCCTGAATGTCTTGTCCCAGCACCATTTTCTGGAACGCAGCCAAGTCCGTTCTTTGGAGTTCCGCCCAGTGCGCCAAGTCGTCGTCCGCCTGCTTTTTCAGCTTTTCGAACTCGCGGTAGGCCGCCTGGGTGGGAGCGGAATCGGTGCCGTCCCCCACCACCATGACCGCCGAGGCCAGCTTGCTGTCCACCTTTTGGGGATAGCGGAGCGAGTCTTCGTTGGCCTTGATCTTCATCTGCACCAGGTCATCGCGAACGGAAAGCAGCTTTTGGTCCAGGTCGGAAGCGGCGGCCACCACTGGCTGGTTATTGGGCAGGCGTTTCTTCAGACCGCTCAACTGGGCACGGACGTCCTGAATTTGGTTGACGGCGTCATACACGCGGCTGAGTTCATCCCGCACCTGAATGAGCAGATCAAACTGCTTTTGCAAATCCGCCTGGGCAACGTTGACCCGCGGATCAAGTTTCACCTCCAGCGCCGCGGTCTGGCTCTTGTTCTCGACGGTCAAACGCACCTGGTATTTGCCGGGCACGGCGAAAGGACCGAGACGGCCATCGTTGTATTCCCAGAGATGGTAGCCGGGCACACGGCTAGCTCCCTCGTAACGCATGTCCCACACGAAGCGATTTAAACCGGCTTCGGGCTTGATCTGCTTCTCCGGTTTCTTGTCGTCGGGATCGAGCGGCTCGTCGAGTTCTTCGGTTTTGTTGCTGGAATATTTCCGGATGACGTTTCCGGGGGCATCCAGGATCTCGATCGTGGTCTCGCCCTTGGGCACTTCCTTCAGGGAGTAGTAGATCACCGCGCCCGGCGGCGGATTCTGGCCGGCCAACACCGGCTTACGCTCTTCCTCTGGGTTGTGCATGCGATACGCCGTCGCCGGGGTGTAGAGATGGACGTCCTGCTTGGCGACCTCGTCGCTGAATTGCCGTAAGGGCGAAAGATCGTCGAGGATCCAGAAGGATCGCCCGTGCGTGGCCAGCACCAGGTCGTCGTTCTTGACCACCAGGTCGTGGACCGGTGTAGTAGGCAGGTTGAGCTTCAGCGACCGCCAATCGGCGCCATCGTTGAAGGAGACGTAGACGCCGGTTTCGGTTCCGGCGTAGAGCAAGCCGCGCTTCTTGGGATCTTCGCGGACCGCCCGCACAAAGGTGTTGTCGGCGATACCCCGGCTGACCTTCGTCCAAGTCTTGCCGTAGTCGCCGGTCTTGTAGATGTAGGGACGCAGGTCGTCGAACTGATGGCGATCGACGGCGACGTAGGCCGTGCCGGCATCGTGGGGCGAAGCGTCGATCAGGCTAATGCGGCTCCATTCCGGGAGATCCTTGGGCGTGACGTTGCTCCAGTTCTTGCCGCCATCCCGGGTGATGTGGATCAGCCCATCGTCCGTACCTGCCCAGATCAAGTCCTCGGTCACCGGGGATTCCGCCACCGCGAAGATGGTGTCGTAGTACTCGGTGCCGGTGTCGTCGGTGGTGATGGGTCCGCCTGAGGGCTGCTGCTTGCTCTTGTCGTTGCGCGTGAGATCGGGGCTGATGGCCTCCCAGTGCATACCGCCATCGCTGGTCTTGAACAGGCGCTCGGCAGCGTGATACAGCAGGTTGGGATCGTGTGGCGAGATCACGATGGGCGCCGTCCACTGGAAGCGGTGCTCGACGATGGCGGCGCCGCCACCGTCGCTGATTTCCGGCTGCACGGTGATGTTCTTGAGTTGGCCGGTGCGCTTGTCGAAACGCGTAATCTTGCCCTGATAGTCGCCGGCGTAAACGATATTCGGATCCGGAGGATAAGGCGCAATGT
>JBGPJK010000286.1:0-6014 GCA_041485425.1 Terriglobia bacterium | reverse complement strand
GATGAGCATCACGTCCATCTCCGCGGCCCAGCTCCAGAAAGCACAGGTGCTCTGGACGCAGTACTTCCGGCTCTACACGCTGGATTTCGCGGGCATCGAAACGCGCGAAGCCAGGCTGCGCTGGGCTGAGAAGCTGCTCGGATATCCCATCTTGTCTTTCACAAAACTCTCGCGCCACGAGGCAAATATTGCGATCGACGCGCTCCAGAAGGTTGTTGGACGGCGGCCCGAAGACTCCACCTCGCAGCAGGAGGGCGCGGAGCGCGGCCTGCAGGGACGGCGCCGCAGACCGCGCGGGCCGCGGCATTTCGTCATTGCCGGCGAGGAAGACGGGCAGCGCGTGCAGTCAGCGGTCGCGCGGCTCGGGTGGACTCAGGAACAATTCGAGGCATGGCTCAGATCTTCGAACTCACCACTTGGCGGACGAACGGAGATCCGCACGCTGGCCGACGCCAACCGGGTGTGGTGGGCAGTGAAAGCGATGTTGAGAAAGGCCGGCAAGTGGAATGCCGCCTGACGATCTTCGTTCCGACTCAGTCTTCAGCGCCCGCCTTCGCACGCTCCCATCCCCTCACTGCCGACGCCCCCAAGGGGGGGAGCTAGTTGCAACCAACCCACCAATCGGCCAGGCGTGGAACCACTGAAGTAATAGAGCATAACTTTTGCCCTGTTTTTTGTGCAGTTGCCGTTGCCGTTGGATTGCCGTGGGATTCCGCCCGGTTTGTCGGCGTTGCCGTTGGATTACTCCAGTGGAATCAGCTAGATGTGGGTGAGGGATGGGCGAACGGATCGCGTTGCCGTAGGATTTTGTTTTTTCGCGCATCGCCCTCTTGAGTTTTCAAGGGGTTAGCCCGTGATCTTGCGGCGCTCCTCTAATAGAGCGTGAGCACGCACCGCCCGTGGAGTTCCCGCTCTAAGTGCCCTACATCCCGCAAGTTCCCGCGATCCCCCGCCATCTCCCACCACTCTAACTCAACTTGATTAACCCCACTGGGTACACAGGGTAACCCGCGGTGGTAGACTCGCGCCATGAAGTCTCGAGACACGATGCCGGGCGAGGCCGCGGCAAACTCGATCCAGACTCTAGCCCCGGGCCCGGCTCTCTACCTGGTGGCGACACCTATTGGCAACCTGGAAGACATCACCTTGCGGGCGGTGCGGGTGCTGAAGGAAGCCGACCTGATCGCCTGCGAGGACACGCGCCAGACCCGGAAGCTGCTCAACCACTACGGCATCGTCACCCGTACCACCAGCTACCACGAGCATAACGAGATGACCCGCGCTCCGGAACTGGTGCTCGAACTGGAGCAGGGCTCGCGCATTGCGTTGGTCAGCGACGCCGGTATGCCCGGCATCTCCGACCCCGGCTTCCGCCTGATCTCGCTCGCCATCCGGCATCACGTGCCGGTGGTACCAATCCCCGGCGCTTCGGCATTTCTGTGCGCGCTGGCAGCCAGCGGCCTGCCGACGGATTCCTTCCGCTTCAGCGGATTCCTCCCCGCCAAGCGCGGCCAGCGGCGGCAGATGCTGGAGAGCGTGAAGGATTCGCCGCGTACCCAGGTGTTCTACGAAGCGCCGCACCGGGTGAAGGAGGCCGTAGAAGACATTGTCGAGATTCTGGGCGCGGAGCGGCACGTGGTGATTGCGCGCGAGGTGACCAAGATTCATGAGGAATTCTTGCGTGGACGGGCTATTGAGGTGCTGGAGGCGTTGAAAGCGCGCGGTGAGGTCAAGGGCGAGATCACACTGCTGATTGGGAAAGCGGAGGAAGGAGAGACTCTTGTGAGGACGGCCGCCCTCGCCCGTCCTGCAATTCGCCAGCGGCTCCAGCAGATCATGGCGGCGGAGAAGCTGGACGAGAAGGCCGCGCTGAAGAAAGTCTCGAAAGAGATGGGGATTTCGAAGAGCGAGGCGTACCGGGAGTTGCAGCGAAGCAAGTAAACAGTGCTACAACTCCCGCTTGTTCATATAGAGGCTGTAGCTGACTTGCCACGGAAGTGCATCTGCGCCCACATAAAGACATATCGGATGAGAGGGCGATCTTAGAATGCACATGCTTCGGTCAGCACTAGTGATGTCTTCCCCCAAGAGGAGAAAGAACCAAAGGCCAGGGATGTAGAAGCGGCACGTGATCCGTGCTGAAGCTTCGTCCAAGGATTCCGGAAATACAACCACCGATGGCGGAACTGCTGAGGAGATTAAGTACACGATTGAGGCTGCGTTTTGAGGAAACGGCGCGGAACCAAGCAAGAAGAGCCGTAGTGCTTCCTGGTACTTGGGCGCGATATCAATGGGACTGTACACTTCCTTTTGAACCCGCCACGGCTTCAGCGATGCCCGCCAGACCACACTTGCCCCGAAGTAAACGAGCTTATCAATCGCAATTTCTGGAATCCGCGATGCGTCGTACGCTGCCCCTTGCGTACCGGACAGAATCGGCTGTGCTAACTCGATCAGCTTCCCCAATTGGAAAGTCTTCCTCTGGGCGTGATTAGCAGTTTACTGAAACCCATTTTTCGCCGTTCCGATTGAACTGTTGCTCACAGTCGTGGCATAGAAGGTATTGCTTCGCTTGCGCCGACGACTGTCCGACGTAATCGAGAGACATGATGTACGGATTTGGATTCGTGAACTCACTATCGCGCAGAAGTCGCAAAATGGCAGCGGGAAACAGATGACTGTCCCTAAGTCGTCGCTTCTGGAGACAGAGGGCGCAGATACCGATCGGACCCGCCATCTATGCATCCCTCCGCTGGTGGGAGGCTAGAATACCTAATGCGAACCGCTATCGAACTTCGCTCGACCAGAGAGCCAAGGCGTCTTCCCCTACGTGGTTGATGCTACTTCCCTGCTAACTCCCGCTTCACCACCTCGCTCACCATCTTCCCGTCCACCCGCATCCCCGCCGCTGAGAATCGTGCCATGGCATTCTTCATCACCGTGCCCATATCTTTCATCGCGGGCGAGCCCATCTCAGCAATCGCGGCTCTCACCCCGGCGACGATTTCCTCTTCCCCCGCCGCCTTGGGCAGGTAAGTCTCGATCAGTTTGATCTCAGCGGCTTCCTTGTCCGCCATCTCCTGGCGTCCGCCTTTGGTGAACTGCTCGATGGACTCCTTGCGCTGCTTGATGAGGGTGCTGAGTACCTGCTGGGCTTCCTTGTCGTCGAGCGGGGCCATCTTTTCGATCTCGCGGTTCTTGAGCGCAGCTTTCACCATGCGCAGGCAGGACAGCCGCTGTTCATTGCGCGCCTTCATGGCTTCAGTGATGTGTTTCTGGATCTGTTCAATGAGGCTCATCGTGCCGACATTATAGTCGCGGTGATGGGGCTGCGGACCAATTCGGGAAATGGCAGGACGTGCCATGCCGCCCTGGCGAGTTCCGAGTAAACTAGCAGTACATACTCAAGAAGGATATTTCTATGCTGCGCAAGAATCGCCTGTTCACTCCCGGGCCGACGCCCATCCTGCCGGCGGCGCAGACGGCCATGGCATCGTTCGCCATGCATCACCGCACCGCCGAGTTTCGCGACCTGTTCTCACGCGTGCTGGCCGACCTGAAGGATTTTATCGGCACGAGAAACGATGTGCTGGCGCTGTCCTCGTCCGGCACCGGCGTGATGGAGGGCTCAGTCTCTAACCTCACTTCGCCCGGCGACAAGGTTCTGGTGCTGAGCGCCGGCAAATTTGGCGAACGCTGGCGCGATCTGGCCAAGGCCTTCAGTTGCGCGGTGGAGATGGTGACCGCGCCCTATGGCGAGACCTTCTCTCTCAACGAGATTCGACAGAAGCTGACTTCGGACGTGCGCGCAGTGTACGTGCAGGCGACGGAGAGCTCCACGGGCGCACGTCATGACATGGAAGGTATCGCCCGCCTGGTACGGGCGATGGGCGAAGATACGCTGCTAGTGGTGGATGCGATCACCGGTTTGGGCACGACGCACTTCGATGTGGACAGCTGGGGGATTGACGTCATCATCGGCGGCTCACAGAAGGCGCTGATGATTCCGCCGGGGCTGGCGTATTGCGCCATCAGCGAGCGCGCCTGGAAGCGCATGGAAACCACGACTTCCCCGCGCTACTACTTCGATTTCCGCAAAGAACGGAAGGCCGCCGCCAAGGGCGAGGCGGCGTTTACACCCGCGACCTCGCTCTTTGCTGCCCTGGGTGCGGCCCTGGAATTTGTGCGGGAGATGGGCAACGACGATCTTGCCGCAGGGCGCGAGGCGCTGGTCAACAATGCGGAACTGGCCGCCGAGATGACCCGCGCTGGGGCACGGGCGCTGGGGCTGAAGCTATTCGCCGCGTCGTCGCCCGCCGCAGCGCTTACCGCGATTCAGTCGCCGCCCGGAATCGACTCCGGCGTGATGGTGAAGGAATTCCGCGAGTCCTTCGCCGCCGTGGTAGCCAACGGGCAGGGCGAGATGCGCGGCAAGCTGTTCCGCATCGCGCATCTGGGATACTACGACTATCTCGACACCATCGGAATCCTGGCCGCGCTCGAACACGTGCTGGGGAGCGTTACGGGGAAACCGGTGGAGTATGGCGCCGCCGTGCGCGCGGCGCAGGAAGTGTACGCGCGCCACACCGCTGGCACGCGGCAGACGGTTGGCGCTTGACGCGTTCTTTAGGCTCGGCGTCATCCTGAGCGGCCCCGCCGCGCAGGATCTGGCGCGCACAACCGCACTGCCGCTACGCGCCAGGTCCTTCGCCCGGCTGACGCCGGACTCAGGATGACGCCTAATCGATTAAGAGAACTAACCGAATCATGAAGATTGTCGTAGCAGAAAAGATTTCCGCCTCCGCCGTGGACCTGCTGCGCGAGGCGCGCTGGACGGTGATCACGCCGGAGCAGTTGGATGGCAAACTGGGGTCGCAACTGGAGTCGGCGGATGCGCTGATTGTGCGTTCGGCAGTTCAGGTCAACGCGGAACTGTTGGCGAAAGCGCGCAAGCTGCAGGTGATCGGACGAGCCGGCGTAGGCGTGGACAATATCGACCTCGACGCTGCCACGCGTAAAGGCATTGCGGTCATGAACACGCCCGGAGCCAACGCCGTGGCTGTGGCCGAGCACACGCTGGCCATGATGCTGGCCATGGCGCGCCATCTCTGCCGGGCGAACGAGCTGATGCATGCCGGCAAGTGGGAAAAGAAATCGCTGCAAGGCACGGAACTTCGTGGCAAGACCCTGGGGATCGTGGGCCTGGGACGGATTGGGACGGAGGTAGCGCGGCGGGCAAAGGCCTTTGGGATGGAGATTGTCGCGCATGACCCCTTCGTCTCGACCGTCGTTGCCAAGGAACAGGGGATTCGCACCACCAAGCTCGACGAAGTCTATGCGGTCGCGGATTACCTGACCCTGCATGTCGGCCTTACGCCGCAAACCGCGGGCATGATCAATCCCGAGTCTTTGAAGAAGATGAAGCGTGGCATCCGGCTGGTGAATTGCGCCCGCGGCGAACTGGTGGACGAACTGGCTCTAGCCCAGGCGCTGAAGCATGGTGTGGTGGCGGCCGCAGGGCTGGACGTTTTCCTCGATGAGCCGCTGAAGAACTCGCTCTTCGCGGCCATGGAGAACGTGATCTTTACGCCGCATATCGGCGGCTCCACCCACGAAGCCCAGGAGGCCGTCGGCTACCAGATCGCGCTCCAGGTGAAGGAATACCTGAAGCATGGCGTCATCCAGAACGCGGTGAACGTACCCTCGGTGTCCCACGATGAGTATGTCGAACTGGAGCCCTACATCGTGCTGGCGGAGCGGCTGGGCGCGTTCCTGGCGCAGGCCAGCGAGGGTCCGCTGGAGGAAATCTCGCTGCGCTATAGCGGGCACATCGCGGAATGGAAGACGGAACTGATCCGCAACGCGGCCATCAAGGGAGTGCTCAACCAGGCGCTGGAGGAGAAGGCAAACCTGGTGAATGCCGCGGCCATCGCCGCTGCGCGCGGCCTGCGCATCCACGAAGCCCGCAAGCCCAAGAGCTCCAGCGGCGGCGCCGGCAGCGTGCTTTCCATTCT
>JBGPJK010000285.1:0-6051 GCA_041485425.1 Terriglobia bacterium | reverse complement strand
GTTCAACCTTTACCAGAACGATAGCGTCCCGCAGCCGCCCCTCATAGGTGATGACTGGAAAGAGGAGTTTCGCCAGCGAATACAGGGGCAAGGTAAAGGAAAATGTGCTGCCATTCCCGATTTCGCTAGCCACCCAGATTCGTCCGCCGTGAAGTTCGACCAGCTCCTTCGCAATGAAGAGTCCCAGACCCAGCCCGGCGCGGTTGTTATCAACTGAGTTTGGATCCTGGTACAAGCGTTCAAAGATCAGTGCCTTGGCTTCGGGGCCGATGCCGCGGCCAGTGTCGGCCACGGAAAGGTAGACCATGTTCGAGTCGGCCTCCACCATGCAGGCTTTCACCATCACCGACCCGTCGGGAGGCGTGAACTTAATGCCATTGTCGATGAGGTTGATGAGCACCTGCAGGACGCGATCGGGATCGGCGTACACAAACGGAATTCTGGTATCCAATCCCACTTCCAAACCAACATGCTTTTCCTTGGCGGTGGCGGCCATCATGGAAACTGCCTGCTGGATGAGATCGCCGATGTTGATGCAGCGTGGTTCGATCCGGATCTTTCCCGACTCGGCCCGGGTTGCCTCCAGCAGATCGCGGATCATGGCCCGCAACTGATGTACGCTGCTCAGCACGGTGCCCAGGTGGTAGCGCTGCTCGGGGTTGATGTCGCCCGCCAGGCCGTCCATCAGGATGGTGACGAATTGATGAATGCAGGTCAGAGGCGTCCGCAGTTCGTGCGAAACGTGAGACAAGAACTGATTCTTGAATTCCAGTTGCTGCTGGCGGCTCATCTCTAGGGAACGAGTCAGGGCTTGCCGTTCGATGGCGTAGCGCATGACGCGCTCCAGGTGGCTGCTGGTGATATCGCCTTTCACCAGATAATCCTGCACGCCCTGGTGCAATGCCTTTATGGCCAGCGCCTCGTCATCCTGGCCGGAGAGGATGACCACGGGTACACCGGGCGCCTTCTCCAGTACTTTGCGGAAGGTGTCCGCGCCGTGACTGTCGGGAAGATTCAGGTCCAGCAGCACGACCGAAGGCGGTTCCTTAGCCATGGACGCAAGCCCATCCGCAAGCCGGTTAACACAGCTTACGTCGACCGCGGAGTCTCCTTCGACCAGCCGCAGGCGAACCAGGTCGGCGTCACCGGGGTTGTCTTCAATCAGCAAAACACGGGTATGGCCGTTATTCATCGTTCCTCCTCGCGTGGTAGACGTGCCAAACCAAACCAAAACTCTCCGATTGATGTCACGGCGGAGATGAAGTCCCGCAAGTTGCCGGGCTTGCTCACATAGCAGTTCGCTCCCAGTTCATAGCTGCGCACAATGTCTTGCCGCGCTTCGGACGTGCTGAAGATCGCGATCGGGATCTTCCCCAGGACCGGGTCGGCTTTGACCTCGGCCAGCACGGCGCGACCATCCTTCTTGGGTAGATTTAGGTCAAGAATCACGAAGTCGGGAAGCGCCGCGTTGGCGTACTTTCCCTCCCGACGCAGGAACGCGATCGCCTCCACGCCGTTGGGCACAGCGTGGATGTGGCTGGGACAGCCGTTGCGCGCCAGCACTTCGCTGGTCAACTCCGTGTCCGCGGGATTGTCGTCCACCAGCAGAATCTCGGTTGTTCTCATGCTTGTGCTTCCTGGGCTACCTTGGGGACTTCGGCGGGCAGGGTGAATTTGAAGCGACAGCCGGGTTCTGCTTGAGCCTCGATCCAGATCTTTCCCCCGTGCCGTTCGATGATTTTCTTGCAGATCGCCAGGCCGATCCCATTGCCAGCATATTCGTCGCGAGTATGCAGGCGCCGGAAGATGACAAAAATGTCTTCCCAGCTCTCAGCCGGGATGCCGATGCCATTGTCGGAAACCGCGAGCACCCACTCGTGGTCTTTCTTTTCTGCGTCGATCTGAATCACGGGCTTTTCCGATCCGTGAAACTTGATGGCGTTTGCGATCAAGTTCTGAAATACCTGGGTGAGCTGGGAGGGATCGGCCATGACCACAGGCAAGCCATTCCAATTCACCACCGCGCCGCTCTCCTCTAGCGCGGCTTGCAGGTTCTTCACCGCTTGTTCCACCACCGCGCGGCAGTCGGTGGTCCTGGGTTCAATCTCCGCTTTGCCGACCCGGGAGAATTTCAGCAGGTCCTGAATCAGAGCCTGCATGCGCACCGCGCCGTCTACCGAGTAAGCGATATATTTGTCGGCCTGTTCGTCCAGCTGGCCGCGATATCGTTCCGCCAGTAGCTGGGTGTAGTTGGCAATCATCCGCAATGGCTCCTGCAAGTCATGCGAGGCTACGTAGGCAAACTGTTCGAGCTCCGCATTGGAGCGGGCCAGTTCAGCAACCTTCTGGGCCAGCTCTTCTTCAGACCGGCGGCGTTGGTCTCGAAGCCGTTTTTCCTCCAAAGCCCTGCGTACCGAGGCCGGCAGCCGGGCCAGGCGGTCCTTCAAGACACAATCGGTGGCGCCTTGCTTGATGTAATCCACCGCCTTCTCCTCGCCCAGGTAGCCGGTCACCACGATCAACGGCACATCCAGGTTTTCGCGGCAAAGAATGTCGAGCGCCTCCGTTCCTCTCCATTGCGGCAGGTTGTAGTCGGCAAGGATGAGGTTGTAGCTGGTCGCTTGTATCCGCAAAGTGAATTCCTCTGCGGTTTGAACCACGTCGCCGGAGACATCGAACCCATCTTTCCGCAGGGTGAGCAACGCCAGCTCAACGTCTGCCGGATTGTCCTCCACCAGCAGTACGCGCAGTCGAGTGCTGGTCTTGCCCGAATCATCACCCGGGAGGCCACTCCGAGGACACGTCGGCCGATCGCACAGCGCAGTTTGGGAGCACTCGCCGGCTGCCGTTCCCGCCTTCAGGCAGTTAGCTGGGGAGGGGCGGGAACTACGAACCGTAGATAGCCTTTCAGTCGTAGAGACCTCCATCCTTTCAAACCTGAGCAGTTTCAAGCAGCGGAACTCCAGCAAGCCGTGAGGGAGCAAAGAACGGCGAGCAACGGTAGTACGACCTATTGATCACTTACAGATTGCAAATCGGCGGGGTCGGCAAAAGCTTGAGGGCTGAAACCCTCCTGCGTTCACCCAAACGACCGGGCACCGGAAGAGGCTTGCTCCATCGACGAGTGGGAGATTGGCCCTGTACCTTTGGGGTCAGGTCGCGGAGCACGAGCGAGGACGCTCGCGCCCCACACTGGCCAGTGTTGCCTCAGTGTTGCCGGGGTTGCTTGCTTACCGCGCTCCTCCGCCATACAATCTCCCGATGGCAGCGGAGCCGTTGACGATTGAGCGCTTGAGCGCACAGGAAGGGCCGCGCGTGCTCTGCTTAAGTGGACCGCTTACGGTAGAGAATTTGGCTTCGTTTCAGAACGCAATCCGGCGGGAGGAAAATGTTGCAACCGTGATTCTTGACCTGAGCGACGTTCCCTATATGGATTCCTCGGGACTGGGATCGCTGGTCAGCGCCTATGTTACGCGCCAGAAAGCAACGCGACGGATCGCATTGAGTGGCGTCAACGAGCGCGTGTTGAAGTTGTTTGAAACCACCAAAGTGGAACCGCTCTTTCTGATTTTTCCCACTTTGGACGACGCCATAACGGGCCTTACCACCGCCGCCGAAGCTTAGGCCGGGTGAGGCAGCCCGGCTCGCCGATGTCGGCTCGCTGATATCAAACTCCGAGATGTTCCAGCCAAACCTCTCGCACACTGGCAACTCAGCTACCGATGGAACTCGATACGCTGGAAAACACGTTATTCGCATTGCCACCGATTAAGCGAATCGTTCCCACCACGATCACCAGAATCACCGCCAGCATCACGGCATACTCGGCAATGTCCTGGCCCTGTTCCTCTGACCAGAGTCTGCGAAGCAACTTAGTCATGTTCTCACCCTCCAACCCTTTCGGGATTTGCGCCCAGCACGAGCGGAGGATGCTCGCGCCTGCACTCCCTTTCGGGATGTGTTGACTACTGGCACCAGATTGCGCCCTGGAGCGTCATCCAGCAATGGCCCGTTCGGGGGCGTAGCGTTCACGGTTGTAACCGGAGGGTGATTACTGGAGTCACCTTCGCCTGCGAGAGGTCGGGGAGTCTTTGCAGGTCGAGGCGTAACACCTACGAAGGATGATTCCAACACCTTTGTGCTATGGTGCAAATCCCGTGAATGGCTGAAGATGCAAATAGTCAGTAAAGGAAGTGGAATTTGAATTCTTATAAAGCTCTGGCAGAACAAGCAGAACCTTCGGTGGACGACAAACGCCGTCTAGACCGGGCCAAGGCGGTGTTGCCGGTAAGAATTCTTGGCAACGACGTTTCCGGCGATTCCTACTCAGACCTGGTCCATACCCTCGATGTCAGTAAGGCTGGGGTTCGATTGGGTGCGGTTCGTCGCCAACTCGAAGTGGGGAGCCCGATCACAATTCAGTATCGGCAGCACAGGGCAGAGTTTCGGGTTATTTGGATTAGGCCGCTGGGTACGGGCGCCGAACAACAGGTTGGGCTGGAAGCTGACGCACAAAGAGACCTGTGGGGACTGGACACCAATGCAAAGGATCGATCCCAGGCGGCGGCTCCTGCGCCCAGCAACCACGTCTCGATAGGAGCATGAAGCCACCAAGCGGACTGCCTCAGAATTATTCGACCGCCGCCACCTGATATTGTTCCAGCTTCCCGTCGGGCATTTCGTAAGTCCACACCTGCAGAGTCTGCTGCGGAAACTTCACTCGATAGACACGAAGTAACATGCCACCCCGGAAGCGTTGCCGGGTTGAGGTGAACTCCTGCGGTGTTCCAAGCGCTGCCAGACCGCCGGCGAAATCTTTCAATGCCGCTTCGCTGAAGTAGCTATTCGCGTTATCGGTGAACAGGGAACGATCGATGGTGCCCTGCTGTAGGCCGGCAAAAATATTCCTCGCCTGATTCAGTTTTCTTGTGGTTTCGGGATCCTCGATGGCAAACAGCAAGGGCGCGATGTCGCGGGCGATTTGTCCGGGCGCTCCGACTGCATCCTGATTCGTGAGTACGACAATGGCGACGTGTTCGTCGGGAAAAACGGTATTCTGCGAAGTGAAGCCCGACACCTCTCCGCCATGTCCTAGCACGCGACGTCCCGACTCCAAGGTGACGTCAACCCCCAGCCCGTACTCCGTGCCGACGCCATTCTTGAGCAGGACTTCAGTTTCAAATTCCTTGTAGGACGACGGTTTCAGCACCTTCTGATTGATGATCGAGAGGTCCCACCTGGCCAGATCGGCGGCTGACATGGCGAGCTCACCGGCGGCAAAAAGCCATCCTCTGCCCTCCTTCGGTGCCGGACGCAGCGGGCCGAGCGCATATCGCATGTAGCCCGCCGGATCGGAGTCGCCTAGTTTTCCCTGATCGGTGTTGGTAACGCTTTTCATCCCCAGCGGGTCGAATATTTTCTGCTGAAGGAAGTCGAGCAGGGGCATGCCACTTGCTTTCTCGACAATCACGCCGGCGATCACGAAATTGGTGTTGCTGTACTGCCACTTGGTTCCGGGATCAAAATCCAGCGGCTTGCGCGCCCACAGGTCCAGGATTCGGTTCGCCGTGATCGGCTGCAGCATGAGAGGCGGGACATAGTCCTGAGGCCAGAAATCCTGATACCCGGAGGTATGCGAAAGCAATTGCCGGATGGTAACTTCGTCGGCGCGGGTCAGGTCAGGAATGAATTTCGCCACCTTGTCATCGAGCGAGAGCTTGCCTTGTTCCTGGAGCAGCAGGATCGCAGTTGCGGTGAACTGCTTGCTGATTGACCCGATGCTGTATCGCATCTCGGGTCGCGCGGGAGTTCGCGGTTCGAGGCGCGCATCGCCATAAGCCTGCAGATATGCAATCTGACCGTCTTTCACGATCGCGACCGAGGCGCTGGGGACGCCGGTCTTGGCCAACACGTTGCCGGCAGCCTGGTCGATCTTCTGACGTAACTCAGCCGACAAAGTTGACTGAGCCTGCGTGGTCGTCAGCAAAAACGTAGTGGCTAGAATCGCGGTTAGAACGACTCGGCAACGAGAAATGGGAAATCTGCGCATGG
>JBGPJK010000284.1:0-6093 GCA_041485425.1 Terriglobia bacterium | reverse complement strand
CGTGGGACCGGACGGCCGCCCGCGTGACATACACATCGCGCGTTCGGTTGGCATGGGCCTGGACGAAAAGGCGCTTGAAGCCGTCCGCACCTGGCGCTTCGAACCGGCCCGTAAAGACGGCCAGCCCGTCGCGGTGCAGATTAACGTGGAGGTAATCTTCCGGTTGTACTAGCTGCCGTCGCTACTCCCGCCGCAGCGCGCGTCCCAAGGGGGCGACCTTCTCGCGCGCCGCTCCGCGTAGTTCTTCCGCTATTTCCGTGCCTCGCTCCAGTACGTCCTCGGCACGCTCTTTCGCTTCGTCTTTCCAATCATCCAGCGTGTCCAGCGCGCCCTCGTACTTACGCCGTATATCCTTGCGCAACTGCTTGCCACTCTGGGGAGCGAGCAACAGCGCCACCAGCGCACCCGCACCCACGCCGATCAGCAGGAACGTGACCGCAATCCCGACATTGCCCTTGTCCGAAGGCTCATATTTTCCGAAAAGCATAAGGCCACCTTTCTCGCACTCTCAAAGATTTGTTGCTTCGGATTCGTCCGCCCCTATTCTAGCTGTCCGGCTGGCCGCCCACGCGGGCAAATTCCCGAGGGATGTGGAACGCAAGTAATCCGCATTTCCCACATCGACTCAAGTCCGTGTAAAATAAAGAGTTTGGTCCCCGTATGTGCGGCGGAAAATGTGGCCTGCCCGGCTTCCGCCGACCCATTCGCCGAAATGCGCGATCAAAGGAGAGTTACTTAGCAATGGCTATTCCTGCCACCCAGCTTCGCCCCGGCATGGTCATCAAGCACAACAATGATCTGCACTCTGTGTTCAGCGTCGAACACCGCACCCCCGGCAACCTGCGCGCTTTCATCCAGGCCAAGTTGCGCAATCTTCGCACCGGCGCCATGTTCGAACACCGCTTCCGCGCCGGCGACGCCCTCGATAGGATCACGGTGGATGAGGTCCAGATGGAGTTTCTCTACAACGACGGCGACAGCTACTACTTCATGGACACCCAAAACTACGAGCAGACCCACTTGACCCGTGAAATCCTGGGCGACGCCGTCGATTACCTCATCCCCAACCTGCAGATCCAGGTAGAGTTCTTCGACGGCAAAGCGGTGGGAATCGAGTTGCCGCAGACGGTGGAGTTGACCGTGGTCGAAACCGAGCCCGGCCTGAAGAGCGCCACCGCATCCAGCGTCAGCAAGCCGGCCAAGACCGAAACCGGACTGGTGGTGCAGGTGCCGGCGTTTATCAACGAGGGCGAAAAAATAAGAGTGGATACTTCGGAAGGCGCATATTTGTCGCGCGCGTAGTCAGGCTGGTGTGGGACCGCAATTATTCTTGCCACTATGACGTCCGCCGAACAAACAGCGACCCAAGCCCGCCGCTTCCTGGTCCGCGGACGCGTGCAGGGCGTGGGGTTCCGTTGGTTCGTGGAGCGTGAAGCGCACATTCTCGGCATTGCTGGATGGGTACGCAACAATCCCGACAGCAGCGTGGAGGTCTTCGCCATGGGCACGCGCGATCAGCTCTCCGGCCTGCGATCGCGCCTCCGTGAAGGTCCCCGTGCCGCTCGCGTGGATGACGTCGAAGAGATCGAAGCCAACCCGACCCCCAGCCTTACTACATTTCGTATCGAAGGAGCCTGGTAAATGCCGACCAAAACGGCGCCGATCAAGAGCAGTGTGAACTGTGAGCCGCTGAAGAAGCTCATCCGCGAAGTGCCCGATTTTCCCAAGAAGGGGATTCTCTTTTACGACATCACCACCCTGCTCAAGGACAAGCTGGGCTTCGCCACGCTGATTGACGCCCTCGCGGAATACTACCTGGAGAAAGAAATCGACCTGATTTTGGGGATGGAGGCGCGGGGCTTCATCTTCGGTCCGGCGCTGGCCTACCGTTTGAATGCTGGTTTCATTCCGGTGCGCAAACCCGGCAAGCTTCCCGCTGCCACGGCCCGGGTGGACTACGATCTGGAATACGGCAGCGCCGGGCTGGAGATCCACAAGGATGCCATCAAGAAGGGCCAGCGCGTGATCATCGTGGACGATTTACTCGCTACCGGCGGCACCGCGGAAGCGACCGCCAAGCTGGCCAGTTCCCTGGGGGCGGATATCGCCGGCCTGGGCTTCGTGGTGGAACTGGATTTCCTGAAAGGCCGGGACAAGCTCAAGCAGTACGACGTCTTCTCGCTGCTGCACTACGACAAGTAGCCATTAGTGGAGAGGTTTCGTAGCCCCGGTGTCCCGCCGGCTGTCACGGGGCGTCTCGCTCCCCGTGCGCAAGTTAACGTTGCCGACCCGCAACGCTCCTACCGGAGCAAGCGGGAAATGACCATCCCGGTTGCGGCCCACCCCGCGGTGCTTACTGCAAGCATGGTGGCCAGGCCCAGGGCCATGCACCAATTCAGACACTTTTTCCGGGCCTCGACGCTTTCCAAGGCGATTTTCCGCCACCGCTTGCCGTAATCGGACTGAGTTCCATCTGAAGTCTGTACGCCCAAGGCGGTCGGGCTGGAAGCTATGACAAATGAGTTCGATAGTAGGGAGTTCATCGGATTTCACCCAGCTTCTTTCTTGTGAGGTACGCATTTCCAGAAGCACGCAGATTGCCGGTTCCGCTGGTCCGGATTGCTCCCTCAACCCTATGAGATTGCAGTGCCTGCTGGAAGGTTGCAGCGGGAGAAGGCTGGAACGTCAAAGTTCTGTAAAACTTTCTTTACAAAAGCTCTGCTTCGCGTTCAGAAATCCAAACTCAGGAAGAGCCTGTCAGAGTGCCGTCGGGGCTGCTCCACGATTCTCCGCGGATTTTCAGTCGTCCCTACGGGACTGGCTCATTCCCCCAGCCTACCCAGCGCTGAAGCGCTGGACTACTATCGGGCGCCCCTCCGGGGCGGTGGAGCTCGTCAAGCGGAGGCAATTGCCTTCGACCAACGACTAACGACCGTCGTCTTTTTTCATACAGGAATTCGCTGGCTCTGCCTCATTCGGAGATGCTGAAGAGAAGAATTGATCCGCAGACAGAGAACAGACCGCATTTACTTCGAATGTGTAACCACCAGCGCCGCATCTTTCGGCAGATAGCTCTTGCGCCGGAACCAGTCCTCCATGGCTTCTCTCAATTGATCGAGCGGGACGTGCGTGCCAATCTCCATGACGCCGTCGGCCACCGGCAGGGTGTTGTCAAACACGGTTGCGTTGGTGAAGTTGCGCATGGAGAAACTGTCAAGCCACTTCAACGGGCAGAGAAGCCGTTGGCCGTTTCGTTCGTACTCCACGCGGACCTTGCGGGCAAACATACTTCAAGATTTAACCACAGAGGACACAGGAACACACAGCATGGGCTCCGTCAGCTTCTGAAGGCGTGATCTGAATCACATTACCAACCGCGGGCGCAGCTAGGGAGACTCGATTTGCACCAGCGGCTGCTGTTGGATCTCGTCCGAACCTGAGCCCCAACGCGAGGGCTTTGGCGATCCCCCGCGAAAGCGGTTCACCGCCGAGCCGATCGCGATTGAGCCTGTCACCAGGTGTCCGATTTTCAGCGGTCCCAGAACCTTCACATCTTTCACAGAATGAAGACCGCTGGATATGGCACATCCGCACTGTGTGCAATCCGGAGTGCCTCCAAAAATGCATGGCTCGACGCGGGTCCGCAGGTTAGCGGTGTAGTTGGTCGACATCCTGGAGAACAAGCATTCCCGCGGGTTGGCAGGCGGCGACAAGAAGGCTTGAGCAATTCCGCCGCTCATCAGCAGCTTTGGGTAGCGAACGCGCAAACCGGGCAACTGCTCAGCCACCGCTCGGCGATCCTGTGGCGTCAACTTCTCGGCGCTTTCCTCACCCTGCTGCGGGCTGTACAGACTCACCCAGATGCGATTCACTTCCGAACGAGCACTCCAGAAGGAGACAAATTCTTCCAGGTACCCCGGCCGCTGCAGCATGGGATGGGTAATCGTCCAGTGGACGTTGACCTGACGGTTGCGAAGATGGTTGAGAATGCGCTCGTAGGTAGCTGGTTTCCGCCGCTCGTTGTGGTGCTCCGGCAATCCATCCACCGACACCGCCACCCGGGTGCGGGGCAGCGTCATCCACTCCGCCGGAATGGGGATGACTGCACTGGTGACCACCAGCGTGAATACTCCCTGCGCGCTGAGCGCCGGCAGGATCCGGCTGAGTTCCTTATGCCGGACCAAAGGCTCTCCCCCAACCAACGACACGTGCAGCGGCTTGTGTTTCTTGACCAGCGCCAGAACGCCTTCCACCAATGCATCCCCGCGAAAATCGGAGAGCTCGCGCAGCGTAGGCCCATCTCCCAGGTGAGTTTCTCCATACGCGTAGCACCCCGGACAGCTTAGCGGGCACTCCCGCGTGATTTCGATGGAAAGCATGGGCGCTCTGCCGCTCAAGATGTTGCGCCACGAGGCGAGCAGTTGTCCCACGGTAAGCCCGGGGCGTGAATGGGGAAATTGCATTTCCCATTAGATGCAAGCAGCAGGCCGATCATGCAGAAAGAAAAAGAGCCCAGAAACTTTCTGGGCTCTCGAAATGAGGATATATGGTTTCCCTGTCTACTTTTTCGCTGCCTTGAGCCGCTCCTCCAACCCCGCGACCTCGCGGTTTAGTCCCTCGGGGAGGTGGCTGCCGAATTTGGCGAAGTGTTCCTTGATCAGCGGCACTTCGGCCAGCCAGCCGTCAACGTCGACGCCGAGCAGTTTGGCCATATTGGCGGCGGGGATGTCCAACCCCCGCGTATCAAGGTCAGTTGGACCAGGGAGCCGGCCGATGGGCGTATCCACGGCCTGGGCTTTCCCCTCGCATCGCTCGAAGGCCCACTTCAGCACACGGCTGTTCTCGCCGTATCCCGGCCACAGGAACTTGCCGTTTTCGTCGGTGCGAAACCAGTTCACATAGTAGATCTTCGGCAGCTTGGCGCCGGGCTTGGCGCCGATCTTCAGGTAGTGCGCGAAATAATCGCCCATGTTGTAGCCGCAGAAAGGAAGCATGGCCATGGGATCGCGGCGCAGTTGTCCGACTTTGCCGGTCGCGGCCGCGGTTGTCTCGCTACTCGCTGTCGCACCTAGGAACGTGCCATGTTGCCAACTAAAGGCCTCGGTCACCAGGGGCACCACACCGGCGCGGCGTCCGCCGAAGAAGATCGCGTCAATGGGCACGCCCTTGGGGTCCTCCCACTCCGGCGCGATTACCGGGCACTGCTTGGCGGGAGTGGTAAAGCGGGCATTGGGATGCGCCGCCTTGCGGCCGCAGGACGGAGTCCATGGCCGCCGCAGCCAGTCCATCAACTCGACCGGCTTCTCGTCGGTCATGCCCTCCCACCAGACGTCGCCGTCGGGAGTCATGGCGCAATTGGTGAAGATGGAATTCCGGGTCGCGGTGAGCATGGCGTTGCGGTTCGACTTCATGCTCGTCCCCGGCGCCACGCCGAAGAATCCGTACTCCGGATTGATGGCGTAGAGCCGCCCGTCCGCCCCGAACTTCATCCAGGCGATATCGTCGCCCACCGTCTCTACCTTCCAGCCCGGAATCGTGGGGATCAGCATGGCCAGGTTGGTCTTGCCGCAGGCCGAAGGGAAGGCGCCGGTCATGTACTTCACCTGACCCGAGGGGCTGGTCATTTTCAGGATGAGCATGTGCTCCGCCATCCAACCCTCGTCGCGCGCTTGTACCGAGGCGATGCGCAGCGCGTGACACTTCTTGCCCAGCAGCGCATTTCCGCCGTAGCCGGAGCCGTAAGACCAGATCTGGCGGGTATCCGGGAAGTGGCAGATGTATTTTTCCTGCGCATTGTTGGGCCACGGCGAGTCCTGGTCGTTGGGGCCCAGTGGGGCGCCCACCGAATGCAGCCCTTTCACGAACTCCCCGTCGGTGCCGAGAACGTCCAGCACGCGGGTGCCGACCCTGGCCATGACGTGCATGTTGGCGACGACGTAGGGCGAATCGGTGATCTCCACCCCAATTTTCGCGATCGGTGAGCCAATCGGGCCCATGCTGTACGGAATCACGTACATCGTGCGGCCCGCCATCGACCCGGCGTAGAGTCCCTTCAGCTTCTCTGTCATCTTTACCGGATCTTCCCAGTTGTTG
>JBGPJK010000283.1:0-6119 GCA_041485425.1 Terriglobia bacterium | reverse complement strand
CCTTCGGAAATCAGCGAACTGCCGCCGAAGGGGGGCTCGCCCTGGAACTGCTCGAGCACAAGTTGTTCGATTGGGTTGTAGAAAAGTCCAAAGCCGCCCCGGATTGTGGTCTTGCCGTTCTTCCACGGATCCCAGGCAATCCCAACTCGCGGAGCGAAGGACTTGTAGTAGCTGCTGGTCAGCCCCTGGGGAACGCCTTTGTCTCCTGGCACCACCAAGCCGAGCGGAAATACGCCTGCGGCTGATCCTCCTGGATTGCAATTAGTGTCCGGATAACCAAGCGACGCCTGGCTGCCAGCACCGAGCTGACAAGGAAAGGTGGTCGTTGCCTGCCCCGGACGAAAGGTTTGATAGCGCCCGCGGGTATCATAAATCGGCTGGTTGAATTCCCAGCGGAACCCGTAGTTCAAAGTCAGATTGGGCCGGATCTTCCAGCTGTCCTGAGCAAACAGGTAAATTGAATTTCCGCGGATGTCTTCGGTCTGCGCCGATCCCTGCAAATAAGAATCGGGAAGGCCTAGCAGGTAGTTGGGAAACAGATTCTGGTTTCCATTGACATCGGTGGCAATCGGATCATTCAGTCCCCCGCCCGAATAAGTAAAATCGCCGTTCACGTCGAAATACAAAGTTTGCAAGAAGCGTTGGTTTCTGTAATCGACGCCAAACTTGGTGGTGTGATTGCCTATGATCTTGGTCAGGTTGTTGCTGAGTTGATAAGTATTGCCCTTCTGTGGCAGCTCACCCTCGAAGTTGTTGCCGATAGTGAAGCCGCCCCCAATGCTGATGAACGGGACGCCCTCTCGGTTGGCACCTAGGTTCGGGGTAATCCCGATCCTGGAATTTGTCGGAATCACACCTGGGGTATCGCTGGTGCCGGTAAAGCAAAACGCCGCAGCCGCGATCGAACCGCATGAATCGGTCACCAGATTGGTTCTTTGGGGATGCAGGAATGTGCCCTGCGCCTCGCGGAAGTAGGTAAATCTGGCTTCGTTGACGGTCGTCGTATTGATGGTCCAAGTGTGCGACAAATTCACCTGCTGAGAACGGGTGGCATTGTCGTTGCCAAAGCCCGGCAGGAGATTCGGCGTAGCCGCCTGAAACCTGGTGAACGGTTGCCCATCGAAGCCGTCGTTGAAGTAGTAGTAGACGCTGAGGTTTTGCTTGTCGTTGACTCTATGGTCGATCTTTACCGTGAACTGGTTTTCATGGGAATCGTCGTTTGGAATGGCACGGAAGATATTATCGACATTGCCCAGACTAGCGCACGTGGGATCGGCATTTGGGCAAGGCACAAAACGATTCATAATCGCCGTCGCCGCCGGGTCAAAGCAGTTGGTTGGAATCACGCTGTTGGGGAACAGCGCGAGATAGGAATCCCCGGCCGTGGCCCCCGCGCCACAACGGGCATTCAATATGTCCGCGAAGGTCTGGGTACCAACCACGGCAGCAGGATCAAAAGGGGTTGCCGAAAAATTCCCAGCCCGCTCGGCCGCGGTTGGAACCACGACTGGGTCGGATGAGACCCCGTGAACCACACGGCGCCCTTCATAAGAAGCAAAAAAGAAGGTCCGGTCCCTCTTGATCGGACCGCCGAAGGTCCCGCCGAACTGGTTCTGCTTGTCATCGGCGCGGCGCAGGTCAAGATAACCTTTCGCATTTAGTGACTGATTGCGCAAGAATTCGTAAACACTGCCGTGCCATTGATTGGTCCCGGACTTGGTGACGACATTGATGACAGCGCCCGAGTTACGTCCGTACTCGGCGTCAAATGTGTTGGAAAGAACTCGGAATTCCGCAATGCTGTCGGGTGTAGGCTGAATGGCGGGAGAGTTGACGAACAAGTCGTTGCCATCTCCGCCATTGACGTTGAAGTTATTGGAGCGTCCCCGTCCGCCATTCACCGAAACCGCGCCAGCCTGGTTGCTGCCGTAAAAAAGGTCCGAGCCTCCCACGCCCTGGACTCCTGGCTGCAATTGCAGCAACTGATAGGTGTCACGAGCGTTGAGGGGCAGCGTGGACACCTGCTTCTGATCCATCACTGCGCCAAGCTGCGTGCTGGTGGTGTCCACCAAGGGCGCTTCCGAAGTCACCTCCACCACCTCTTTGGTCTCGCCAACCTGCATGGTCATGTTCAGAGTAATGACCTGGTTAAGGTCCACAACTATTCCCCGTTGTACGGTTTTCTTGAAGCCTGCAAGGTCAAATTCCAATCGGTAGGTACCGACTGTCACTTGCGGGTAAGCATAGTCGCCGTTGTCGCTGGTTTGCGACTGCTGACTGACACCGGTGGCTTCGTTCACCAGTAAGACTTCCACGCCGGGCAAGAGGGCGCCAGTGGGATCAGAAACGCGGCCGATGATTCTGCCGCCGGTACTCTGTCCAATGGCGGAACTCGCCAGAACCGCCATCACGGCAACCACAGCCAGCCAGAACGCTGCTACGCGAGACGTCAGAGACGGATACATGTGAGGCTCCTCCCAACTGCCGGTGACCTGCTTAACAGTGCTTGCGGGAAAAGCAAACCTTGCTATAATCGCGCAAGGTTAGAGAACTCTGCCGCAGGCTGTCAAGTAAAAAATGGCTTAGTAGGAACGCCTCGAACATACGCGCAGAGCTCTCTTTTGTAAAATGAAACCCGCCAGCCCAAAACCCTACTTGAAAATCGGTGACGTGGCCCGGCTGGTCGGAGTTTCGCCGTCCGTGATCCGTTCCTGGGAAAGGCTGGGACTCGCCCGTCCCCAGCGCAGCGTCAGCAAATATCGCCTATACTCCGCCGAAGATGTGAAACTCCTCAAGCGCGCCCGCTTCCTGCGAAAAGTCCGCGGCCTCAATGCCCCCGCGATCGTGCAACTGCTCAAGCGGGAGGGCTTGGTGCGTCCAAGTCTTAACGGCAATAGCGGCGCGGTGGGTGTGCACCTGCGCAATTTGCGTTTGCAGCGCGGCTCCTCTCTCGCCCAGGTGGCCAAGGCCGTCGGTATTTCGGTGGGCTTCCTCAGCGCCCTGGAGCGCTCGCAGATGAGCGCCTCGGTCAGCACCCTGCGCAAACTGACACGATTTTACAAAACCAACATCCTCGATTTCTTTGACGCCGCAGAATCCAACAGCCGTGTCGTGTCGCCCAAGAAGCGCAAGGTTCTCGAGGCCGGGCCCGGAGTCCGCATGGAACTGCTGGCATGGGGAAACACAGTGATGGAGCCGCACTTGTTCCGCATTGCGCCGAAGGCCGGCAGCGGCGAGTCCTATACCCACGAAGGCGAGGAATTCTTATACGTGCTTCGCGGGGAATTGAAGATTTCTGTCCAGGACGAGGAATACCGGCTCAAACCCGGAGACAGTTTTTATTTCGAGAGTGCCACGCCGCATCGCTGGCTGAACCCGGGCCGCAGTGAGACCTGGGTGCTGTGGGTGAACACACCGCCGACGTTCTAGCAAAGGAGAGGGACGAATTGCTCAGGGCTGCGCACGTCCGGGTTGCACGGTGTGGAGTGGTCGGGTTGCTCATCGCATTGGGCACCATCGGCGCGGCGAACGCCCACACCCAACAAGTCGCGGATACCGTGATCGTGAATGCCCGCATCTATACGGTCAATTCCCTCCAGCCGTGGGCACAAGCACTCGCTGTTCGCCAGGACAAAATCATTGCCGTGGGCAGCGCAAAGGAGATTGCGTCCTACCGCGGTCCCGCCACCAAGACAATTGATGCCGGGGGCCGCCTCGTTCTGCCCGGCTTCACCGACTGTCACAACCATTTTCTCGATGGGTCGCTCAGCCTGCTGCAGGTAGATCTGGTAGGCGCTACGACAGTTGGGGAGATCCAGCAGCGCGTCAAAGACTACGCAGCCGCCCATCCCCAAGCCGCCTGGGTACTGGGGCGCGGGTGGGGCTACACCGTTTTCGCTCCCTCCGGCCTGCCGGACAAGAAGTACCTCGACCAGGTTGTCCCGGATCGCGCTGTCTACCTGGAAGGATTCGACGGGCACACCTGGTGGGCCAACAGCAAAGCGCTGCAAATGGCGGGAATCACCCGCACCACTCCTGATCCTCCCGGCGGAACCATCGTGCGCGATCCCGAAACTGGCGAGCCCACTGGCGCCATTAAAGAAGATGAGGCGGACGACCTGGTACGCAGGGTTATCCCGTCACCCGGCCGGGAACAAATTACCGCAGCCCTGCTCCGCGGCATGCGGGAGGCGAATCGCGTGGGACTGGTGCGGGTCATCAGTCCGGACGGCGTTAGCATGCGCGGCGGCGACTTCCACATCCTCGATCTGTACGACCAACTGCGTCGCGAGGGGAAGCTGACAGTTCACTTCGATGTCGCGCTGCGGATCCCGCCGCCGGAGCTAACGCAGGCCGAACTGCATGAGATCGAAGATGCACGCCGCCGTTACCACGATGACTGGCTCTCGGCTGGGGAGGCCAAGTTCTTCGTAGATGGTGTGATCGAGACTCGCACCGCGGCCATGCTTGCGCCTTATGCTGACGATACTCAGTCCGGGCGCCTGTGGTGGGACCCCGCAGCCTACAAGCATGCCGTCACCGAACTGGATCGCCACGGAATCCAGATCTTCAGCCACGCCATCGGCGACCGCGCCATTCGCCTGGCGCTCGATGCCTACGAGAATGCTCAACAGGTCAATCACACGCACGACGCCCGCCATCGTATCGAGCACATCGAGGATGCATCAGCAGAGGACATTCCTCGCTTCGGTAAGCTCGGGGTCATCGCCAGTTTTCAGCCGCTGCACGCCTACCCCGACGATGACGTTCTGAAGGTCTGGGCAAGAAATCTCGGGCCGGAGCGAGCCCAGCGAGGCTGGGCGTGGCACGATGTGGAGAGCGGTGGCGGCGTCCTTGCCTTCGGCAGCGACTGGCCGATCGTGACCATGAATCCCTGGGTGGGAGTGCAGAATGCGCTCACTCGCCAAACCGTCGAGGGCGATCCCCCGGGCGGCTGGCTTCCCAACCAGCGGATCAGCCTTCCCGAGGCGATCAAGGGTTACACTCTGGGCGCAGCCTTCGCCGGACACCGGGAGAAGACTGAAGGCTCGCTGCAACCGGGCAAGCTGGCAGACCTCATCGTTTTGTCGCAAGATCTGTTCAAGATCGAACCGAACGTGGTGGGAAAGACGGAAGTGCTGCTGACCATGGTTGGCGGGAAAGTGGTGTATCAATCGCCGAATTGGAATGAGGGGAAGACTGCCTCCGAGGAGCGACACTGATGATCCGACGCTTTGCAGTCCTGATGCTGACAATCGCAGCGCTGGTTCTGTTGGGTTCGTGCTCCAAGAAAACACCTACACTGAACCTGCTGGTATGGGAAGGCTACGCCGATCCGGCCTTCGTGCAGCACTTCGAGGAGCAGAACCGCTGTAAGGTTTCGGCCTCGTACATGGGGTCGAGCGACGAGTTGACCACGAAGCTGCGGGGTGGCAGCGCAGGAATTTACGACGTAATCTCACCTTCCAGCGATGTGGCTACGGCAATCGCTGCGGCGGGACTGGCCGCTCCTCTGGATCTTTCGAAGCTCCCGGCTTACAGCCAGCTTTCCCCTCAGCTCACTTCCCTGCCCTTGGTGCGGATAAAGGGACAGGTATTCGGAGTGCCCTTCATGTGGGGGCCCGATCCCATCATTTACGACACGACCGTCTTCGCGCAGCCGCCGGACAGCTGGAATGTTTTCTGGGACCCGAAGTACCGCGGCAAGATTTCCGTCTGGGACGATCTTTCGACCGTGTACATGGCCGGGCAGGTTCTGGGTTTCGACAAACCCGAGCCCAGCCAACTCTACAACTTGTCGGATGAACAGCTCGAAGCCGTAAAGAAGAAATTGCTGGAATTGAAACCGAATGTTCGCAAGATGTGGTCGACCGGCGGCGAATTGACCAACTTGTTTCAGAACCACGAAGTGGTGGCGGCGATGGGCTGGCCGTTGATGACGAACCAGCTGCGTAAGATCAACTTCCCGGTGGGCGAGACGATCCCAAAGGAGAACACTACGGGCTGGATCGACCACCTGATGATCACCGCCGGCAGCGAGAACAAGGAACTGGCGACCAAGTTTCTCGAATACATGATCGAGGCGGAAACCCAGAAGAAGGTCACGGACGTGACCGGTT
>JBGPJK010000282.1:0-6125 GCA_041485425.1 Terriglobia bacterium | reverse complement strand
TGCAGCCCGGAGCCGGAATGGGTGGACTATTCGCCGAGTCGGATATGGACGCGCTGGCCGAACTGGCGAGGGAGAATGGAGTTTCGCTCAAAGTGCTGAGCGCGGCCCGGGAAGTCAACCATAACCTGGCCGATCGCCTGGTGGACAAGATTTCTACCGTCGTGTCCTCGGTGCAAAACAAAGATGTCGGCATTCTGGGCCTGGCGTTCAAGCCCAACACCAACTCCGTGGCCGGTTCCTCGTCGATACGGCTGGCGCAAGGCCTCATCGCCAAGGGTGCCCGGGTGCGTGCCTACGATCCGGTCGCCATCCCGGAGGCGCGCATGGAACTGAACGGCACCGTCTTCTATTGCGATTCGCCCTACGCGGCCGCCGAAGGCGTGGACGCGCTGGTGGTGGGCACGGGCTGGCCGGAGTTCCGCGCGCTCGACTTCGACCGCATCAAGCACCTGCTCAAGCGTCCCGTGATCGTCGATACCAAGAACCTGCTCGACTCCGTCCGCCTGCGGGCCATGGGATTCGAATACGTCGGCGTGGGTCGCGGCTAGGACCTCAGACCTCGGACTTCAGACTTCGGACCCCAGACGCTCACGTTATTCGCCAGGAGTGGCGTGAGCGCACCGCCAACTTCTGCCTCGGGTCTCGGCTGCACCTGATGGAATTTCAGGTGGGCGGAGCTGCGACTGAGCTGCCGGGAGATTTAGGTCTCAGGCGAGGTCTGAGGTCCGACGTCCGAGGTCTGACGTCTGACGTCTGAGCTATAATCGAAGGGATCTGGTGGGAGTAGCTCAACTGGCAGAGCACCGGACTGTGGCTCCGGACGTTGTGGGTTCGATTCCCATCTCCCACCCCATAATCTCCTCATTCCAAAGAGCCGTTTTCGGCGACCGTCCACCCTGCCAGCCCCTGCCGGGGCCTTGAGCAGCGCAGCATCACGTCCTCGTGTTCGAGCCCCGCACAAGGCATGGTGACATGACTCACTGCACATGGGCACAGGGATTGGTAACCTGACAATTGGAGCATTTCACTAAGAACCCTGCTCAAGGCCGTTCCGTTGCTGCCAACGAGGCCTGGGGGGTGCGTCATGTTGCTCGTCTTCTACGTCTTGATGTTCTTGGTCAGTGCCTGCCTGGTTCTCCTCATGCCGGTTCTCTGGGGCCGGGAAATCTACAACCGTTATCGGGGAAGCCGGGCGGTGACCTGTCCAGAAACTCGCCAACAGGTGGCGGTGAACTTCGATGCCGTGCATGCGGCCGTAACCGAGCTGGGCGGAAAATCTGATTTGCGCCTCGCCGACTGCACGCGCTGGCCCGAGCATGCGGATTGCGGCCAGGACTGCATCCCGGAAGCGCGCCGAACCGCACAGTACACGCAAGGCGAGGTCGCTCCGCCACGAACCAAGAAGATCTACCACCTTCCCGTGCTCATTGCTGTTTCTGCAGCCTGGGTCTTCGGATTGGTCTGGCACTCTGAGTACTTGTTTCGCAGGGGATGGGAGGAGGCGCTGAAAATCGATCCTTCCCAAATGCGCCAAGTCGTCGAGTGGTTGTCTCCGCACCTGCTGAGTGTGGGAGTCCTGCTTCTGTTTGGCTATGGCGTGGCCTGGCTCCTCACGCTAGGCGGAAAGAAAGGCGCAGGTTGGGGAATCCTCACCGCAACCTCACTTTGGGCCGCCGTCATTCTAGCCAGCTTGCTGGTCACGGGTGTGGCTGGAGTGCCGCGGGACTTGCTGCGGATCGAGGCTGCTTACACCTTGTTGGCGAGCGTCGCCATCGGAGCCATCATCGGTGGGCTGAACGGGAAATTGGTGGCAGAAACGTTCCACGAAGCCTAGGGCGCTGCGAATCGTGGGATAGAAGGACTTGCGTATGCCCAAGTCGGCTCCTATGTCCTCAGCGGGAGGGCCTATGAAAAGAAGCATTGTTCTGTTCGTGCTGTTGGCCGCAGCAGTGCAGCTATTGGCACAAGAGAAATCCCAAATCACGGTAAAGGAAAGCACGGTGATGACTGGAGTTGTAATTGTCACCGCGAATGTGGCAGGCAAGCCGCTCGAGCTGCAGTGCAACCAGTCCATGGCAGCCTGCAAAGCTCCGAAGCCGGGAGAGTACTGGATGGTGCGGCTTCCCAAGAACCACGGCATGTATGACTGCGCCAACGTCGATCTCTATCCCAAGTCAGCGGACCCGGATACCAGCGAGAAGATTGGCGAATACTGCTTGATCGACAAGTAGGCGGTGGCAGCAGCAGATTCATGGCTGGCCGCGAGAGTCGGTCCGGCCTGACCGTCCCAACCGGAGGGAAGGGCCGGAATGTGTCGAAGATCTCTGCCCGCTAAAGCATTCCACCCGTCTTTACCGTCAGAATGCTGAGCGCCACTTCCAGCTTGGTGATGGCCTCGGCGAGCTCGGGATGTTCTCCTATCTTGTGCTGGAGAGCCTTTAACAGGTGATGCGCGCCGGCAACATGCTCCACCGCCGGGGTCAGTTCCTCTTTGCGCTCGGGCTCAGGTCGGCTTGAGGATTGCATAGTCACGACTCCCCTCCTTAAGGATTATAGTCGCCGCTCTGGCAATAAAGCCGCGTCGGCGCTCCCTCCACCATGAATTCGCGCAAGACCCTGGCCCCAGCACGCCGGCCTCAGTCGACCCATCACCCGTGAAGGTGACTCGGCTCACTTACAAGCTGCCCATATGCGAAAACAATGGGTGTGTCGAACTCTCCGGATGAGGCGTTTGCAGGCGTCATGCCGTGGGAGAGGCGTTGTGATGCCCCTTCCCAAGGGGTGACGGGAAAACGTAACTGACCAGTTGGCGGTATTCTTGAAGGGGGCCTTCGCGGCTCGCAAGGGTTTCTTCATTCTCCGGTCTGAGCCGCAAGTGTTCCTGCTCGATATCCTCCAACGCGAACACGCCTAAAGAAGGAAGCCATGCCGGCGCGATCTGACTTCGGCTTACCACCCACCAACTGGGGAGCTACCACAGCAAATCATGATGGAGCAGGAGGAGGCAGTCATGCCCATTTCTAAACAGGAAGCCCTCGATTATCACTTTGGAGCCAGACCGGGAAAGATCGAAGTCACCCCCACCAAGCCCTGCCGCACGCAACGCGATCTGAGCCTGGCCTACACACCGGGAGTGGCCGATCCTTGCCTGGAAATCGAAAAGAACCCCCACGATGCCTTCAAGTACACCGCGCGCGGCAACCTGGTAGCTGTCATCAGCAACGGTACCGCCGTGCTCGGTCTGGGAGACATCGGCGCCCTGGCCGGCAAGCCCGTGATGGAAGGCAAGGGCGTGTTGTTCAAACGCTTCGCCGATGTGGATGTGTTCGACATCGAAATCAACAGCCATGACTCGGATGAAATCATCAAGGTTTGCCAGTTGTTGGAACCCACCTTCGGTGGAATCAACCTGGAGGACATTAAAGCCCCCGAGTGCTTCTACATTGAAGAGACACTAAAGAAGACAATGAAGATCCCTGTCTTCCACGACGACCAGCACGGTACCGCCATCATCTCCGGCGCCGCCCTCGTCAACGCGTTAGAACTGGTCGGCAAGGACATTGCCAAGGTCAAGGTCGTCTTCAATGGCGCCGGCGCTTCCGGCATCGCTTGTGCTGAGCACTACGTTCGTCTGGGCGTGAAGCGGGAGAATATCTTCATGTGCGACACCAAGGGCTTGATCTACAAGGGTCGCACCCAAGGCATGAATCCCTACAAGGAGCGCTTCGCCCACGAAACCAAGCTACGCACGTTGACCGAGATCGTCGAAGGCGCCGACGTGCTGGTCGGGCTTTCGGTAAAAGGTGCGTTCACGCCCGCGATGCTGAAGTCCATGGCGTCGCGACCGGTGGTATTTGCCATGGCCAATCCGGACCCGGAAATCACCTATGACGAAGCTCGGGCGGCGCGCAAAGACATCATCATCGCCACCGGTCGCTCCGACTATCCCAACCAGGTCAACAACGTCCTCGGCTTCCCCTTCATTTTCCGCGGGGCACTCGACGTGCATGCTACCGCCATTAATGAGGAGATGAAGCTGGCCGCCACCCGCGCGCTCGCCGCACTCACTAAGGAAGATGTCCCCGACTCCGTCTGCCGTGTCTATGGCGTCGAACGTCTGGTCTTCGGACCGGACTACATTATTCCCAAACCGTTTGATCCGCGCGTGCTGGTGTGGGAAGCCTCGGCGGTAGCGCGGGCGGCGATGGAGACCGGCGTGGCCCAGGAACCGGTCAACATCCAGGAATATCGCGAGCAACTGGAGAAACGCCTGGGCAAGTCGCACGAGGTCATGCGCCAGATCATTCACAAGGCGCAGGTCACGCCCAAGCGGGTAGTGTTCCCCGAGGGCGAAAACGACAAAGTCCTGCGCGCTTCCCATATCCTGGTGGACGAGAAGATCTCCCGGCCCATCCTGTTGGGCAACGAGCAGAAGATTCGCAACCGGGCCGCCGAACTCGGAATTGCGCTCGATGGCATGGACGTCGTCGATCCGGAAAAGTCGGGTTGGCGCGAAGTCTACACCCACGAGTTCCACCAGCTTCGCCAGCGTCGTGGAGTGACGCTGTCGGAAGCCAGGGAACTCATCAATAACCGGAACGTCTTTGGCTCGCTGATGGTGCACATGGGCGACGCGGACGCGCTGGTCTCCGGCGTCACCCAGCATTACCCGGACACCATTCGCCCGGCACTGCAGGTCATCAAGGTGCGCGAAGGCGTGCACAAAGTCTCCGGCCTCTACGTGCTGATCACCCGCAAGGGAGACCTGCTCTTCCTGGCGGACTGCTCGGTGAACGTCGAACCTACGGCGGAGGAGTTGGCCGAGATCGCCCTGTGCGCGGCCGATGCGGCCCGGCGCTTCGACGTCGTACCCCACGTGGCCATGCTGTCCTTCTCCAATTTCGGAAGCACCAGGCACCCGCTGTGCGAGAAGGTGCGTCGTGCCACCGAACTGGTGAAACAGCGCGATCCCTCGCTGGTGGTCGACGGCGAGATGATGGCTGACACGGCCGTTACCCCTGAGATCCTGGAGCACGACTATCCGTTCTCCGCGCTCAAGGGTGCCGCCGCCAATGTGCTTATCTTCCCCGACTTGAACTCAGCCAACATCGCTTACAAACTGCTGATGCGCGTGGGTGGCGCCGAAGCGATCGGCCCCGTCCTCATGGGCCTCAGCAAGCCGGCGTACGTACTACCGCGCGGCGCGGAAGTGGAAGACATCGTCAACATCGCGGCGATCGCCGTGGTGGACGCCCAAACCACCGCGGCGCCAACCTCAGTCGCGGAGATGGGAAAGATCTTCGTCACTGCGGATTGAGCCGAGGAAGGGTCATGGAGTGGCGCCTGCCGCCGGGTTCATCGCCTGAAGGCACGCGCCACGCCAAGTCGCTACTTGGTCGTTGCCTTCAGGTTGGCTGGCCGTTAGGCCTAGTCACAGCCCAGTGTGCGCCATGTACTTTCGCTCCGCCCCCGCTGGCGGACAATGAAATTGGACAGATGTGGGCACGCAACGGAAGGGGGTACCTATGCGAATCACGACCTTCTTGTTTGCACTGTCTCTCGTCACCGGCCTGGTGTTAGCCGAAACCTCCTCTGTATGGCAGCCTTCCGCGGTTGCGGGTGCGCCGGTTCAACTCAGCCAACGCGCGTCCGATTCCCAGAATATCGGAGACGGCGTTCGGATGTGGCGGCGCGCGGAGATACGAGTAATGCCACTCGACTTGGTCGCAGCCGACAGAGCGGAACTGCAATCGCTGCGAGCCCGTATTGCAGAGGCCGAGGTGGATGCCACGAGACTTTCCTCCTCGGATCCAGCCGTCCGCGAGCAGCTTTCCCGGCAGCTACAGCTTATGAAGGCACTGCTGAGCTACGCGGAACGGCAGGACTCAGACCAGGGCAAGAGCCCGGCGGCGCTTGAGGTCCAGCAGCATCTGAACCGGATCGAAGGTCAGACGATGTGTGAGGCCTGCCATAACCGGATTGTGGCGCGAAGGGACGGCGTCAAGAGATAGCAGAAGCAGACAAGCCTGCGTGGATAAATCGAAACCGGGGAGCCCGAGGCTGGAAACAAGAGCGCTTTGGTGGTAGCAATGCCGCTGGCCACTGCTCCAGGGGCACACTCCTGA
>JBGPJK010000281.1:0-6125 GCA_041485425.1 Terriglobia bacterium | reverse complement strand
TTGGTGATGCGGCGGTCGTTGACGATGTTGTGCTTGATGGTCGCGCCCTTGGGACACAGCGCGCCCTGGTTGATGGGATGGTCGGGATCGCCCTCGACGTGGACGACCGCGGGCCTGACATTGCCGCTCTTGTCGCCGAGAGTGTGAATGATGATGCCGCATCCCACCGCGCAATATGGGCAGGTGGAGCGGGTCTCGGTAGTGCGGGCGATTTTAAGCTCCCGCACTTCGGCGTGAGCTTGCGTGAGGTCAAAGCCAAGTACCGACGCGGCAACGCCTCCGACGGTACTGACTTTCAGGAAATCTCTTCGCGACGTTTTCATACTGACCTTTCCCTCCCCAAACGGTTGCGGTCAGATACGGTGGCGCTTACGGCGCACGGGCACACATCTACTGAAAAAAGTGGCCAACCGTTTATCGCTTTTTCGAAGGCGTGTCAAGCAGAATGGCGGCACTAATATACTTCACTGACTGTTCGTGCTAAGTTGTTGATGCCGTGACAGGGCCACTTGACAATCTGTGGGAGAATGGAAGGCGAATGAGGGAATCGTTCATGACAGACGTAGAAAAGCGGCAAGTCAAGGCCGATACGCTTTTGGATTTCCATGAGTCGATAGAGAACCTGAAGGCGCTCCAAGCCAAGGCGAGGCGGTTGAGCGAATCACTAGATGATCTAGCAAGATGGGTCAGGAACGCTTGCAGCCCATCTCAAAATTTTGAACCAGAGCAGGAATTCTCCGCAAAAGACCGATGGGTAAACATCCTCAAAGACGACGCGAGATACCGCGATGCGATGGATTACGACGAGACGATCAATCTCGCTCGTCAGATCGTCGCAGCACAAAAGCGCGTGGATGAATTGCGCGACGTAAAGCAGGGTCTTGGACTGAATTAAGTTGGCCGTAAAAGCAAGCACCCGCCTTGGCGGGCGGGTCTGCGATCTGCGTCGGGATACACAGATCATAGCGAAGAGGTGTCCCGATGTCTACTGACCTTTCCAATCTTTCAACTTCTGAATTAGTGGAGTTAGCGCGTCGCCAGAATCAAGAGTTTCTCGCATGGTTTGAACGGATACGTTCACTGTCTCCAGAAGGTGACGCTTCTTCCGATACGAGCGAGGAAAGTGACCCGGGTCAATGTCTTTGATCGTGTCCCGCAAGGCGACAAAATCGGCGGTTAAGCCGACAATAGCTTTGTGGTCTGTCTGAATTCGCTCAAGAGCAATCACAAGGGAATCGCGAAGCAACAGCATTTGGTTTTCGGTCATCTTAGCCCTCTCAGTCTAAGGCTGGCACAGAAGCGTTGGGATGAGTTTACGCGAGTCTGGCAGCTAGCTTAGATGTTCGAGGATGATGAGTGCCAGCCATCCCGTACCGCGCAGTCAATCTCCGCAAGTGACCCAGGTTGTGTGCCGCACAAGTTTCCCATCTATAACGACGAGATGTAGATATTCGCAGGCGTGCGGCGCGGATCTGCAATGTTGTGTGTTTGACATCGCCTCTCCATCGTAAGGACAGGCAACGTGTTCTGGACAATGGGCCAAGGCAATGCCGACCAGTACGGTCAGCAACAGGATGAATAAGCGTAACTGATGCTTCATAAGCGCCTCCTAGAGATTCACCTGATACGGAAGCAGCGTGGGATTGGCCGCTTTCACGTTGACGGAGAGCACCAGACAAGCCGATGCGGGATCGTCGGGGGCGGCATCATCAACAGCGGCCAGAAAACGATCAGCAGTTATCTTCACCGAAGTAATAAGAGAATCGTCTTCCAGTAAAACATATAGTGGTGTGGGGTCTGGTTCGTCGCCTAGTCTGGGTTTTGCCGCTTGCCCCCGAAGTGGCAAACAGAGCGCGTCAAACAGAGTCTTAATCCTGTTGTCTATATCCCCGCCGCCTGCTCCGCCTCGTTGCAGCACATTCCCCGCTGGTTCAGCACGCAAGAACAGAATGTCCAACTCGCACACCATCCCAAAGTCTTTCATCACAAGGGGGATATAACCCTCGAACTTTTGGGCGAGAGTGCCGAGTTGAGTGTCTGTGTGATGTTCAATTACGATCTGCTTGCCGCGCCTATCGCTGTGCTGAGGCTCGGTATAGAACTGCAAAAGCGGATGGGTTTCCCAAAGCTTCTTAAGCTGCGGGTGAAAATAACGCCGTATCTGATGTTTTTCCCAAGTCTTGCCAGACCTAGAAGATTTCAGGAGATTCCCCGCGTAAACCAAGTGAAATTCCATAAGCTGCTGTGTCTCATAGTCGAGCGGGTCCGAATACACGAGTTGACTTCTGGCACACATCGGCGCATCCTCGTTTCCGAGGACACGGATGCCGACGAATAAACCCGCACATCCCGCCAAGAATGAACCGGGTGAGTTCGACCGCTTCAAGAATTTTATGCAGCGTCTAGTGGCCGTCCCGCACAGCGAGATCAAGGCGAAACTGGACGCTGAAAAACGAACGAAGGAACGGAAGCGAACGTCTAGGACGGGCGCTTCCCGCGCTTCCGACGCCAAGGATTAGAACGGAACTTCCGTTTCTCCCACCTTGCCAGTCACCTCCGCAAAGGTGAGCCGCTTCCCCGCAATCTGCGAAAGAGCAAGCTTGAATCTCTCGGCGTCAGTCAGTTTTCTTCCGGTCTCATCTTTCCGGTGATTATAGCGAAACGCTTGCTCGTCCACATAGCGGAACAGATGGAACGGTTCGACCGCAACGTATGTGCCGCCCAACCCGCGCTTCAACAGCGACCAGAAATTTTCCAGCCCGTTTGTGTGAACGCGGCCATCCACGTATCGCTCCAAATGATTTACGAACTCGTGAGCGTATTCTTTCGGGAGTGAGCGATAGACCCGCGCTTCATCGGTATAGATTGTTGAGCCGTGTTCGACTTGATCTAGTACCGCCATCTTCAACGCTGCGCGGTTGACTTTCGGAACCACGGTTGCACGAACCTTGCGCTGTTCTCTGTCGAACACGCCCCAGACCGCTGTTTTGTTGACGGTACTCGCATCACCACCAATGACTGACTCCCTTGCGAACTTGAATTGTGCTCTGCGCTTCTCGTGCATATTCCGCGCCTTGCCGCCGATGAACGATTCGTCCGCTTCGATTTCGCTTCCCGGTCCACCGAGTTTGCGAAACGAACCACTCTGCACAGCGAGTCTGATTCGGTGCAGCATGAACCACGCGCTTTTCTGGGTGACACCCAGGGCGCGGTGGATCTCGTAGCTGCTCACTCCGTTTCGGCAATTCACCAGCATCCAAACCGCAGGAAGCCACTTCTCCAGGGGAATCGGGGAATCCTCAAAAACAGTGCCCACCTTGAGCGAGAATTTCTGTTTCGGGTGGACACCGTAGCAGCGATAGAGCCGCGCTTTCTCCAAGTAGGTGACTTTCTCGGAGTCGCAAGATGGGCAGCGCACCTTACCGTGAGACCAGCGAACGGCAATCATGAACTGTCGGCAGTTATCAAAGTCAGCGAAGAACTGAATGGCTTGCTGGAGAGTTTTGGGGTCTTTCATAGCACTCTGCCTCTGTTAAAAGCAGGGTAGCGCGAAATTTACAGTCAGTCAAGTATATTATTGCCAGAATGGCCAAAAGGTGGCTTCCGGCGTAAGTGTTGAGGCTTCCAGCCTCCCAGGCAGTGCCGTTGTGGGACGGGTTCCGCCAGGCGCGGAGCGGCGGGCCTGGGACGGGTCGCCTATAATGACGCGGCCCCGGGAGGTGTGAGATGGCGGGAAGTTATGGATTCCTCCTCGACACGTACGAAACGGAAATCCTGAAAATTACGGGATTCTGGGCGTCATTTCCGGCGACCAGCATGGACTACCGGCCGCATCCGAAATCGCGCAGCGTGCTGGAGCAAATGGAGCACCAGGTGCAATCGGAGGGCCGGTGGATGAAGGTGATGCTGGGAATCGATACCGGTGATCCGAATCCGGCGCAGCGGACAAAAGACGGATTCATCGAGAAGTACCGGGCGGATGCGACGCGGCGTCTGGAAATGCTGCGGGCGAAATCCGACGAATGGTGGCGCGAGAACACGCAGTTTTTCGACGTGACGCGAACGCGAGCGTGGGTGATGACGCGGCGGATCACTCATTCTTCCCACCACCGCGGGCAATTGGTGGTCTACCTCAGGCTGGTGGGAGAGCTGGTGCCGTCCGTCTATGGCCCGACGGCGGACACGGGGGAGAAGGTGGTGTACAGCTTTGCGGAGCGGGAGAAGCGGTCGGCGTGAAACATGCCGGGCGGGCAAGAACGGCGAGACCTCCCCCTACGCATGCTCCCGCGCGCGCTTGGAGCCTCATCGTGAGACCCCTACGCACCAACCTTTGGGCTTGAACAATTTTCGGCTCTGCTGCGCCTCACTGCCGCCCTTACCTTCTCGACCACGTCCGGACTCAGTTGCGTCGGCATTCGGCGGTACTCCTCCGTCCGCATGGCTGCTGCCGCGTGGTGTTGCGCCTCGCGCTCGCGGCCGAGTTCCCGATGGATAATCGCAAGATAGCTGTGGGCGTTCAGAGCAGCAGGCTTCGAGGCCATTCTGAGTTCCCCAGTGAAGCATGTTATGGCCTCTTCGACGCTCCCCTGGCTAATCGCCATCTTCCCGAGGAAATAGCGCGCCTCAGCAACCCCCGGATACAAGGCAATCGCCTGGTGGAGAAGGGCCGACGGCGCTGCCTGGGTTAAGGGGTCGTCATAATTCCATCCGTCCGCCACCGCTTGGCGAACCAGATCGCTGGCTTTCTCCTGCGCAGTGGGTTCTTCGCCGGAGACCAGGGATCGCATTTTGGCCGTAGCGTTTTCCCAGACCCAGGGCCAAAGGTTCCCCTTGATAAAAGCGATGAACTGCATCCCCTGGACCTTCGACAGCCTGGTCTCTGCGCCTAACTGGCGGAGCATCGCATCCGCGGGGAATGCCAGTTCGACAGATTCCTTTAGTTCGAGGATGTGAGCGCTAAAGTAATTCAGCCCTTCGATTCCGGGTCCGACTTCGCCTCTACCGTATTGCACGACGATGTACTCGCCAGGTCCAATGGCGTGTCGCTTAACGATTTCCACCCAGCGGCCGCCCGCTGCAATCTCCGTTGGCGAACACCAATAGCCTCTTATGCACTGACAAACTATATCGTTGCCGCTAAGGATCAGCATGTCCATGTCTGCCTCCTTTTAACGACCGCCAGGCCCTGCGGATCGGGACTTACCGGAAAAGGGACCCAAACGTGGAGAGACCCGCGAAGCGCCTCTCGTCTGCAAACATAGTCGCCCTCGTGCCGCTGTCAAGCGCGGTGTCGCACAACTTTTGTAGTGGTGGACCGAACCGGCACCCTTATCGTTGGACAGACGCCGGATGCGGACTAAGAGATGACTGGCGATAACAGCCATGGTCACAAGCGCCGACTGCGTGGTGCCGTCGTCCAAGGGCAGCAGGAAGTTGTAGCAGCCGGTCCAGGACTTTTCCGTCTTCCAGTTGAAGACTTGGCATGCAACAAGAAAGGCCCGGAGAACCCGGGCCGGTTGGGTGTACACCGTCTGACTAATTCGCGTAGAACTTGGCGTTCTTCTCGACGAAATCTTTCTTGTCCTCGGGCACTTCTTCGGCCGGGAACATCGAGTTGGAGGGGCAGACCGAGACGCAGGCGCCACAGTCAATGCAGCCTTCCGGGTCCACGTACATCTGGGTCGCGGTCTCGAATTGCGGTTCATCCTTCTTGGGATGAATGCAATCGGTGGGGCAGGCGTCGGCGCAGAGCACGTCCTTGAGGCAGGTATCGGTAATTACGTAAGCCATGGTTCGATTCTCCCGATGAGATTTCCAGGGCGCTGCCGCTCGCGGATGTCCGGACGGTGCACCTCGTCTATCTATGAAGGTAGCGGGGAGACACACCAGCGGCGGTGATGCCGCTCACCCCTGGTTGTGAGCTAGCGCACGCTGGCGAACTTAGCTCCTGGATGATGAACACAGCGTCACCGAAACACAGAGGAGAAAAGCAATCATTGCTCCTCGGTGACTCTGTGTCTCTGTGTTATTCAGTTGGCGGCGCGCGCCAGATGCGGCCGCGTGATCGGCACCGGGTTACCCGCCGGGCGCCAGAGCGCGGCGGTGATGAACGGGGCCAGTTGATC
>JBGPJK010000280.1:0-6134 GCA_041485425.1 Terriglobia bacterium | reverse complement strand
CGCGCCGAAATCCTGAGCGCAGCGAAGGATCTTTTGATCCAGCCGCCGCTCTTTACATCGGCAGCCCGCGGCGCCGACTTCAATTACGCGGTGCGTCTCGGCCGCACCGTCAGATCGCGCACCTGCGCCAGGATGCTCGACATCTGCATGCCGTTCAGTTGCGAAAGGAACGGCAGCATTTCCGCGACAAACGGGTCTTGCGTCAGCTCGCGGACTTCCTCCTGACGGCTGCGTTCGCCGCCCGACAGCAGATCGGGCACCGACACCTCCAGCGCCCGTGCCAGCCGCTCCAGTGAGGAGAGGGTGGGTGTGGCCTTCTCGTTTTCGATCTTGGAGACGTAGGTGCGCGGCACCGACATGCGAGCGGCCAGTTGGCGCTGGCTGAGCCCGTTGCGCAGGCGCAGCGAACGGATGGACGACGCCAGGTTCAGGTGCCCGCGCCCGTTGCCATTCGTGGGCGCCAGCTGTGGCGCCGGCGCGGCCGCAACAATTTCCGGCTCGTCCTCATCTAACGAGGCATGGCAGCGGCGGCACAGGTCGTTGGTGGTACGGAATTGAACCAGCAGGCAGTGGTCGCAACGAACGACTTCCCTGGAATCTACCGGGGCAAGGGTCGTGGCCATTTAGGTTTTGGGAGTTGCCAGAGCGGGGCTACTCCTGGAACCGGGGGATATGTTCCAATCTCCACGGTAATCTGCTGGACAACACCTGTGGATGTCAAGCAAATTCTGGCATGAAACGCGAAATACCTTGTTTGAAACCCGAATTAAACAGGCGAAAATCAGGAGAAAACGGGTAAGAAACCATGAATGAGCGCGAGGCGGCATGGGGTTTACTAACTGAGTTCACCCAGTCGGAAAGTTTGCGCAAACACGCGCTGGCGGTGGAAGCGTGCATGCGCGCCTACGCCCGCAAACTGGGCGGAGACGAGAACCTGTGGGCCGTGGTGGGATTGATCCACGACTTTGATTACGAGAAGTGGCCGAGCCCGGAAGAGCATCCGTACAAAGGCAACGAGATCCTGAAGGAACGCGGCTATTCGGAAGAGATTCGCCGCGCCATCATGTCGCACGCCCAATACTCCGGCGTGCCGCGGGTGTCGCCGATGGAAAAGGCGCTGTTCGCCTGCGACGAACTGGCGGGATTCATCACCGCCTGCACCTTGGTGAAGCCGGGGAAATCGCTGGCCGAAGTGGAAGCCCAGTCGGTGCGAAAAAAGATGAAAGACAAAGCCTTCGCGCGGAGCGTGAATCGGGAAGACATTGTGGCCGGGGCGGCAGAACTGGGGGTGGGCTTGGAGGAGCACATCGCTTTCTGCGTTGAGGCGATGAAGGGAGTGGCGGGGGAGTTGGGGTTGGAGGGGAGTGGCGCGAAGACGGCATGACCAAAGTCCATGTAGGGGCAGGTGTCCTCACCTGCCCGGCCGGGCGAGCCCGGCAACGATGGTGCGAACCTAGCGCTCTATCCAGACTGAGCTACGGGGCCCTTCTACCGCAGCGCTTCCGCCACCTTCCCGCTCGCAATCAGCTCCGAGATCCGCGCGAAGTCCTGGTACATCACCCGATCTTTATCCATCGTCGGACACACCGAGCGGATAGCGGCGTGGGCGTGCTGCAGGGGCTTAGAAGTCTTGAGCGGGGCGAGAAAATCCAGCGCCTGGGCGGCGGCCATGGCTTCAATCGCCATTGCGTTGCGGGTGTTTTCGACGATCCGCTTCAGCTTCAGCGATGCCCCCATTCCCATGGAGACAAAATCTTCCTTGTTGCCGGAGGTGGTGATCGAATCCACCGACGCGGGATGCGCTAGCACCTTGTTCTCGCTGACCAGCGCGGCGGCTGTGACCTGCGGCATCATGAATCCGGAATTCAGACCGGCTCCGGGAGCGAGGAACGGCGGCAGACCTTCGCTCAACGCGGGATTCACCAGACGCTCCAGGCGGCGCTCGGAGATTCCCGCCAGAGCGCTCAGGGCGATGGCGAGAAAGTCCAGAACGAAAGCCACCGGCTCCCCGTGAAAATTCCCTCCGGAGAGAATATCGCCTTCGGCGATTTCCGCGGCGCCACGACCTTGGGCTTGCTGTGCGGGACGCGTGAACACCAGCGGATTGTCCACCGCGGAATTGGTCTCGATTTCCATGACCTCGCGGCAATGGGCAAGAGTGTCGCGCACCGCGCCGTGGACCTGTGGCATGCAGCGTAGGGAGTAGGCATCCTGCACCCGGTCGCAATCGCGATGCGACTCGCGAATCTGGCTGCCTTCGAGCAGCCGCCGCAAGTTCTCGGCAGTCTTGAGTTGACCCGCGTGCGGACGTGCCTGGTGAATGCGAGCATCGAAGGCTACATCGGTGCCGCGTAGCGCATCGAGCGTCATGGCGCCGATCACGTCCGCAGTGTCCACCAGCGTTTCTGCGGCGAGCAGCGCCAGGATTCCTACGCCCAGCATGCCCTGGGTGCCATTGATCAGCGAGACGGCTTCTTTGGCTTCCAGCACCAGTGGCTTGACTTCGGCTCGCCGCAACCCTTCGGCGCTGGGGATGCGGGCGCTCTTGTCGTCCAGGCACTCGCCTTCGCCAATCAACGCCAGCGCCAGGTGGGCCAACGGAGCCAGGTCGCCACTCGCACCCACGCTGCCCTGCGACGGCACCATCGGGGTGACTCCGCGATTGAGCATTTCGCAGAGCTTGTCGATGATGGCGGCCCGCACGCCGGAGTAGCCCTTGGAAAGGGAATTGGCCCGCAGCAGCATCATAGCGCGGGTTTCGGGAATGGAAAGCGGTTCGCCGACGCCCACCGCGTGCGAGCGCACCAGGTTGACCTGCATTTCGCGGATCTGCTCGCCGCCGATGCGCACATCGCTCAATCTGCCAACGCCGGTGGTGATGGCGTAGGAGACTTTGTTGTTTGCGACCAGGGCGTCGACCACTGCGCGTGCCTGGTTGACGGCTTCGCGTGCGTCGGGGTCGAGCAGCACCGGCCGGCGCTCGACCGCTACTTCCCGCACCGCCTCGAGCGTCAGATCATTGCCGTTGATGTGAAGGGCTTTCAAAGAAGTTTCCAGTTGCCTCCCAAGATAAACAACCAATTGTCATCCTGAGCGAAGCGAAGGACCTGCTTTCAGCTCGCCCGAGGATGGATTTCGAGTATCACCGATTCCGTGGCTCCGGCCAACAGCGAACGTATTGCTCATCCCGAGGGAACAGCAGGTCCTTCCCCTTCGCTTTGCTCAGGGTCAGGATGACAAACGTAAGAAAGCGGGCAAGCATCCGGCCTCATCTTCCCACAGCCGCTCGAAACGCGGTCAGGTACTTCTGCGGCATTGGCGTGATTTTCATTTCGCGATCGATCACGATGTGTGTGGTCTCGCCTTCGGCCAGCAGCGTGCCGTCGTCGGCCCGCACCAGTTCGTACCCAAAATGAATCAGGGACTCGCGAATATTCTTCAAATGCGTGCGCACGATGATCTCTTCGTCGTAACGGGCCGGGGCCTTATAGCGGCAACGAGCGTCGACCACCGCGATGTGGCAGCCGTCTTCGCGCTCCATCTCTTTGTAGGTGAATCCCAGCTGGCGCAGTAATTCCACGCGCCCGACTTCAAACCAGATGAAGTGATTGGAATGATAGACGATGCCCATCTGATCCGTCTCGGCGTAACGCACCCGCAGGCGAGTCTCGCATACCACGGGAGGGCTGTTGTGGTTCACTTTCCGCTCCATTGCGGCTTGCGCTTTTCCAGGAATGATGAGATGCCCTCGCGGAAATCGGCCGTGGTGCGGATGCGGGCGTTGTCCTCGATGGCGGCGGCGATCTGCTCGTCCAGTTGCCGTGCGATGAAGTTGTTGATCAGCTTCTTGGTCGCACGCACCGATGACGGGCTGTTCTCCAGGATCTGAAAGGCTAGTTCGCGGGCGCGGTGCAGCAATCGCTCCGCTTCGACTATCTCGTTGACTAGGCCGTAGCGATGGGCCTCAGCGGCATCGAACAGACGACCGGTCAGCAGCAGGTCGCGGGCGATCTTGTGTCCCACCTGCCAGACCAGGATCGAAGAAACAATCGCGGGGACGAATCCGATGCGCACCTCGGTGTAGCCGAACTTGGCTTCGGGCACGGCCAGCGTGAAGTCGCACATGGTGGCCAGACCGGTGCCGCCGGCGATGGCCGCGCCGTTTACGGCGGCAATGGTGGCGCGGGGAAACTCGTAAAGCCGGCGGAAGATGTGCGCCATGCGAGACGAGTCTTTGACGTTCTCATCGTGCGTCTTGCCCAGCAGCGACTTCAGTTCCTCCAGGTCCAAGCCGGCGCAGAAGGCTTTGCCGGCCCCGGTGACGATGACTACTTGCGCAGGCGATTGCTCGACCTCATCCAGCGCGGCGAGGAGTTCCTCCACCAGTTGAAAGCTGATGGCGTTGCGCTTGTCGGGGCGATTGAGGGTGATGCTGGCGACCCCGGCGTCGTATGCGAGTTGAAGTGTTTGGTAGGTCATTTTCACCCTAACAAGTTTGTCATCCTGAGCGCAGCGAAGGACCTGCTTTCGCTTGAACCGCCTCAATCCGCCGCTGACGAATTTGTGTATCTTGCTCCAATCTCCACCGTGATCTTCAACAGCGTCTCCAGCGGCTTCAGCGACGGCAATGCTGCGCCCCGCTGCTGCAAGGCTTCAATCACCTTCTCCGTCGGGATGTTTCCCACCAGCGCATCCTGGGCGAACGGGCATCCGCCTAGGCCGCCCAGCGCCGAATCAAAGCGCCGGCAGCCCGCATCGTACGCCGCCAGAATCTTATCCACCGCTTCGTCCGGACGACTGTGCAGATGGACGCCGATGTCAATGTAGTCGTACTTGCCCAGCACCCCGGAAACCAGCTCACCGATCTGACTGGGCCCGGCCAGCCCAACGGTGTCCGCCAGCGAAATCATGCGCACGCCGTACGATTCGAGAATGTCCACCGCATCGACGACCTCCCCCACATTCCACGGGTCGCCGTAGGGGTTGCCGAACGCCATCGAGATATAGACGACGGTATTCAGTCCGGCGTCGTCACCCTTCCGCTTGATCTTTTCCAGTTCGTCGATGGCTTCTTCCAGCGTCTGGTGCTGGTTGTTGTGCAGAAACGTCGGCGAAACCGAGTAGGGAAAGCCGAGCGTGTGGACGGCGCTGGTGTTGATTGCCCGCTGCGCACCTTTTTCATTCACCACGATGCCGATGATCTCTACATCATCGGGCGGATCGAGTTCCTTCAGCACGTCTTCCGAGTCCGCCATCTGCGGCACGGCTTTGGGCGAGACAAACGACACTGCATCGATGTTCTTGAATCCCGCGCTGATCAGGGCTTTCAGGTACTCGACCTTGATGTAGGTGGGGACCTGCCCCTTGAGCCCTTGCCAGGCATCGCGGGGACACTCGATCAGTTTGACGGAAGCAGGCATGTCGACGTGTGATTTTGGATTGCAGATTTCAGATCTCAGATTTTCTGAGGAGTGTTCCAATTCTGAAATCTGAAATCTTCAATCTGAAATCCGTTCCTAGGTTTGCAGCACCCCTACCTTAAACTCCGCCACATCCGGATTCAGCGCCGCCGCCTCCAGCGCTTGCGTGATCGCCTCCCGCGTCTCAATCGGATCAATGATCTTATCGATCCACAACCGCGCCGCGCCGTAGCGCGGGTCGGTCTGCTCGTCGTAGGTGCGCTTCACCGACTCGTACAGTTCTTTCTTTTCTTCCTCGCTCAGTTTCTTGCCGCTGCGTTCCAGTTGCTTGATCTTGATTTCGACGAGCGTTCCCGCCGCCGAGTCGCCGCTCATCACCGCATAGCGGGCGGTCGGCCAGGCAAACAAGAAACGCGGGTCGTAGGCCTTGCCACACATGGCGTAGTGGCCGGCGCCGAAAGAGCCGCCCACGATCACCGTGATCTTGGGTACTACGGAATTCGACACCGCATTCACCATCTTGGCTCCAGCCTTGATGATGCCGCTCCATTCCGCGTCGCGTCCCACCATGAAGCCATTCACGTCGTGGAAGAAGATCAGCGGGATCAGGTTCTGGTTGCAGTCCATGATGAAGCGGGCGGCCTTCTCTGCGGACTCGGTGTAGATCACGCCGCCGAACTCGATGCGCTTGTGGCCTTCGTGGTCGGTCTGATG
>JBGPJK010000279.1:0-6148 GCA_041485425.1 Terriglobia bacterium | reverse complement strand
TCGATCCGCCCGCCATCACCAGCTTCACCGGAGTGTCGATCCTTTCGTAGGCCTCAATCAGCAGGTGGCAATTCTTCTCCGGCGAAAGACGTCCCAGAAAGAGGATGTATTTCCCCGGTTCGAGCCCCCACTCGAGAATCTGCACGGGCGTACACCGCTCCCGAATATTTGTGCCATTCGGAACGTAAACCGTTTCGGCGCCATAGCCGGCGCGGAAGTGCTCCCCGAGCACTCGCGACACGACTATGGTGGCACTCGGAAACCGGACTGCTGCCCGCTCCCCCAGGCGAAGCACCGCTGCGGCAATCCGCCCCCACTTTTTCCGTTGCCAGTCCAACCCCTGCACCGTGACTACGGTCTTCTTGCCAAGCATGCGCGGAATGAACGAGAACAACGCCGGTCCCAGCGCATGGTAGTGCACGATGTCACAGCGGCTGAACGACGCATGCACCGTGCTGAGCAGAGTGTGGACCAGAGTCTCCAGGTGCTTCGATCGGACGGTAGGCAACCGGCGCACCCACATCCCGTTATGCTCTTCCACCGGAGGAGTGAAATAGGTGCGGCAGTACACGGTTACGTCGTGCCCCATCTCCCCTAATCGCTTGCCTACTTCTTCGTAGCACGCTTCGATTCCGCTGTACTTCGAAATCACCCCGCGCCCGCCGATGAATGCCACCCGCAGCTGCGGTTTGCCCGCGGGCACAACCACCGCTCTGGCCGGCGGTTGCCCCGCCAGTCGCTCATAGAGCTGCGTCATCGCCAGGGCATGACTTTCCGGGGAATGCCGCTCGCGAACCAGTTCGCGCCCTGCCGCACCCATTTCCCCCGCCCGTCCCGGCCGCTCGGCGAGGAAAGAAATCGTACCCGCCAGTTGCTTCACATCCCCCGGCTGGAACAGCAACCCGGTCTTGCCCTCGTGCACCAGTTCCCGCCGCGAACCCAGGTCCGAAGCGATCACCGCTCGCCCCTGCGCGTAGGATTCCAGAATGCTCTTGCCCAGCGTCTCGTACGCGCGCGAAGGCAGAACCGTAAAGCGCGACGCAGCGATCAGCCGGTTCAGTTCCGCACCCTGCACATGGCCCAGGAAGTCCACCCGCGTCAGGCCCAGGCCTGGCGCAAGCCTCTCCAGTTCGACCCGCTGCGGGCCCTCGCCCGCGATTTGCAAACGCAGGTGTGGCACTCGCCGCATCGCCCGCAGCAGATCGGTCAGCCCCTTTTCTGCCGACAGCCGCCCAAAATAAAGGATGGGCGCATCCCCTTCCGCCGGCGGGGGCGCCTGCTCCGGCAGTCGCTGGAAATGTGGAAGGACGTCGATCTTCCTACATTCCCACCCGTTCTGCATCAGCCGCAGCTTCACAAAGCGGCTCGGCGCCAGAAGGCGGTCCACGCATTGCTCATAGGTGTGCAGCCAGCGATGCACATACGCCTCCGCGGCCAGTACCAACCCCGAGCCGCGCGGCCCCGCGTAACAGCCCTCCGTCATCACCCGCCAGAACTGCCCGCCCCGGCAGCGCTCGCACGTCTGCCCATGCGCCACCATGTTGTAGCTGGGACAAAGCAGCTTGAAATCGTTCAGGTGATAAACCACCGGGACGCCCCGCGCCTTCAACTCCCAGAGAATCGAAGGTGAGAGGTGGTGATAAATGTTGCGCACATGCGCCACATCCGGCCGGAAAGCCGCAATCATCTGCCGCAGCCGCCGTCGCGCCCCACGCGAATAAACCGCGTGCACCGCCAGTCGCGCCCTGTCCAGCACGCCATGCTCGCTTTTGAAATCCACATGCGGCATGAAGTGCTCGTCATACTCCGTCGGCTTCCCCCGTGCATCCGCCATGGAGAACAGGGCCACCTCGTGTCCCTGCGCCCGCATCAACTCCATCAGGTCAAACAGGTAAACTTCGGTGCCACTGAAAGGGAAGTTATATTTGTTGCAATAAAGGATTCTCATGGGCCTTGCTCTCTACGGTTGAACTGATACGTGTGACAAAGAACTCGCCGAATGCCGGCAGATTCTTCTCCCGGTTGAAGTGCTCCAGCACGTGCCGTCGTGCAGCTTGACGGATCGGCCGCAAACTCGACCCTGATTCCTGAATCATCTCCACCCGCGCCACAAAATCGTCCAGCGAATCGACGGGATAAAGAAACCCGGTCTTGCCGTCCATCACCAGTTCCGGAATGCCAGTGATTGCCGGCGCCAGCACGGTTTTCACCAGTACCATCGCTTCCATCAGCACCAACGGGATACCCTCGCTGCGGCTGGTCAGGACGACCACGTCCGCCATGGCGTAGTACGAGTCCAGTTGCTCGCGGGGGACATGGCCCAGCAGTTTTACTTCTTCTTGCAAGTCCAACTCACGAATGAGCCGTTCGAGCGATGCCCGCTCCGGCCCTTCCCCCGCAATCAGGCACAGAAGTTTCATCCCGTGATCTCTCAACCGGCGGCAAGCCCGCACCAGGAAGGCATGATCCTTTACCGTGTGCAACCGCCCAACCGCCAACATCACCAGACAGGAGTTCCTGTCGACCCCCGCATCGGGCGAGATCTCCCGGGCCGCATTCACACCCAGGCGCTGCACCCTGATTTTTCCCGGCTCAATCCCCGGGTAGTGTTCCAGGATGTACTGTCGGTTGTAGGTCGAGACCGTCAGGCAGAATGCGCAGTCCTTCAGCTTGGTGTCGAGATAGTTTGCGTGCAGCAGCAGGTCGGAGCCATGCAGAGTCATGCCGAACCCGATACCCAGCACCCGCGCCGCGACCATTGCGATCCACGACGAGAAGTATCCATGGTGCGCGTGGATGTGCTCTACTCCGCGCCCTCCCAGCAGCAGCGCGTAGTACACACCCAGCCACGTGTGCAGCAGCGCCCGCACCCGTCGAAGCGGAGACTCATTCCCCTGTACGATCACGCGCTCGAACAAGTCCACCAGCAATGGAAATCTCCACAAGCACAACCATGATGCACGCGCCAGCAAGCCGAAGCGTACCGGCTGCAGGTACAGCGTTTCGGATGTGAGCAGCGCCAGTTCATCATCCAACGCACTGGGGTCGACACGTCGCGCACTGCATGCGATTATCTTCACTCCCCGCCGGCGCAGCTCCCGAATTTCTTCCGCCACGTACGGCTCCACTGGGGAAGGAAATTGATTCGTGATGTAGGCAACCGTCGGCATGCCAGTTGGGATGAGCTGTCAGCGAGTTGGAGCGTGGAGAAGTTGATCGCTATCGGCGGGCGCGTCTTCCGCGTGTTCCGGAGTCATCAAGGCTAAACAAAACTCGATTTCAAACGGCAAATCCACATCCACGGTGTAGACTGCCACGAACGCCGGCGCCACCTGGGACGATTGCTGCGCTACCCAACCCCGCAGCGGATCGGTCTCTCCCCTCGCCAACACCAGGTCCGGCTCATAATCGGCAAGAACCTTCAAGGTGAATATCTCGACCTCTTCGTCCGCAAGTTTCCCTGCCACGGTCCCGGCCTCGCCTTTCTGTGCGTCGATGCCAGGAGCGAAATGAAACGACCATTCCAGCCGATGCTGTCCCTTGCCCATCACCCGGTCACGAATGCGCAGCGTCCCACCCATTTCGCAGCAGATTTCTCTGCGATGACATATCTCCTCATCCACCGCCCAATACGGCGTGCACTCCGCCGAAACCCGAGCCCTGCCATCGATCACCGAATGGCCCAGCAGCCCTGTCTGTGCCTCCCGCCGAACATCGGCATAAGCGCAAATCTCCGATTGCTCCCGCCCATCCACCACCAGCGTGTTATGTGCAGCCGTGCTGCGGAAATAGCGAGTCCACCGCTCGTCCTCGCCCCACGGCAGAAAAACTCCCGGATCGACCACCAGTGCCCGTCCGCCGGCGTACAGCTCAAAACTCAGCGCGTCACAATGAGCATGGTTGGCGGCAGCACAGCGGCTGAACCGGCCAAAATCAAAGGTCAGATGAAAACCTCGTGCCCCCTCCACACCGCGCACGAAGGCATAACCCGCCTCCGGAAAAATCCGCAGCTCGGGCGCCCGCATGGCGCCACAATCCGGCTCCTCTCCCTCCTGCTGCCGCAGCCAGTAATTCAGATCCGAGTGGTCCCGCCGCGCCCCATCGAAGCGAATCTGAACGTCGTCTAGCGCCGAGTCGCCCAGCAGCGGCATGCTGCCGTCCTCGCGCAGCAGCGCCCGCGAAAATTCCACCAGTCGCTCCACCCGCTGCTCCACTTCCAGCGGAAGACGCGCCCGGTTCCGCTGACAAAGCAACACCAGTTCTCCCATTTCACTCGCAATAATCCGGTGATACATGGAGCACAGCTCCGAATGCGCTCCATCCGCCAACACCTGGCTCAGCACTTCACGCTGCAGCACGCGCCCGGCGCGATCAAGATATCGCCTCGTCCCACTGCACTGGGGAAACAGCAGCGCGTATTCGTACAGCGCCTTGGCTTCAAGCAACAGATGATTGTTGGGCCAGTGGCACTCCAGATTGCAATGGAGATAGGTTCCGTGTTCCCCTATGGCAGCGGCAAACTTCTCCAGAGGCTCATCGCTTACCGCGCCCGAGTAGCGCAGCAGGAAATAAGCCCAGATCCAATTCTGCAGTCGCGCCGCCACCTCAAACGGGTGCTGCCATCTCACTCCCGTGCCCACCGGATTATGTTCAATCCAATCCGCCCACAGTTCGACCAGCTTTGTAAGATACGTCACGTCGCGCGTGTAGTAATAAGAAGTGGCAAGCGTCAGGAAGAATGGGTGCCGGTTCAAGTCCCACTGCCACGAAGTATTGCCATTCGGGCAAGCGTTCCAATCAACCTCACCCGGAAATCTCTGCTCGTACCCGCGAAAAACGAAACGCTGCTCCAGCACCGCATTGGCCTTGGCGATGCTCTGCCGCTTCAACTCTCCCGGGATCGAGAGGATGATCCGTGGAACATCCGCGGCACTGAAATGAAACACCGGCTCAACAAGATCAGTTCCTGACTTGCGACCGTCGCCACAGGAAGGTCGATCGCCATACGCCCCCGTCAATCGCGATTTCTTCACCTCCCGAAGCGCACCATGAAACTTCAGGCGCAGGCGATAAACCCTGCTGCGCCAGCTGTAAGTCACCACCGCTTGCACATACGTCCAGCCACGCTGCCGGGCTTTTGCCGCGAAACTCAGAAAATGCCGCACCTGTCCCGCGACCGCGCGCGCGCAGGCTTGTCGCAGTTTCCCCGCAACTGGCGACTGTCTCCCTCCCCAAGCCGCTGCCGCTCCCAGCAAAGGCAGCCACAGCACCGCCGCCCAGCCACGATTCACCATCGGCACAAAAACCAGCGCCAGGAAAATGGCGAGCCAAGGCACCAGTTTGCGATACGAAATGGCAGCGGTCCCGGCTAGGCCCGTCTGAATTATGAAATAGGCAACACAGGCCAGCAGTTCGGCCCAGCCGTACCCGGCAAGCCCGCAGCGCGGAAGCAGAAATAAAGTCCCCGCGCCCAGCAGCACTACGTGCGTCACGTACGACCGCATCACCACCCATTGCCGCCCCATCACGAACAGCGCCGAGGCTTGCAGGTTGTAAATCGAATTCACCAGCACCCCGGCCGCAATGAACGGATACACCGCCAAACTCGGCAGCCATCGCAGCCCGATCACATGGCGCACCACCAGCGGGCCCAGCCATGCGAATGCGCACAGCAACGGACCCAGCGTCACCACCTGGAGAAACAGTGCTCGCTGCAGCGCACGGCGGAACTCCTCGCGCTGGTTCTGCAGCCGCGCCAGCGCCGCAATCGCCAGCCTTCCCGCCGCCAGCCGCACCGACCCCAGCGCTTCGGCAATGCGGATCGCCAGGCCTACGAACGCCACCCCCTCGGCCCCGGCAAACCGTCCCACCAGCAGCGGGTTGACCAGCGTCCGCAATTGCCAGGCTCGCATCGACGCGGTCACTCCGATGCCAAACCTCAGCATCTCTTTCGCCTCGCCGGCGTCGAACCGCAACCGCGGAAGCAGTCGCGCCGCGGCATATGCGGCAACCAGAAGAAAGGCCTGCCACGCTACTTGCCCGGCTACCGGCGCCCACACTCCCATCCCTGACCAGGCCAGCCCCATCGACAGCACCAGCCCCACCGTTTGTCCCGCCAACTCAATCCCCGCCAGGGTGCGAAAGTTGA
>JBGPJK010000278.1:0-6167 GCA_041485425.1 Terriglobia bacterium | reverse complement strand
CTTTGGGGTGGTGGTGACGGCGGCGATCGCCGGGCAGGCGACTTACCAGGACGTTCACAGCCGTTCCAGTGACTTTTTCTACACCGCGCCCATCACCAAGTTCGACTACCTGGCGGGACGTTTCCTGGGTGCGCTGGCTGTTCAGTTCTTGATCTTCGCCGGTGTAGGCCTCGGGGTCTGGATCGCCACCCGCATGCCCTGGAACGATCCCGCGCGGCTGGGCCCGCAGAATTTTGCGGCCTACCTGCAACCCTACTTGATCCTGGTTTTGCCGAATCTCATCCTCACCACTGCGATCTTCTTCGGCCTGGCAGTGCTGGGGAGAAAAATGCTGCCTGTTTATGCCGGCAGCGTGATCCTGCTGATTGGCTATTTTGTCGCGTTGCAACTATCCACCAGCTTGACGGCGAATGTCCCCATCGCTTTGGCTGACCCCTTTGGCGGCAACGCGGTTGACCGCCTGACCCAGTACTGGACGCCGTTTCAGCGTAATACTCAGCTCATCCCGCTGGCTGGAATTCTGATCTGGAACCGCGTTCTGTGGTTGGGGATCGGGGCGGCCTTCCTGGCAGTCACCTACGCAAAGTTTTCAATGTCGTATGCGTCAGCAGGCGGCAAGCGACTGAAGCAAATTACAGGTGAGGATGAACCGGTACCGGTGATGGCACGCGCGTTGCCGGTGTCGCACCCGATCTTTTCCTCAGGTAGGTCGCTGCGGCAGTTCTTGTCGCTGACCCGGATTCAGTTCGCAGAGACCGTTAAGAATGTCTTCTTCGCAGTTCTTCTTTTGGCGGGCGGCTTATTTGCCATTTTCACTGCCAACGGAATCAACAATCCTTTTGCGACCCCCACTTATCCGGTGACCTATCAAATGGTAGGCCGGGCGACGGCGGGTTTCTTCGTCTTTGTGCTTGCCATCATCACTTTCTATGCGGGCGAACTGGTGTGGAGGGAACGGGATGCCGGGCTTAACCAGATCGTCGATGCGCTGCCGGTCGAGCGCTGGGTGCTGTTCAGCGCCAAGCTGGGCGCGTTGATGCTGGTGCAGGTGCTGATTGTCCTGGTCACCATGGCCGCGGGGCTGATCGTGCAGATCGCCCACGGCTACTACCACTTTGAGCTGGGCCTCTATTTCACCGACTTGTTTGGCATTCGCCTGATCCAGTACTGGATCCTATGCGTTCTTGCCCTGCTGATTCACACTGTGGTGAACAACAAGTATCTCGGGCACTTCGCGATGGTGTTGTACTTCATCGCTACCCTCGCGCTGCCGGGTGCTGGGCTGCAGGATTATCTCTATCTCTTCGGGCAATCACCGGCCTACACTTATTCCGCGATCAACGGCTACGGGCCGTTCGCAGCGCCGCTGTTCTGGTTTCACTTGTATTGGGGAATTGCGGCGGTTGGCTTGGCCATCCTCACCAACCTGCTCTGGATCCGCGACACGGAGAGCAGTTTGCGCATGCGGCTGCGCCTGGCGAGCGAACGGATTTCCCGGCCGACAATCATCGGATTAGCAACCTGCTGTGTTCTCTTTCTTGGCGTCGGAAGCTACATCTTTTACAACACCCACATACTCAATCCCTATCGCACGACCTGGCAGGTGGACGACGAGCGTGCGCAATATGAAAAGAAGTACCGCCAATACAAAGACCTTCCGCAGCCGCGCATCACCGATGTAAAGGAGAACATCGATCTTGACCCGGCAAACCGCTCGGTGTCGATGCGGGGCACAATGATGTTGGAGAACAAAACATCTGCCGACATCGATCGCATCGCCGTCACCATCTGGCCGGTGGACCTGATGCCGCTGCCGCGCGAGCGTATCCAGATCAGCAAGCTCGCCTTGGCAGAAGGCCAGAAACTCCTCCTCCAGGATGACAGCCTGGGCTTTTACCTGTACCAACTCCCGGCACCCCTGCCGCCGCACAGCCGAATTATGCTCGACTACGCGCTCCAATATCAGGAAGTCGGGTTTCCCAACTCCAATCCGAATACGGACATCGCCTACAACGGCAGTTTTCTAAATGATCGGTACGGGCCATTCATCGGCTACGCGCCGGACCTCGAACTGACCGACGACAGTGCCCGGCGCAAGCACGGCTTACCAGGCGTCAAGCGTATGGCAAAGCTCGAGGACATCGCTGCGCGTAACGACAACGGTGTGAGCACCGATGCGGACTGGATTAACTTCGAGGCTACGGTCAGTACCAGCCCCGACCAGATCGCCATCATGCCCGGCTACCTGCAGAAGGAATGGACGGAGACCGGCCGGCGATACTTTCACTACAAGATGGACGCGCCCATTCTCGCCATCGAGTCGCTTAATTCCGCGCGCTATGCCGTACGCCGGGACCGCTGGCACGACGTGAATCTGGAAATCTATTACCAGCCGGGGCACGAGTTCGATCTGGACCGAATGATGGATGGCATGAAGGCCAGCCTCGACTACAACAGTGCGAACATCAGCCCATTCCAGTTTCACCAGGAGCGCATTATCGAATTTCCGCGATATGCCACGTTCGCGGAGTCGTTCCCCAACACCATCCCGTTCTCCGAGGCCATTGGATTCATCACCTATGTAGATCCTAAGGAGAAAGAATTCATCGACCTCCCCTTCTACGTCACTGCCCACGAGGTCGCTCACCAGTGGTGGGCGCACCAGGTGATCAGCGCCAACGTGGAAGGCGCTACCTCGATCGTCGAGACCCTGGCCCAGTATTCCGCGCTGATGACTATGCAGCACCGCTATGGAGCGCAGGCCATGAAGGGGTTCTTGCGCTACGAACTGGAGAACTATCTCCGCGGCCGGGCGCAGGAACGAAACGAGGAACTGCCTCTCTATCGCGCGGATGTGAACCAGGGATACATCCACTACGGCAAGGGGGCGCTGGTGATGTATGCCATGCAGGACTATATCGGAGAGGACAACGTCAATAAGGGTCTGGCGGACTTGGTGAAGGCGTTTGCCTTCAAGGGGCCGCCTTATCCCGTGTCTCTCGACTTGATGTCTTGCCTTAAGAAATATACGCCTGCGGAATACCTGTACTTATACGACGATCTCTGGGAAAACATCACCCTCTATGACAACCGGGCACGTTCCGCCAGTTATGTCCAACTCCCGGATGGCAAATACCAGGTGAGTCTTCTGCTTGAGGCTAGAAAGGTCCGCGCCGACGGTAAAGGTCAGGAGCACACGGTTCCCATCCACGACTGGATCGATGTCGGTGTCCTCGATGCCGACGGGCACTATCTCCATCTGCAGAAACAGAAGATTGAAAATGAGCGCACCGACCTGACATTGACAGTAGACAAAGTTCCGGCCCAGGCGGGGATTGATCCCCTCAACAAACTCATCGACCGAAATCCGCAGGACAATATGATGGAGGTCGAGAGGAAATAATCCGAGTGGCGGGTTCCCTATCTAAAATATGTGGGCTTCCGCTACACTAGGCCTACCTCAGGGTGAGGCCCACTCATTGCAAAACTTCGGCCGTTTCGTCTACAGGTGTGTCACTTTTTCCGTCCTTGGCTTGTTGACGGCGTTACCAGTTGGCGCGCAATCCGTTCCTCCAGATGTCTACAGTGCTCTCAAGTGGCGCTTGATTGGGCCGTTCCGCGGAGGCCGTGCTGTAGCCGTCTCCGGAATTCCTGGCAACGCCACCACGTTCTACTTTGGCGCCGTCAATGGTGGTATCTGGCAGACGACGGATGCAGGTATTGTCTGGAAGCCGGTATTCGACAGCCAGCACATAGCTTCGATCGGCGCGCTGGCAGTTGCTCCCTCGGACCCCAAGGTAATTTACGCCGGCACGGGAGAATCGGACATCCGTTCCGACCTGTCGTCCGGGGACGGCGTCTACAAGTCGACCGATGGCGGGCAGACCTGGGCCAACGTCGGATTGCGCGACTCGCGGCAGATCAGCCGGATCGTTGTGGATCCGCGCGATGCGAATGTTGTTTTCGTGGCCGTGCTCGGACACGCTTACGGCCCGAATTCAGAACGCGGCGTCTATAAATCAACCGACGGAGGAGCGAGTTGGACCAAGATTCTTGACTCGGGCCCGGAGACCGGAGCAGCCGATCTTGCCATCGCGACGGAGAATCCCAACATTCTTTTTGCCACCATGTGGAGGGCGCGTCGCCCGCCGTGGAGCACCTACGCGCCACTGGGCGGGCCGGGAAGCGGTCTGTACCGCTCGCAGGATGGCGGCCGCAACTGGACGCACCTCACCGGCGCTGGACTTCCCGAAGCCGACTGGGGCCGCTCCGGCGTTGCGGTGTCGACGGACGGCAAGCGTGTGTACGCGGTCATTGATGCCAAACCGGCCGGGCTGTATCGCTCCGATGACGGAGGCAATACCTGGACCCTGCAAAACTCTGACCGCCGTCTCACCGGCCGCTCCTGGTATTTCAGCAGCATCACCATTGATCCGCAGAATCCAGACGTCCTCTACGTGCCGAACGTCGCGCTGTACCGGTCCGAAGACGGCGGCAAGACCATCTCCATTGTGAGGGGTGCACCCGGTGGCGACGACTATCACCAACTTTGGGTCGATCCCAAGGATTCCTCACGCATGGCCCTTGCAACGGACCAGGGAGCCACCATCAGCGTGAACCATGGCAAGACTTGGAGTTCCTGGAACAATCAGGCAACCGCGCAGCTGTACCACGTGATCACCGACGACAGGTTTCCGTACGTGGTTTACGGGACCCAGCAGGACAGCGGCGCCATCGCGGTGCCCAGTCGCACCGGTCATGGCCAAATCGCTGCCGGCGATGCATTCACCGCCAGCGGCAGTGAAAGTGGCTACATCGCGCCCGATCCCAATGATCCCAACATTCTTTATGTCAGCAGCGCCTATGGCGGCGTCGTTCGCTTCGACATGCGCACTTCCTTCAGCCAGGATGTCACGCCCTGGCCGGTGCCAACCTGGGCTACCGAAATTGTTGACCGCAAGTACCGCGATCCCTGGGCGCCTGTCCTCCTGTTCTCGCCGTTCGACAAGAAGACGTTGTATCTGGGAACTCAGTTCGTAATGAAGACCACTGACGGAGGCCTGCATTGGGAGACGATCAGTCCCGACCTTGCCGGCTCAACCCGGCGCGAAGGAGATAAGAAACCGGAAGGGCCACCTGCCGTCGACAACGCCAAGCAGCGCGGCTACGGCGTGGTGTACAGCGTTGCACCTTCCTCTCTGAACGGGGACCTGATCTGGGCCGGAAGCGACACCGGGTTAATTCACCTGACCCGGGACGGTGGGAAGACCTGGAAGGATGTGACCCCGAAAGGCCTCAGCGACTGGAGCAAGGTCTCGCTGATCGAGGCTTCGCACTTCGATCCGGCAGAGGCTTACGCTGCGGTGGATCGTCACCGTCTGGACGATGAGGAGCCGTATCTCTACCGCACGCGCGACTACGGCGGGACCTGGCAACCGATCACCGACGGCATGAGCGCGCAGTCGTTCTTACGCGTGGTTCGCGAAGATCCGCAGATGAAAGGCCTGCTTTATGCCGGCACCGAACTTGGGATTCAAGTTTCCTTCGACGACGGCGACCACTGGCAGCCACTGCAGTCGAATCTCCCCGCGACTTCCGTTCAAGACCTGGTGGTCCACGGTGACGACCTGGTCATCGGCACTCACGGGCGCTCGTTCTGGATTCTCGACGACATTACTCCGCTGCGTCAGGCCAAAGAGGCGGTGGAAGCGGCAGGGTCGTATCTGTACCGCCCGGAAACCGCCTTTCGCGTGGACAACGATTCGTATCCCGGTACTCCGCTGCCTCCCGAAGAGCCGACAGCCGAGAACCCCCCGAATGGCGCAATGATCGACTACTACCTCAAGAGCGCCGCTGATCACGTAAAGGTTGACGTCTTCGACCGGATGCAAAAGCTGGTCACCAGCTTCTCCTCCGACGAGAGGAACGAGCCAAGGCACCGGCTGGTCGCCATCGCGGAGCGCTGGTTTCCCAAACCCCAAGTTGTCGAGCGGGCTTCCGGAATGCATCGCTTCGTGTGGAATCTTGAGTGGAAGACATCGAATGTTGAGAGTGCGGACTTGGATGATGACGATCATTCCGTCCTCCGCGGCCCCCGAGTAGTGCCGGGCGCCTACGAGGTGCGGCTTACTGTAGACGGAAAAACCAGCAGGCAGCCGCTCGAGGTG
>JBGPJK010000277.1:0-6220 GCA_041485425.1 Terriglobia bacterium | reverse complement strand
TACGGGCACGTCGAGACGCCTGCACACTGGGCAAATCAACTCTTGCTCTTCCGCCAGATCCAGCAGGAAACCGGCGGCTTCACTGAATTTGTGCCGCTCGGATTCGTGCATCACAACACGCTTCTGTTTCATCAGGGAATCTCGCGGCCCGGCCCTACCCTGGCCGAGCACCTCAAGATTCACGCGCTCGCGCGCGTGCTGCTGGCAGGCTCCATCAACAACCTTCAAGTCTCGTGGGTGAAGCTGAACCGTCAGCTGTCGCAGCTTTGCCTGCATGCCGGGGCCAACGACTACGGTGGAACATTGATGGAGGAGAATATCTCCCGCGAGGCTGGAGCCACGGCCGGGCAGTACACCAGCCCCGAAGAATTTCAATCGCTGATCCTCGAAGCCGGACGCATTCCTGCCGAGCGCAACACTACTTACACGCGCATCCACATCAAACTGCCGCCGCAGCCGTTCGCCACCGAGGAAGCACTCGAGCCGGAGTTCGCATGAGCCATCCCATCGCAGTTCTCGGAGGCACCGGGCCGGAGGGCTTTGGCCTGGCGCTGCGTTGGGCACAAGCCGGCGAGACCGTGATCATCGGTTCGCGCGACGTGAAGCGCGCCCAGGATGCGGCCGCAAAGATCAAGGCGCGAATCGCAGGAACCCCCTCGGTGTCGGGCGAGGAAAACGCAGCGGCCTGTGCGGAGTCAGACCTGCTCGTGCTCACCATACCCTTTGAAGGCCATGCCAACCTGCTGAAGCACATCAAGCCGGCGATTCAGCCGGGCAGCATCGTGATCGACGCGACTGTGCCGCTGGCCGCAAGCGTCGGCGGTCGAGCCACTCGTACGCTCGGGGTATGGCAAGGCTCCGCCGCGCAAGAAACCGCGGAACTCGTTCCCAAAGGAGTCTCCGTGGTGGCGGCGTTTCAGAACGCCTCCGCCGAACTGCTGAACGCGGACGGCCCCGTGGACTGCGACGTAATTGTCTGCAGCGACGATCCGGAGGCTAGTAGAGTGGTTCAGGCTTTGGCCGCAAAGATTCCCGGGGTGCGAGCCATCGACGGGGGCAAGCTGGAGAACGCCCGCGTCCTGGAGCAGATCACGGCCTTGCTGATCGGCCTCAACATCCGGCACAAAGGCCACGCGGGAATAAGAATCACCGGCTTGCCCACGGCGGCATACCAGTCGTAGCGGTTTTTGTAGCGCCGACGTCCCGCCGGCTGTCGCGGGGGCATCTTGCCCCCGCACTTGGCGCAGCCGATGCTGTCGGGACAACCAGGGAGCACCATGAACGATTCTCCACCCCTCGGCCCCGCCATCCAGTTTTGCAACGTCTCCTTCCACCTGGACGGCGGGCGCGTACTGCTACAGGACTTGGATCTCGACGTTCGGCGTGGTGAAACACTGGTGCTCCTGGGCCGCAGCGGTTCCGGCAAAACCACCACGCTCAAACTCATCAACCATCTGGTGGTGCCGACCAGCGGCCAACTCTTTGTGGATGGAAAGTCCACGCACGAATGGGACGTCATCCGCCTGCGCCGCATGATCGGTTACGTCATCCAGGAAGTCGGCTTGTTCCCCCACTTTACGGTCGCCCGCAACATCGGCCTGGTGCCGCAGATTGAGGACTGGCCCGCCGACCGCATCCGGCAACGCGTACAGGAATTGCTGCAACTGGTCGGCCTCGATGGCCAACTCGCCTCGCGTTATCCGCGGCAGCTTTCCGGCGGACAGCGGCAGCGCGTCGGCGTGGCCCGCGCCCTCGCCGCCGACCCGCCGATTCTGCTGATGGACGAGCCTTTCGGCGCGCTCGACCCCATCACCCGCGCCGAACTGCAACGCGAATTTCTTGCGCTCCAGAAGCGTCTAAGAAAGACGGTTGTGTTCGTGACCCACGACTTGCGCGAAGCCCTGTTGCTCGGCACGCGCATCGCGCTGATGGAAGCAGGCCGCCTGGTCACGGTGCTTACGCCCGAGGAATTTTTGCATTCCACCGAACCGCTGGTCGCCGCCTATGTGGACGCCTTCGGCACCCAGTTCAACGGCGGCGGGAAGCGAGGCAACTTATGAATGTCTGGCAATTCATGCTGCAGAATCACGCCGAGGTGGCGGAACTCACCCTCGAACACCTGTGGCTGGTCGGCGTCTCGACCATTTTCGCGGTGCTGATCGGAATTCCGCTCGGCGTCCTGATTACTCGCTGGCCCGCGCTCAACAAGCCGATCCTGGGCAGCGCCAACATCATCCAGACCATCCCCAGCCTGGCCCTGTTTGGATTTCTATTGCCCGCACCGTGGATCGGGGAACGCGCCGACCGCCTCGCCATCCTCGCACTCACCCTCTACGCGCTGCTGCCGCTGATTCGCAATACCTACACCGGCATCAAAGGCGTGGATCCAGCGGTGGTCGAAGCCGGACGCGGCATGGGCATGACCGATCGCCAACTGCTGTTTCAGGTGGAACTCCCGCTGGCCCTGGGTGTCATCATTGCTGGAGTGCGCGTCGCGACCGTGATCTCGGTTGGCCTGGCCACCATTGCCGCCGCGATCGGCGCCGGTGGGCTGGGCGAATACATCTTCCGCGGTCTGGCCATGGTCAATAACCAGGTCATCCTGGCAGGCGCCATTCCCGCCGCCCTTCTGGCCATCCTGGCCGACGTCAGCCTGGGCTGGCTGGAGAAACGCCTGGCGCCGCGTTAATGTTTACGCCGTTCATGTTTGTCATCCTGAGCGAAGCGAAGGACCTGCTGTCCGGCGATTGGCAGCGCAAACTATGAAGAGAAACTTCTTCGCCACAACTCTCGCCGCGCTCGCCCTGCTCGCCGCCTGCGGTCCCTCGCGCGAGAGTCGCATTGTGGTTGGCTCCAAGAACTTCACCGAACAGCTCATCCTCGGCGAAATCATCGCGCAGCACATCGAAGCCAGGACCCACTTGCCCGTCGAGCGCCGCTTCTATCTCGCCGGCACCTACATCTGCCAGCAGGCCATCCTCGGCGGACGCATTGATATCTACCCCGAATACACCGGCACGTCCCTGACCGCCATCCTGAAGCAAAAGCCGGAAGACAACCGCGAAGCAGTCTACAACCGCGTCAAAGCGGAATACGCCAGGCGCTTCCATTTAGCTGTGGGCCTGCCCCTGGGCTTCAACGACACCTTCGCAATTGAGGTCCGCGGAGACGACGCCCGCCGTCTCGGCCTCAAAACCATCTCCGAGGCCGCAGCCTATACTCCCAAATGGCGCGCCGGCTTCGGCTACGAATTCATGGAACGCCCCGACGGCTACAAGGGGCTGGCTGCCACCTACGGCCTGCGCTTTGCCGAATCCCCGCGCATCATGGACCTGGGTCTGCTCGCCCGCGCCCTCAAAGACAAGCAGATCGACCTGGCCGCCGGCAACACTACCGACGGCCTGATTCCCGCCCTGGATTTATTTGTCCTCGAAGATGACCGCCACTACTTTCCGCCCTACGAAGCCGTTCCGATCGTGCGTGAGCAAACCATCGCCGCACACCCTGAAGTAAAAGCAGCGCTCGACGACCTGGCGGGAAAGATCTCCGACGAAGAAATGCGCCAGCTCAACTACGCCGTCGATGGCCAGCATCGCGACGTGAAGGAGGTTGTGCGAGAGTTCTTGCGCAGGACGGGACTGTAAGACCCCATTCTGTTCTTGATCAGCCGAGGTCCGAGGTCTGACGCCCGACGTCTGCCTCTACATCAGCCACAGCGCATCCACATCCACGATCACCTGCGTGCGCGGGATCTTCTGCTGCGCCGCATAGGCCACCATTGCGCGCAGCAGCGCGTTGAGTTTCTCCCGGCTGGCTGACTTCAGAACGAAGTGATAGCGGTAATCCTGCTTGAGCCGCAGAATCGGCGCTGCTGCTGGGCCCAGCACGCGGATGCCCTCATGCCGCGTCCGCTCGAACCACTTCCCCAAAATGCCCGACCACTTGAGCGCTTCATCGAGTTTGTGGCTGCGCACCAGCACATTGGCCAGCGCGCTGTAAGGCGGATAGTGCATCCAACTGCGAAAACGCAGTTCCTTGTCATAAAAACCCGTGAAGTCGTGCCGCGCGGCGAATTGCACCGCATAGTGGTCGGGGAAGTAGGTTTGAAGAACGACTTTTCCCGGCGTCTGGCCGCGTCCTGCACGGCCTGCCACCTGCGTCAACAGCTGGAAAGTCCGTTCCGCCCCACGAAAATCCGGAAGCCCCAGCGCGATGTCCGCCCCGACCACGCCGACTAGCGTGACCCCGTGAATATCGTGCCCCTTGGCAATCATCTGCGTGCCCACCAGCATGTCGAGTTCGCCTTCATCCAGCGCGTTCAACGCGCGTTCGAAGTCCCCGCGTCCACGCACCGTATCGCGGTCCAGCCGGCCAATGCGCGCCTGCGGAAACATGCCGTGCAGCAATTCTTCCAGCTTCTCCGAGCCCGTCCCCAGGAAATACACGTACTCGCTGCCGCATTCGCCACACGCCTTGGGCACCGGCGCCATGAATCCGCAGTAGTGGCACTCCATGCGATGCGAGCGCTTGTGGTGAGTGAGCGCCACGGCGCAGTTTCGGCACTCCATCGTTTTGCCGCACGCACGGCACAGCACCACCGGAGAGAATCCGCGGCGGTTGAGCAGTACCATTACCTGCTCCTTGCGTTCCAGCCGCTCCCGGATTTCCTCCGCCAGCTTGCGCGAGATCACCTGCTCGCTTCCGGTTTCCTGGAACTCCTGCCGCATGTCGATGATCTCAACCTCGGGCAGCGGCCGCTGTTCCACCCGGTCAGGCAGCTCCAGCAGCGCATACTTCTTCCGGGTTGCGTTGAAGTACGACTCCAGCGACGGCGTGGCCGAACCCAGTACCACCACCGCGTTCGCCATCTTGGCCCGCATCACGGCTACGTCTCGCGCGTGATACCGTGGCGTCTCTTCCTGCTTGTACGACGAATCCTGTTCTTCATCCACGATCATCAAAGCCAGGTCCGATACTGGAGCAAACACCGCCGATCGTGTGCCCACCACGACCCGCGCTTCTCCACGCTGGATGCGATGCCATTGTTCCGCACGCTCCCGATCGGACAGCCCGGAGTGCAGAATCGCGACTTCGTCTCCGAAAACCTGGTGCAGGTCCGCCGCGACCGCGGGCGTAAGCCCGATCTCTGGCACCAGCAGGATGGCCGAGCGTCCCGCCGCCAGCACCGCGCGCATTCCCGCCAGGTAGACTGCGGTCTTGCCCGACCCGGTCACCCCGTGCAGCAACAGCCCGGCGAATTTGCATGCCTCCACGCCGTCCTGAATGCGCTTGAGCGCTTCCTGTTGTGCCGCATTGAACTGGAAATCAAACGGCGAAGGCCGCGCTTTCAGCGCAGACATGGTGAACCCGGCGGGCTCTTCGACCATCTCCACCAGGCCGCGCTTGACCAACGTGTTCAGCGTCGTGCGCGGAACTTCCAGGGTGTGCAACGTTTCGACCGCAACTTTGCCCCCGGCCGCGGCCAGCGTGTCCACCAGAGTTTGCTGGTTGGCGTTGAGCTTGCCCTCCACAGTCTTCAGTACCGCAATCTTCACGGTCCGCGTTGCATCCCGTGCGCCGGAGAGGTCCTCCCGCTCAACCCACTGCTTGCGCACCATGCCGGCCAGCACGGCTTTGGACGCATGGGTGGCCGCGCGCAGCCTCGGCTCCTGCACCAGTTCGCGTTCGGCAAGATAGTCGAGGACGCGGAACTCGGCCAGTTGATCCTCCGGAGTTCTGCGCGAGCGGGCCGACGATCCCGACATGCCCGCAAGGTGTAGCGTGAGGTGTCCTTCTTCCGTGATGCGGTAGGCGACCGTCCGCTTGAACTCCGCACCCAGCGGCAGCATGCTGCGGAAGACCTCGCCCAGGGGCGCCAGGTAGTAATCCGCAATCCACTTGCCCAGGCGGAGAAGGGATTCGTCGAGCACCGGCGCTGCGTCCAGCACGCTGATGACGTCTTTTGCGGGAACGCGAGGCTGGCGATCGTGCAACTCTACGACGATGCCCGACATGCGCTGCTGCCGGAATGGCACCAGTACCCGCCCGCCCACCACCGGTTGTGCCCCATCGGGCACACGGTAGGTGAAGACGGTGTCTAAAGGCACCGGCAGGGCAACGTTGCAGAAGTCAGGCATGGGTAGCACCGGCGTCCCGCCGGCAAAGAGGATCGTAGCATTCGGGCGTAGTCGGACAGGAAGCTTCTCTATGGTGGCGTCAT
>JBGPJK010000276.1:0-6252 GCA_041485425.1 Terriglobia bacterium | reverse complement strand
TCGTCACACTCCCACGGAATGAAGGCAGTTCGGGTTTCTGCAGTTTCGGGTTGGCGCTCAACCACTGTTGTATTCCCTTTAGAGTGGTCGCATTGTTGTCATGCTCCAGCGCAACGCACAGGCCACACAGGTGGGCCGCCAGCGACTTCACCGACTTGACGTACGCCGAATGCTGCACGCAGTAAGCATCGACTGCCAGACGGTGATATTTCCAGTACAGCGCGGGTTGTTCGAAATCACGCGCCAGTAGGGCATCGCGCAGGGCGGCGCAGTTCGGCTCACCAGGATCTGTGCGCAATCCGCAATCTGGACAGGTTTCTCCCAAAGGTCGATTGTAACTCCAATGCGCGGGTATAATCCTAAAAACGGCAGTTAAGCAGGGGCATCAGCCAACCGGTGAGTACCTCCGATGACCTTGCCACCAAGAAAACTACGAAACGCGGCGCTGAGAATCAGCTTCCATCGCTCGCCTTGAGTTAACTGCTCCGCAGTAATTTTAATACGCTTCAAGAACCCGCTTACTTTGGTCAGTATTTCCGTGATCTGCGGCGCCTTCGAATGCGTGCTCGTGATCTCCACCGTGGTCTGATTTCCGTGACTGGTTTGCCGGGCGATGCCGTGCAACGCCAAGGGCCTTGAGGTCACCGCTTCGGCGTGTTTGTCCGGGATTCCCAAACGCATGAAGATCGTCCACCAGTTGTATACCAAGGCGATGATACGCCCCATGATCTGGCATCGTTTCCGGTCTTGTGTCATGAAGCCGGCCCATCCCCACTGGTTCTTTAATTCGTCGAAGTTGTTTTCCACGTCGCCCCGGTCCCGATAATGCTGCGCAACCGTCCGCACCTCGCCGGTCAGCGATGTCACTACCACCACGTACTCATAAAGCACTCCTTGATGAGTCAGTTCCGGCAGGTCCAACGTCAACTGCTTGGGAGCTTTTCGTTTCCATTTCTTGCCCGCCGCTTCTACTTCAACGGCTGCTTTGCTCCGCAACGGCCTCCGCAACACCACCACCCGCCGCGCCTTCGTCCATCCGCTCAACCGCAGTTCGTCCACCCTCCCCTGCCATTGTTGCCCCGCCTCCACCCATTCCTCTTGGTTGAAGATTTGTCCGATCAGCTTCTTCACATTCGCGCTCTGCTTCAGTTTGAACAGATACCCAATCCCTCGCTCCTCGGCTCCCAGCATCGCCTTCTCTGTTCCCCAATGGCAGTCCCCACGCATGAATACCGGCCGGTTCCGCTCCGCTAGTCCATCCAGAAACGCCCACAGTTCCGGTTGCGCAAACGACGGCGCCGTCTGATTCCCCGCCTGCGCCTCCATGTCCAACACCACCCGGATCCGCCCGATGAAGTAGCTGTGATAGGCGTGCGATGGCCGCCCTGGCTTGTTCGGGTTGTAACCCGCGACGGCGTCTTGTTGGTGTCCGTACAATTGCTTTACCGTGGTATCCACATCTAACACCCAGGGCTCCGCCAGCAGCGGCTCATAGCTGGCCTTCAGATGCTTCTTCAGCCACTGGCCGCTTTCCCCTTCGTCCATGCCCTTCATGCCGCGCCTCACCGAATCTTCGCTCGCCACTCGAGTCATTCCCAACAGTTCCGGATTGATGCCATCGCCCCGCAGCGAGTTGATATGGGCATAACGCCAATGTCCCGACAGCACTGACAGCAGAATGGTTCCCAGCACGTCCCGCTTTTCGGGCGCGTTCCCACTGCTGTAGTGCAGAGGGCAATCCTCCACCCACCTGTCGAACAGGCCGCTGGTCTTCAGAAATTCAATGAAGAACACCATCAGCCCCATACTGCTAACGCTGGCTTCCGGCGCCCACTTCACATGGATTTTGCCGGCAAAGGTATCCACGCTGGTCACGCTCTCCAGCGGCTGTTTTCCTGCGCTTTGGCCTTCACCTTCTGGGTGAACCCTAACAACCTCGTCTTTTTCACTCATGTTGAACAATAGTAACCTTTTCTCTGTTCAACCCACGAGGCCAACCGCCGTTTATAGGTTCATCAGTTCGGGTATTGTAGCAACTGCCTGGATCGTTCTAAGGGCTGGAGCATCACTCCCAGCGCCTCTTTTGCGGTTGGCAGGTGTTCATCGAGGCGTGGCGATGCGTGCGTGCAGCAGCTTATCGAGCAGAGGGAATTCGCGATCCGGATAGGCGTTGCCTTCTTCGAACAGCTTGCCCTGCCGGCCCGCGCGCATTCCCCCGCCGGAACGTTCGCCGTAGCCGGAGTAAAGACCGTCGACCACGTCCATGCCATCGATTACTTTTCCGAACGGGGCGAATCCGTCGGCGTCCTGGCGGGATTGATCGCCGGTGTTGATGTAGATCTGGGTAGTGCGGGCGCCGGGCCCGGTCATGGCATAGGCAAAGGAGCCGCGCACATTGCCGGCGCGGACGGGGTCGTCCGGAAATCGCTCGTTTCGCCAGATGGCTGCGGCCGCGGGCTCGCCGGGAATGCCGAACTGCGCGAAGCGGCCGCCGATGACACGGTAGAAGCGGGAATCGTCATAGAAGCCCGTCTCTACCAGATGATAAAAGCGGTCCGCGCCGCGAGGGGCCAGGGAGCGCGTGACTTCGAGCGTGAAGGCGCCTTTCGCGGTTTCGACTTTGACACGGTAGATCTCCGGGGCGGGACGGCTCCAAAGAGGGTGCTTGGGATCCCGTAGGGCGGCGGATTCGCGAAGCAACTGCGCAAGGTATCCCCCCCGGATTGCTGGTATCGAGTGGGCGCCGTGCCCCAGTCCGCAGAAGCGCCGTTCGAACGCTTCAGCGGCTTGCTCGCGCGTGGACAATTGCAACGGGCTCGAAGTCATGACAAGCAGCGCGAACTGGGCAGCCAGCATGTTCTTCATTGAATCCCCATCAACGAGTTGCGCCTCAGCGCGGGGCGCGCAAACGTAGTCCCCGCGCTTACGCTTGGGGTTAGTGCAGCCCCGCGCCCGCCGAATCCGGGGATAGCCGGTTTCGAATCTGGTTCATGATCTCGTTCGCCAGAAAGGGCTTCTGCAGGATCTGGAAATCGTACTCTTCGCAGGTGATCTGGTCCTTGCCCGGCAGCTCGGCGCCGGACATGATGATTACCGGAATGCCGGGGGCCATTTCGCGCAGCCGCACGCCCAATGCAACACCATTCTCGTCCGGCAGCACATAATCGAGCAGCGCGACACTCGGCCGTTCCCGCGACACCAGCTCGCGGCCGGCTTCGGCCGTCTCCGCCGTGAGCAGCTTCCATCCGGATTGCGCCATCAGCCGCTCCAGAAACCGCAGCAGATCGCGATTGTCATCGACGATCAAAACCGTCGGCTGCGGCGTCGACTCCGGGTCGTGGGGCTCGGTGTGGATCACCAAGCCGCTCTTGTCCGCCGTAAGGTCGACGCGAATCTTTCCGCCCGCCGGGATCTGGCCGGTCGCCACCATGGTCGCCAGCGGCTGGGTGAGCTGGCGATGAACGGTTCGATTCAGCTCGCGGGCCCCATACTGCGCGCTAGTTCCCGCCTTGAGCAGGAATTCGCGGCTCTCCTTGGGCACCTCGATGGTGAAGCAGCGCTGGCCCAGGCGGTTGTTGACGTGATTTTGCAATTGCCGGATCTGGTGTTCGAGAATCGCCGCCAGCGACTCGGCATCGAGCGGCTGATAGGTGACCACCGCGTCGATGCGATTTACAAACTCCGGTGAAAACTTCTTGCGCACCGCGGCGAGCCCAATGGCCTGCAGCTTTCCGCTCAGGTCCTGTCGCTCTTTCTTCACCCCCGCCTGAAATCCGAAATCCGGATTGATCTCCTTCAGCATCTCCCTCGCCCCCAGGTTGCTGGTGAGGAACACCAGGCTCTTTTCGAAGCTGACGGCCGTGTTGTCGCCCAGCCGGAGCGTGGCTTTGTCTAGTACGCCCAGTAAGAGGCGCGTCATGGAGGGAGCGGCCTTTTCGATTTCGTCGAACAGCACGATCGACAGCGCGGATTTTTCGCTGGTCACCGAATTCAGCTTCTGCTGGGTGAGGATGGGCTGCGTTTCACGATGCCCGAGATAACCGGGAGGCGCTCCAATCAGCTTGGCCACCTCATGTTCCATCTGGAACTCCCCGCAGTCCACTTTCAACAGGTTCTTTTCGCTGCCGTGGATCACTTCGGCCAGGGCTTCCACGGTCTTGGTTTTGCCCGTTCCCGTGGGCCCCAGTAACAGGAACACCCCTACCGGCCGCCCTTCGGGCGCGAGGCCGGCCTGGAACATCTGAATGTATGGAATGATAATGTCGGCGACGGCCGGCTGCCCGACTACCTTCTGGGTCAGTTGCGTCGCCAGGTCTTCGACCTTATCCTCCGCAGGTTTCTTCGACTTCCCCGACGGTTGCACGCTTTTCATACTTAGGTCCACCGCCTCTCCATTGAGTATACAGGCGAAGGGTTCTCATTTACCTCGGTATTACGGAAGAGGGGCAGGTAAACTGACTGGTTTCCGCTCCCCTTTTTCACTGAAGAATGAACCAATTGCATCACTTATACGGCACGAAGCGCGCCCATCTCCATAAGGGTTGTGAACGCGCGACATGGCCTGATACAGTTTTGGATTTTCGACCAGGTTTCGGGCCGCCTCGACGATCGCTTCCTCATCGGCGCCGACCAGCTTCACGGTCCCCGCTTCGACCGCTTCCGGCCGCTCCGTCTTCTCCCTCATGACCAGCACGGGCTTGCCCAGCGACGGGCCTTCCTCCTGGATTCCGCCGGAATCGGTGATCAACAAGTAGGCCTTACACATGAGGCTTACAAAGGGAACATAGTCGAGCGGTTCGATGAGGCGCACGTTGGCCAAACCGCCCAGCCGCCGCCGAACAGGTTCCTGCACGTTCGGGTTGGGATGCACCGGATACACGATCTCGACATCGGGCAGGCGAGCCACGCGCTCGAGCGCCGCGCAGATACGCTCAAAGGCATCGCCAAAGCTCTCCCGGCGATGCGCTGTAACCACGATCAGCTTCTTCGAGGGGTCCAGCGGCGGCAGCCCCTCGTCCGTCAGCTTGCCGTTCTTGAGGCCATCTCGCACATACATTACGGCGTCAATGCCGGAGTTGCCGGTTACGGTGATTCTGGATTCCTCCACGCCTTCTGCCAGCAAGTTGCTGGCCGCTCCGTGTGTCGCGGCGAAATGCAGATCGGCGAGCCGGCCTGCCAGCACTCGATTCATCTCCTCGGGGAAGGGTTGCGACATATCGCCGGTGCGGAGTCCAGCCTCAACGTGTCCGATTGACACACGGGAATAGAAGGCGGCCAGCGCGCCGCAGAGCGTGGTGGTGGTGTCGCCCTGCACCAGCACTATATCGGGTTGCTCGGTTTTCAGCACGGCTTCGAGCGCCGCCAGAATGCGTGAGGTCGACTGGAACAGGCTCTGGCGGGGCAACATCAGATCCAGGTCGTGATCGGGGCGAACGTCGAATACCGCCAGCACTTGGTCGAGCATGGCCCGATGTTGCGCGGTTACGCACACCCTGGGCGTGAATTCCGTGGGCCGCGAGCGCATGTGGAGCAGCACCGGACACAGCTTGATCGCTTCGGGCCGGGTCCCGAAGATGAATAAGACCTTGACCATTGACTCCAGTCTACCCGGTGGACGGGCACGGCGATTGGGGTGCGCGTCCTAAGAGTGAAGACCAATGCGGTTCCCAAGTACTTTCTGTTGACCGCACAAGAGATTGGTTGAGATAACGTGGAGCGGGCTTTCAGCCTGCCATGACCGCTTTCGAGCGGACATGTCTTTATGAGTGCGAGAAAGACACGCCGGCCCGAAGGCCGTCGTTGCCGGCTGAAGGCCCGCTCCACGCGAAAACCAGACCATCACTTCCATGTCGCGCACGTCGGGCGCCCGCTTGGTAGAATTGGCTTCAGCCATCGTCATACATGATCCGTAAACGCTACCAGCGCTGGATGCTCGATTGGGAAAATCGTCTGGCCTTCCGGGCCACCAACCGGGTCGTGCGGCCTTTTGATTGGGGCCTGGAGTGGACCCGAAACTGGCCCTCCATGGCGCGGTTTCCGCAGAACGGCCACGCGCCGCACGAGTATCTGGGCGCGCTCAACCAGGCGATCCTCGAAAGCAGCGACGAGTTCTTCGGATACGAGCCTTCACGCAGCTTCAACCTGACGGGAGACGTCCTCACATTCGCCTCGCCGGTGGAGACGCCGCACGCGGCTAACAACCTCGCACAGGCGCGCTGGTTCCCCGCCGCCGGGTCGAAGAAGGCCGTGGTG
>JBGPJK010000275.1:0-6256 GCA_041485425.1 Terriglobia bacterium | reverse complement strand
GATGGAATCGGCCAGCCATACCCGTCGTTAAACGCGGTGCACCTGGAGAGAGTGGCCCTGTACGGTCAGTACGGAAACAGTGAGAACAATCCGATCTACCCCGAAGCACAGCGGCATTATCAGCAGGGCGTTACCCTTGCGAATCAAATTCACCCGATCGCAGCGGATGGTAAACCCGCGGTCGCGGTCGTCCTCTTCATTGGGTTTTCAAATTGCGACATTGAGATTTGTGGCGGCAAAACGGACGCTTGGGACCCGCAGCTGATCAGCGGCGGCTTCTCGCGTCTTCCAGGCCAAGCCTGCGCAACCGATGACTGCCCGAACCCGCAAAATGGAAATGTCACCAACTCGTGGAATGACGCCGGAGACGGTGTCACCCAGCAGTCACTTTTGTATTTGACTTACGTCAACGGTTCGGGATCTACCATCAATTCAAACGTATACCTGTTTAATGGCGCGAAGGGGCATGAGCCCTTGTCGGACTGGGACCCGGTTTCTCCGAAGAATCGCTGCGCTCCCAGTCTTGGTCCTGAATGCAACTACAACCATGTTGCAGACAAGCTCACGGCAAACCATTTTTCCGAGAAGCAGGTAGAGGTTATTTTCTTGGATGATTCCACGAACTTTCCGAACTGCGATCTCAGCGGCTCCCACTGTGCGGCGGGCGTCACCACGCCCGACGCGTATCTCTCAGAGCAGTACATCGGGGACATCATGCGCTACCTGAAGCGGGGTCTTCCGCTGCACAATCCCCCGATTCCGCCGCGCTATCCGAACCTGAAGCAGGTATTCCTCATCAGCCGCAACTATGCCGGCTATGCGATCAATGATCCGCATGACTCGACCAGTATGCAAGGCTGCCTCAGTCCCGAGCCATTTAGCTATGAGGAAGCTTTTGGTATCCAGCGAGTGATCGTGGCACAGATCCGGCAGAGTTATAACCTCACCAGCAATGACAGCTACTCGGGGGCGGTGAAATTCACGGGTGATCCCTCACACGATGACAGCGTTTGGTTCGATTGGGGACCTTATCTATGGGCCAGTGGCGCCACTCCGCGCAGTGATAACTTATTCTGGTGTGACGATAATGGCGGAGCCTGTGCCGGTGTGCACGATTTCCGGTATGGCGACCCCAACCCAACAGAGCAGCACCGGCCCTTGAACGGTGACCACACTCACCCCACGGCTCAGGGAACCCAAAAAACTGCAAGCAAGATACTGGAGTGGTTAACCGACCAGAACAACGCATGGATCTGGCCTTGGATCCATCCCTGACTCGCAGCTGACTTTGCAGATGGACCACCTATGTCTGAGCTGCGCGTATTGCTGCGCTCAGTGGTCCATCTGCCATGTTAGAGAAAATTACGGCTTCAATGACGGGCAGATCTCCGGATCACAAGGAGGTTGCGGGGAGGCAAGCGAGCTGGTTACAAAGCCGTGGTAGGTGATGTAATCGAGGGTGTATTCCCCGACGATCTGTCCAGCAGCATTAATACCTCGGGGTAAGGTGCCCTTAGCGCCAGGATAAGTAAACGAAGTGAATTGTCCGTTTACGAGCGCAAAGCCAGAGACTACCCCGCCGCTGAGATACCACCCAACGATCACGCCGCTGTCGTTAACGTCCCAGGCTTCAGTTTGATACGCCCCAGGGTACGTGATCGTCTGGAACTTGCCATTCTTATAAGCGAAGCCGTTGTAATCAGTCCATCCGACAACCTCGCCCAGGTTGTTGACACCCGTTGCGTACACGTAAACGAACGTTCCCGGCGGCGACACATCTTTGAAACGTCGCCCCCGGAGTTCAAATCCTCGTGTGGTTCCGGGAGTGCCGTCCCCGCCAACTATGTCGCCGACATTATCCAGCCCCCATGCGACGGTCGCGGTCTTACCCGGAATTCTGACCGCAGTGAAGGTATTGCCGTCGTACAGAAAACTGATCAAAAGCGCGTCGCCCTTTTCCGCATAGCCAGCAATTCGGCCAGAATCGTTGATGCCAGTCGCTACTGTAGAGCTCGCACCTGGATAGTCGAAAAACGTGAACGCTCCGCCGTGATACAAAAAGGCATGCTTCGAAGCACTGGTGTTCGTGCCGTAGTACCCGACCATATCTCCGGCTGAATTGATCCCATAAATGTCGGTGACCCCTGCCCCTGGCACATCAATCGTGGTGAAGGTCAACTGGGCGTTGGCCGGCGGCAGGAGAATAAACAGAGCAAACAGGCCGAATACGGCGGAGCGAAGATGACTCACAAAGACGCCTCCTGGACTCGGGACATCGCGGCGGGGGAAAGCCGAACCGGGGCAAGCTGCAACGTATTCTGCCCCGTTCCACCCTCGAAATCAAGATGCAAGAACTTGCGTCTGGTGCTGCCAAGCCCCGCGAACCGCAATCTCCCATCTTGCCACGCTGCCTGAACTGCTAGCCCCGTCGTCCCCTCGCCATGCCTGGATTTCGCCGAACCCCGGTGTCGATAAATGTGCAAGTTCTTGCAGTTGCGACCATCCTGAGTTAAAGAAGTCCTCACCACCGAGGACGGTTTCAAACTAGAATAGCTCAGCGCAGCCACGGAGATGGCACATCGGCTGCGCTGGCGAGCGAACCCAGGGGACCCCGTGCACGTTCTTGTGACCGCCGATACTTTGAGTGGCGTGTGGACTTACACGCGCGAATTGGTCACTGGACTTGTCAGCCGCGGAGTGCGGGTCACGCTGGTGAGCCTGGGAGAAATTCCCCTTCCGCAACAAACCTCCTGGATGGATAGCCTGCACGGGCTGGAATATCGTCCGACCGCCTTCCGCCTCGACTGGATGCAGGAAGGCGAACTGGATGTGGAAGACTCCTCGGCGTATCTCACCGAACTGGTCAAGGAAATCAAGCCCGACCTGCTGCACCTGAACCAGATGTGTTATGGCAGCCTTCCGGTGGCGGCGCCGCGCGTGGTCGTGGCCCACGGCGACCTGATCAGTTGGTGGAAGGCGGTGCACGGACATGCGCCGAAAGACAGTCGTTGGCTGCGCTGGTACCAGGAGGTGGTCAGCCGGGGCCTGGCGAGAGCCAGCGCCGTCGTTGCCCCGACGGCATGGATGTTGGACACGATCCACGCCTGCTACACGCAGCCGCGGCGGGAGGCGGTCATCTATAACGGCCGTAATCCGATCTTTTTCAATCCGTACGTGAGCAAGGATGATTCCGTGCTGGCGGTGGGACGCTTGTGGGATGCGGGCAAACAGGTTTCGTTGTTGACCCAGCACACGCACCCGCTCCCGGTTTGCATTGTGGGAACCGAGGCTCCCGTGCAGGCCCCGAAGCTTCCCATTCGCGCTGACGTCAGGCTGGCTACGGCAAACACCAGCGTTGCCTTGCGGGGACCCCAGACGGAAGCGCAACTGCGCACGCTGTACAGCCGCGCCGCCATCTTCGCGGCTACCTCGCGCTACGAACCTTTTGGCACGACGGCATTGGAAGCGGCGCTCTCGCGGTGTGCGCTGATTGCCAATGACATTCCTTCTTTCCGGGAAATCTGGGGCGATGCCGCGCTCTATTTCCACGCCAACGATGCGAGCAGCCTGGCGGCCATGATTCAGCGCTTGAGTTCGGAACCGGACCTGTGCCGCACCTATGCCAGCCTCGCCTACCAGCGCGCCCGCGAACGTTTCACAGCCAAACGCATGATTGATGAGTATCTGCTGCTCTACCGCGAGTTGCTGGGCGCGAAGTCGGCGGCCGCGTAACCGCGGCTATCAGCCATCCGCTTTCAGCTGTCAGTGCGCAGCTCGAACCCCAGCGCGCTTGCAGCATGGGCGATTGCTGATAGCTGACAGCTAGAACCCAGCAGCTCGAAGCTGGTATCTTCATATCGGCACCCAAGTGCAAAGTGCGCGGAGGCTTCATATGTCTGCAGTAAAGATCACGATCAGGAAAAACGGCCCTTATCGGGTAGAAGCGCCTGAGGGTTCCATCGAACTGCTCGACGCTGACGGCAACAAGTACGATTTGACCGGCAAGGCCGCGTTTTCTCTCTGCCGCTGCGGCAGTTCACTCAACAAGCCTTTCTGCGACGGAACGCATAGCAAGATCGGGTTCCAGGGAGCGGAATCGGCGGTGAAAAAGGCCGACGAAGCCATAACCGCCGAGCACCCCAAGCTGCCTTGACGCTGATTCGTCACCGCTGAAGAAATAAAGCTGCGAGCTCGTTCGAATTTGTCCGGCGGCACGCCTCAGCACCGGACCGAAACCCGAGGTTTTCCTGTGCGCAATTCGCGAGACCGGGAACTGGGAATGGACCGCGGCATCACGCGGCGTGACTTCCTGAACGGAGTAGCGCTGACGGTGGGCGCGGCCATGCTTCCGCCGCACCTGTTCGCTGCTTTCGATGTGCAAGCCGATCCTGAAAAATCCGTAGACTACTACCCACCCGCCTTGACTGGTTTGCGGGGCAGCCATCCGGGATCATTTGAGATCGCGCACAGCCTTCGCGACGGCACTTTCTGGGACCAGGCAGGGAAGCCCGTCGATACGGGCGAGACGTATGATTTGGTTGTGGTCGGTGGAGGAATCAGCGGGCTCTCGGCGGCTCACTACTTCCGCAAAGTGGCCGGGCCGAAAGCGCGCATCCTCATTCTGGATAACCACGACGATTTCGGCGGACACGCCAAGCGCAACGAGTTCCGCGCCGGCAATCGCTCCCTCCTGGGCTACGGCGGGACGTTTTCCATCGAGAGCCCTGCTCCCTACAGCCCAGTGGCCAAGGGCCTGATCACTGAGTTGGGAATTGATGTTCCGTCCTACTCCAAATATCTGGCGAGAGACCTGTACCGCTCGCAAGGTCTCGGCCCCAAGATCTTTTTCGACAAGGAAAGTTTCGGGGCCGACAAGCTGGTTACAAATCCAGCGCCCATGGGCGGCAGTGAGACCAGCGATCTGGAGGTGATAGCCGCGAACGCCTGGAAGGAATTCCTGGCCGAAGCGCCTCTTTCCGAGCAGGCCAAGCGCGACTATCAGCGGCTGCTCCAGGAGAACAAGGATTATCTTCCCGGACTCAGTTCCGACGAAAAGAAGGCCCGCCTGGCCCGCATGAGCTACGCGAAGTTCCTTACGGACCTCGCCCAGGTAAACCAGCAGGTGGTGCAACTCTGCCAGGCGCTGCCGCAGCCCTTGTTTGGTGTGGGTATTGATGCCGTCTCCGCGCAGGACGCGTGGGGACTGGGAGCCCCCGGTTTCGATGGCATGAACCTGGACCCTACCCCAGGGAAAGGGATGAATCGGGATGCCATTCGCAGCGAGGAAGCAGAGCGATACTTCTTCCACTTTCCGGACGGTAACGCTTCGATCGCGCGGCTGCTGGTGCGCAAGCTGATTCCGGAGGCGATTCCGGGCAGTTCCTCGACCGATGTGGTCATGGCGAAAGCCAATTACGCAAAGCTGGACGAAGCGTCTTCAGCGATCCGCATTCGGCTGAATAGCACGGTGGTGCGGGTAAAGCATCAGGGCGATCCGGCGAGCGCCAAGGAAGTGTAGGTTGCGTACGCTCGGGGCGGCAAGGCGTACACCATCCGGGCTGGGCATTGCATTCTGGCCTGCTGGCATGTGGTCATTCCATATATTTGCGACGAGTTGCCGGATAAGCAAAAAGACGCGCTGGCATCCGCGGCCAAGGTGCCTTTGCTGTATACCAACGTGGCAATCCGGAACTGGACCTCGTTCCACAAGCTGGGCGTGAGCTCAGTTTATGCACCGGGCGAGTATCACACCTACATGAATCTGGATCTGCCGGTGAGTATCGGGGGATACGACTGTTCGAAGAAGCCGGACGAAGCAGTGGTCATTCATATGATGAAGACGCCCTGCAAGCCAGGACGTCCGGCCCGCGATCAGCACCGCATCGGCCGCATGGAACTGTTCAGCACGACATTTGAAACCATGGAACGCAAGATTCGCGACCAGTTGGGGCGTGCGCTGGGGCCGGGAGGGTTCGATCCGGCGCGAGACATCACGGCCATTACCGTAAATCGCTGGCCACACGGTTACGCCTACGAATACAGTTCGTTGTGGGACAAGTTCTGGCTCGAGGGCGGGGAGCAGCCGTGCGAAGTGGCGCGCAAGCCGTTTGGCAGGCTGGCGATCGCTAATTGCGATGCCGCTGCCTACGCTTATACCGACGCTGCCATTGACGAGGCACATCGGGCGGTACAGGAGATTACGAAGGCGTAGCGCCGGCGTCCCGCCGGCTGTCGTGGGGGCGTCCCGCCCCCACAT
>JBGPJK010000274.1:0-6291 GCA_041485425.1 Terriglobia bacterium | reverse complement strand
CTCGAAAACGATCTGCAGGTGGAGTACGACGCGGTGAAGCGCTTGAACGCCGGCATTGAAACCAGTGTGGCTGCTGGAGACAACGGCTCGCGCGACCTGCTGGAAGGGATTTTGACCGACGAAGAAGAGCACATCGATTGGCTGGAAGGACAACTGCACGCAATCGACGAAATGGGAATCGAAAACTATTTGGCGCAGCAGTTGCACGAAAAAGAAGAGTAGTGGTCAGCCGCCAGCATTCAGGACTGGTCGCGCAAGCCCGTTCTGGTTTTCCGTTCCAGGACCGATCGGTTTGGAGGTTGCAGTTTCTGCACTGCGGACCATAGAATCAACAAAGTGATCGAGAGCGGTTATCGCTGTCGACTCAGAAAATCCCCGCAATAGTTTCCCCAACTCGCTTGCTGCAGCGGACATGTCGCGGGAGAGATGGCCGAGTGGCTGAAGGCGCACGCTTGGAAAGCGTGTTTACTCGAAAGGGTAACGTGGGTTCGAATCCCACTCTCTCCGCCAGTTTCCGCCTATGTATCAAGTACTTAGAATGTTAGTGCCCCCTTAAGTGCTCCCAAGTCCGGCTTATCCTGGCGGGCACGCCGAAGGTTATCCGGATACATTTGTGCAGTTGTTCAAGGATTTCTATGGCTATCTCGAACGCGGCGACTTCAAAGCGGAGCGCACGTTCCCGACGTTGGAAACCGGCCAAGCCGAGGTCGCGCTGTGTGACATCATCGCGAGCAGCACGCGCGAGCGCCGTTGGGTGTCGGTGCCTGAACAATGAAAGGAAAGATAAACCATGTCTGAACTGGCGTTGTTGGGTGGACGCAACACCAAGGGAAAGTCGTTTCCTATCTGGCCGCAATACGACGAAAACGAGCGCCGCGTGCTGCAGGAGGTACTGGAAAGTCGCGCGTGGTGGAGGACGCCGGGAACCAAGACGCTGGAGTTCGAGCGCGCGTTCGCCGCGTTTCATGGGGCGCGACACGGAGTGGCGGTGACCAACGGTACTGCAGCTATCGAGGTCACGATGGCCGCTCTCGGGGTCGGCCCAGGGGATGAAGTCATCGTCCCCGACTTCACTTTTGTGGCCACAGCCAGCGCGGTCCTTTTCGCCGGTGCCCTGCCGGTGCTGGTGGACGTGCGGCCCGATACCTGGTGCATTGATCCAGATCTGGCGGAAGCCGCGATTACCCGCAGAACCAAAGCCGTGGTAGGCGTGCATATGGGTGGCCACCCCGCAGATTTAGATCGCTTGAAAGAGATCGCGACTCGCCACAAAATTGCGCTGGTCGAAGACTGCGCTCACGCCCACGCCAGCGAATGGCGTAACCAGCGGGTTGGAACCTTTGGAAAGGCCGGGACGTTCAGTTTTCAGGCAAGCAAGCTCATGACGGCGGGCGAAGGCGGCATGATCATCACCACCGATGATGATGTCGAACGTCAGGCGCGGTCCGTGCACGACTGCGGGCGCATGCCCGGAGAGTGGTTCTACAGCCACTTCATCTACGGTTCCAATTACCGCCTGAGCGAGTGGCAGGGAGCGATCCTGGGTGTGCAACTGGCTCGCCTGGACGAACAGACACAGCGGCGCCATCGGAATGCCCGTGTGCTGGACCGGCTGCTCGGCGAGATTCCCGGAATCACGCCCCAGACCATGGACTCACGCTGTACGCGCAACGGGCATTACGCTTATATCTTCCACTTCGATTCCAAGGCATTTGCCGGCATCAGCACAAAACGCTTTATTGCTGCCATGAACGCCGAGGGCATTCCCGACCAGGCCAGTTATCCTCCTCTGCACGACTTGCACATGTTTCGCAACGGGGAATACCGCAAGAAGCTGACGGGGAAACAGGCGGAGGAGAAGCACCCATTCCTGGAGCAGCCGTTTCACAACACGCAGAGTGCTGCGTGGAAAACGGTCTGGATCCCGCAACCACCCCTGTTGGGCGACGAAGAGGACATGCAGGAGATCGCCGCCGCCCTGACGAAGATTCAGAAGTTCGCCAAAGACCTTGCCTAGACCGGGAATCTAGGCCATGAGAGAAATCACCGCCTCCAGCTCGGTCATCAACTCCGCTCCGGGTTCGAGCTTCAGAGTTGTCCCTTGCTCGACGGCACGCGGCAGCATGGGCAGCAGGGAAGAATGCGGTTCCATCGCCAGGTTGTAGGTGGTTCCATACCAGGGGTACCCAAAGGCGCCGCGGGTAACCTGCCAGAACCACACATAGGGGAACACCTGGCGCTGCCACGAAAGCTCAAAACCTAACCGCAACCGAGGATTACGAATGGAATACCAGCCCCGGTCGAAGTCACGAAGAAAAGCCAGATCGTGAGCTTTGGCCTCCGGGCCGGGCATTCGAGAGAGATCAACCGTTGCCCCGTTCTTGCCCTTGAGCCGGGGCCACGGCACCTGCTGTTCGACCAGCCTGGTCGTGGGGGCATTCTCCGAATTCAGGACCACAGCGTTGCAGGCAGGCATCAAGATTTCGCAACCTTCCTCCAGGAAGGGCCAGCCGAATGCGGGATGGTGCGCCCACATGAACTCCATGGCTTCGCAGCCGGTGTTCACCACCCGTTCGCGAATCTGGAGGACGCCCTTGCCGTTTTCCAGAATCATCGTCCGCTCGAGACGAAATGGCGTGCGAGTGGTTGCGACTGAGAAGGTGACGGAGACTCTTTCAGGTTCGTCTTCATTCACACGATACGACCAGGGCAACAGGCCCACCTCACCGTGCTGGCCGATCTGGGCACCTTTGTATTCGCAGGGAAAATCACCAGCGGCAGGGAAGAGCTCCTGCCATCCACCCTCATAGAAATCCAGGAACGAACCCTCGCGAAGGGCGACGGTGGGCAGAACCGCCGGTTGCGAACGCAAGCCCAGAGGAGTACGCAGCAGCAGTTCTGTGTCCGTGGGCTTGTGCAGAAACTCATAGATGTCCGCGCCCTTTTCCGCAGCGATGGAGATACGCACCAACTGGTTTTCCAGAGTGACGCAGCGTAGGCCCTGGAAGGTGAACTCAAGGATACGGCACCCGAAATTTCGCCCCTGGGTGTAAGGTACGTACCGTTTGTAGTTTTCTGGTTGCATGGTTGGACGGTGTTGTCAGACAAGTGTTCGCGTATCAGCCGCGGACCTGAATCGTGGAACCGCGAGCAAGGAATCATAAGAACCAGACTGCGAGCCGTCAAACGGAATCATTTGTGTTGAGCATCCAGGGGGCCAAAATGTCGAGGAAAGTTTTTCGGGCAGGACTGTTGTGCACCATCTGGCTGGTCGCATGGGCCTCGGCATCGGACAAGTCACAGCTCCTTGCGGGGGTGGCCGCGGTCACCATTACCCCCTTCGGTCAGAATGCCGACTGGGACGGAGCCGTCACGGATTCCGGCGTATGGGGCGAGAAATTCGTGGACCAGAACCACAACGGCCGGTGGGACTCGGGCGAGCCCTTTGAAGACGATCCAGCGAATACTTCCCTCGACCGCGGCTCGGATCAGAAGTACGACGGCGTCTATCTCGCCGGCTTCGGCAACGATCGATTGGCCACCGGCAAGCATGATGACTTATGGGCGCGGGCGCTGGTCCTGGAATATGGAGCAAAGCGCATCGCAATTGTCTCGCTGGACCTCCTTGGGTACTACTCCAACGCGAACTACTACGGTGCGGGAGAGGTGCGGAAGCTGCTGGATCCCAAGCTGGGTATTCAGGAAGTTCTGATCACCAGCACCCACAACCACGAGGGCCCTGACACGGTCGGGGTGTGGGGTGTCGACCGGCTGCACGACGGCAAGTATCCGCGGTATCTGCATTTTGTGGATCGGGAGATTGCGAAGGCCATCACCCAGGCAGCCCAATCCGCACAACCAGCTCGCATGCGACTGGGACGCACTGATCCACGGCTTTCTCCTTCTTTGGTGGATATGCAAACCAGAACCGATGGCCGCCCGCCGAAGTTTTTTGACGAAGCGTTGGGCGTCATGCAGTTCGTTGGAGTTGCCGACAAGTCCAAGGGCAAAACCATTGCCACGGTCGTCAACTGGAACACGCACCCGGAGTCGATGGAAGACGAGAATACGATCCTGACATCGGATTTTCCCCACGCCGTGCGCCAGAGCCTGGAAAAGAAGTACGGTGGCACGGCGATTTACATCTCCGGTGATCTGGGTGCGGTGGAGATCGTGGGAGACGACGGGCAAGGGAATCGAACCCGCTTCGGCGGGCGTGATTTCCCAATCGTCAAGGACGACAAGGCAAAGACGATTACCTTTGAGAGAACCGAAGCCATCGGGAGAGAGATCGCGAAGGCGGCCGACAATGCGCTGGACCGCGCCCAGTGGAGCCGGGTCACCGGTATCGAGGTGAAGAAAGCTCCGCTTCAGGTTGCAATGGACAACGAAGGCTATTTGTTGCTTATGCAGAAGGGGGTGTTGAATGCGCTGCCGCTGCCCAAGCAGGGGGAGCCCCCGACCGTCAGCACCTGGGTCTATGCGATCACCGTCGGCGACGCACAGCTACTTACCACCCCCGGGGAGTTGTTTCCCGAGGTTCTGTACGGAGTGGCGAGATATCGCCGTTCGGATTGTCCCGCTGCGGACACGCAGAGGCCGCCTGAGCCCGCAGTCCGGGAGCGGATGACCAAGAAGTACAGATTCATTCTTGGTCTTAGCCCCGACGAGATGGGCTATATCGTTCCCGGATACGACTTCTTGCGCCCCACGCTCGATGCCGAACGAGGTGGGTTGAAAGAAACGCCGGATCCTTGCAAGGCGAACGGTGTACCAGACCACTATCACGAAACCAATTCCGCCAGTTCCCAGATGGCACGGGCGTGGGCTTGCATCGCGGCAGCTCTGCTCGACGGCAAGATGCCCGATGCGCCCGCCTGCAAAGGGATCAAGTACCAGCCTGCCGCGGACACTCCGAGCACGCCCTGAGCGGTTGATCCCTGCCAGCAAGCCAACCGGGCCACGGCGGTTCGGCGCTGGTCAGTACTGGACAAACCCGGTCGCGTAGCGGAACGCCTCCACAAAGTGTGCGTCCTTGCGCGGCTGTTCCTGCCGCATCTCGTCTTTCGCCTTGGCCAGATCCTGGGGTGTCCAGTCGGGCCGATACTTGTTGACGGCCGGCTCGAACTGGCTCACCTGCTTGGCCGCGGCGTCAAACTTGAGCTCGGCCACGCTTTCGATGTCCACGAAGTAATTGGCTTCCTGCGGCGAGGGATAGAAGAAATACATCTCCGGGACTTTGTACGGTTGCAGGCCCTGCTGCAGGCGCTGGTTGGGGAAATAGAGCCAGAACTCGGCCGCCCGCACTGCATCGATCGTGTTGAAGGCCGCCATGCGATGATCGCTCTTGTGCCAGCGTTCGTACCACTCTCCCGGATCGACGCTGAGAAGCACGTCGGGCCGAATGCGGCGGATGATGGCGGTGGCTTCTTCGGTGAGCTTGGGCTGAGGCGCGTATTCCAGCATCCCATCGTCATAGCCCATCCAAAGGATGTTTTCTTTCGGTGTGCCCAGCAACCCTTCCGACACCTCTTGTTCGGTCCGCCGAATTTGCGCCAGCCGCTGCGAGCTCATGTCGAGATCGTAGGAGCCTTTGTCGTCGTTGGTGTAAACCACGATATAGACCTTGTTGTGATTGCGGTTCAGCAATGCGATGGTGCCGCCCGCACCGAAAACGTCGTCATCAGGGTGAGGCGTGAAAAGCAGAATCGTCTTGTGCTGGAGAGTCTCGAGACGGTGTTGTTGTGCCTGGACCGGTAAGGCGAAGAGCAACAAGACCAGACATGGAACAAGGGAAGTACGCATGGGCAGCCATCCTTCCAACTGAGTTTGTATTTTCCTGAGCCGTCTACCTTAGCGGAAATTTGGCAAATCGTCGAAGGCCACGTGGCCAACGGTCATATTGCCAGAGGTCAGTACTTGACACTGAGGTGCCCGAGGTGTAACCAATTGCCCCTAACAAAAATTCCAAGTCGCCTGCAGACCTACTGGCGAGTCTGAGGTTGACCCGGGAGCCCACATGCTTCGCCGTGCGCGTCTACTGACCATTTTCTCCGTCGTCTCCTGCCTGCTGTTGATCGGTTCGCAACCAGTCACCGCCCAGGTCGATCGCGGGGGCATCGTCGGAACTGTTAGTGACCCCACCGGCGCACGGGTTGCCGGAGCGGAAGTCACCATTACCAACCTGGCTACGAACCAGTCCTCGAAGGTCACCACGGACGAGGCAGGAGACTTCGCCGCCAGACTGCTGCGCATCGGCACCTACTCGGTGACGGCTGAGAAGCAGGGATT
>JBGPJK010000273.1:0-6300 GCA_041485425.1 Terriglobia bacterium | reverse complement strand
CATCGCGCGGCAGACGATATTCAGGAATGCCGAGGTACAGCATTCCGCCTGCGACCGGAGCCGCTTCGAAGATGGTGACCGAGTAGCCCATGAGGGCCAGGTCGTGCGCGGCCGCCAGCCCTACTGGTCCGCCACCGACTACGGCCACTTTGAAACCGAGCTTCTGTTGACCGCGCCCGGCATTGATGTCCAGCGGATGTTTGGACTCGGGCCCGTGACGCTCGGTCAAAAATCGCTTGAGAGCCCGGATCGCGATCGGCCGGTCGATTTCGCCGCGGCGGCACGCCGTCTCGCAAGGATGTGCGCAGACCCGCCCGCAGATACTCGCCAGCGGATTGGGGTCGCGCGCAAACTTGTAGGCTTCCTCAAAGCGTCCTTCGGCAATCAGCCCAACATACCGGCCCGCATTGGTATGAGCAGGGCACGCCATCATGCACGGGAAATTGGTATTCAACCAATCCCGGTCCACTTTCTTGTCTTTGTAGCGTTTCAGCATGAGGGCCGAACTTGTCCTTTTACCGTTCTCCCGCAGGGAAAGTCTGTGATTAGCTGGGAAAAAATAAGGGGGGAGCGGAGGCGACCGACCGCTCCCCTTCTCCTTACTTGCTCAGGGTGAAATCCGCCTTGGTGTCGCCAGAAACCGCCACCGGCTTGGACTGGTTCTTGGCGCCTTCATGCCACGCGGTTACGGTGTAGCTGCCGTCGGGAACGTTATCGATCTTGTAGGCTCCCGATTTGTCGGTCAGGGCGTAGTACGGGGTTGGCGAGACAACGACGTAGCCGGACATCTCCGGGTGTACGTTGCACAACAGGGAAGCCGCGCCGGGATTGTCAAACTTGAAGGAGCGCTTCTCTCCCTTCGGCCAGGTGCCCAGGTTGTGGGTCAGTTTCTTGTTGCCGCCCACCGAGGGCCAGAACACGTTGTGGGCGACGGCGTCGCTATTCAGGAAGTCCACGGTCGTGCCCACTTGCACCACCGTGATGTGCGGTTGGAAGAGTAAACCCTTCTGGTCTATGAGGGGATGCTGGGCCGGTGCAGGGAAGGTCTTGCCGGCGATGGTGTCCACATACACCACCGACTCGCCGGCGACACCAGACACTTTCCCGCTAATCGTCCCGGCATTCGCCGTCAGGCTGAGGGTTGCCAGCACGACTATTACAACAAGAAGATTACGCTTCATGATTTCTCCTGTTCCAAGGGGGGAGGTCCGGCCTCCCCCGGTCTAGTAGACGAATTCCAGTCCCGCGACCGCCGTGTTGGTGCGAAACGGGTTAGTAAGCCGGATGCTCGTTCCCGGCTCGTACACGATCTGCTGCGGCCGGATCTGGTACTCAAACGACGCTTTTAGATTGGCGTGAATTAAGAACTGTACGCCTGGCGTAAAGCGATGTCGAGTGGAGTGGAAGGGCGACAAAAACGGCGCGATCGAAGAGTCCGCAGTCGCGCCGATGCCGTTGACCCGGTCCGCACTGGAGTTCACCTCGTCCCAGCGCATGATCGCCATCAGCCATGGGTAGGCCAGGTAGTCCGCCTCCAGGAAACCGCCGCTGAAGGTGGACGCCCGAGTTCCGACGAAACCGATGGGCAATTCCAACTCGGAAGGGGCCACCGGCAGCAGATTGTGATCGTGCCCGTAAATGTACTGTCCAAACAGGTTGAAGGTGCGGTAGTTGAAGCTGAAATCCCCGCCGACACGGTAGAACGGCTCCCGCGCCGTGAGCACGGTTTGGGTCACTCCATCCGATGCCAACCCCGCGAACCGCTGCACCGAACGCCCATAAAAATAAAGCGTCCCCAGGTTGAGGTAAGTATGCTCGCGGGGGCCGGTTGTTCCCGCTGCCTGGATCTCGTTGCGGCTGGCGGAATCGCGCTCCAGGTTGAAGCGGTAGGAGAAGCGGCCGTAGATGTCCTTGAAGTTGGAGTCTGAGGTGTAGGTCACAACCGGCGGGACGTTGGCTCCGCCGCCCGGTGTGCCACCTGTGTTTTGATTCACCACCGCCAGCGAGTAGTGATAGCCGCGGTAGGTGTGACCGCCGCTGAATTCCACCCCCTGCGCCGCATTAGACAGCGCGAACGCGTTATTGACCGTGGACTGGCCTAAGAAAGAATTCGCGACGCCCATATTCGACTGGTCGTAGATGTCCCAGCCGCTCAGGTTCCAACTGCGCGCCGGGCTGAAGGGCAGGTCCAGTTCGAACTGTCCTACCCGCAAGCTGAGCGCATCGGTGGGCAGCTTAAGGAAGCGGCCGACGTTCACGAACTTCAGATAACCGTCGCCCAGTCCGCCATCGGCGCCGGAACCTCCGACACTCAGGTCGTCATCTACCCAGAAGGCGATGTCGCTGCCGAAATTCCCCGCCATGAAGATGCTGAACAAGCCGCTCTGAAAGTCGGTGCGCGGAATGAACGGCGCCGTGGGATCTCCCGGCAGTTGCGCGTTGAAGTTATTCCGGTTCCTGCCCACCACCTGGAAAAAGGTGTTGAAACGCAGCCCGATCGGGGGCAGTCCGGGAATAGTTCCCGGCCATATGGTATGCGGCCACAGATCCTTCTGCGCGGGCGCACCCAGCATCACCGGCGGAATCTTGATGAACGTCTCGTCATCCTTGGGAAATTTGAAACCAGCATCTTTGAAGGCCTTGCCAAAGTCGTTGAGCTTGGGAAAGTCCAGATGGCAGGTACTGCAAGAAGTGCCATACTGCCGTGAAAAAGCGGGAATTGCGTAGCTGCTGCCCGAGAGCAGGAGCACCAGCAGCACGCACGACAGACTCGCGGTAATGCGATGGCCTTTAGGCATCTCATCGCCTCCTTAGTAGTTGTAATGGTTTAACTTCCTTCTAATGCCCCTACACCCGAATGCGGTGATTCTCAGGTAGGCATGTACCGTGACGCAGTGGCCCCTGTCACGTCCGGTTGTGACATATGTCACAGGGGGGCCGGGCATGCCAAAAGCAGCAGCGACCTGGTTTACGCTCTCGACCTTCTCGCCGGGCGCGGGACAGTTTGGGCAAAAAGCGCCTTCAGATTCGCCCCGGAGGGTTGCAGGTTCGAGTCCTACCTGAGGAGCCCTTCTTTCCGCAGCTTGCAAATCCTGCCAAATTGAGCTTCACCGCCCTTGGATAACAGCGTCGCATTTCCGGAGATGACTGCGAAATTGGCTACAAGGGTTCCCGTTCCGGGAAGCAGTCAAGAAGTGCTTGCTTAAGAGATGGCCCCATCTCCGCGGGTATATCCTAAAGAGGTGCTGGGCTGTGTCCGCAAACCTGCTGAACGCCCGCAATGAGTCAGCCTTCGATTGAGCGCCGCCTGGCATTTGCCGGCGGCATGGGGGAGCAAGGTATGCCGGGTTCATCCTTCGTCGAAGGATACTTGCACCAGTTGGCGCCGAGAGAGTTGCAAGCCGCTCTTTTGCCCGGAGACGTCAGTACCTCCGAGCGGATCCGTGCGATCGACGCGGTGCTGCGGAGCCCCTCCGGTCAGCTCTTGCGCGACCAGATGGGACGATGGATCGTCCAGTTCCTGCGAGTGGAGCATTTGGTCCCGGAGATCTATGCGGATTGGCGCCCGCTGGTTCGCGACGCAATGCTCTTCACGGTGTCGCACTTGTCCGCTGCGCGCCTTGCTCCCAAGCTGGTAGAGCAAATGGACCTGGCGCCGAATACGTCGCCCGAGGCGCGTTTGTTGCGCCTGATCGCCAAGGTGCCTGGCCTGCAAAAACTTGGACAAGTGTTGGCGCGCAACCGCCACCTGCATCCCGCTTTGCGGAACGCGCTCTGCGAACTGGAGAACGGAATCAGCGATGTGACCGCCGAGGAGATCCGCGCGATCATCCTCGAGGAATTGGGGCCACGGCTTGAAACCTGCGCGGTTGAGCTCAAAGCCGCCATTTTCTTCGAAGCCAGCGTCAGCGCGGTGATGCGATTCACCTGGTGGAACCCCGATCTCCGGCGACGGGAACGGGGCGTTTTCAAAGTCCTGAAACCCTACATCCCCGCGTGGTTTGCCGAGGATATGGAGTTACTAGCGGGACTGGCGAAACACCTGGGCTCCAAGCACCGCGAATACGGGTTCGCCAAGCGCGTGCTCCCCGACACCTTCAGCGATGTCCGGCGGCTACTGCAACACGAGGTAGACTTTCCGCGCGAACAGGCCACGTTGCTGGAGGCGCATCGCCTCTATCGCTCCGTGCCCGGGGTTCGCATACCCAGGCTGATTCGGCCACTGTGCACGTCCAGGATTACGGCGATCACCGAAGAGCGTGGGAAGAAGGTCACGGACGCGGTCGCCGGCATGCCTGCTTCGACCCGAACCCGCGTCGCCGAGCAGTTGATAGAAGCAGTGGTGGCCGTGCCTATGTTTTCGTCCGAGAAGGACGCGATGTTCCACGCCGATCCCCATGCGGGCAACCTGCTGTATGACAAACGCACGGGAGAACTGGTCATTCTCGATTGGGCGCTGACCGAACAGGTGAGCCGCGACCAACGGCGGCACCTTGCCATGCTGTTCCTGATGACCGCCTTGCGAGACCCCGTGGGCATCTTCAACGAGATCCAGGCCCTCAGCCGGAACGGGGTGAGGCGCAATCCACGCCAAGCCAGGGTCATCCGCGACTGTGTGAGCCGCTTCATCGATCAACTGCCGCTCACTCGCGTACCGGGAGCGGTGGATGCCATGCATCTCCTGGAACGCATCGCGTTTGCGGGTGTCCGTCTTCCGGCGCCCCTGATCATGTTGCGCAAGGTGCTGTTCACGCTGGATGGAATCCAGCATGATATCGGCGCCCCGGACGTGGGCATGGTCTCCATTATCGCGCGCCAGGGCTTGCACCGCTGGACGGCAAACTGGAAGGCGTTGGGCTCGCCGCTTTCCCTGAGGGACTGGGCCCTGGTGCAGTCCAGCGCGCTGCTCTATGGCGGCCGGTTATGGGTGCAGTGGGCGCAATCCGTGCTGGCCCGATCTCCGCGTAGCGAGGCGTGCGCGTGATGGGCCACCTGCACTTCGCGAGTGGCGGGAGAGAGCATTGCGTAGTTTTCTTTCGATTTTCTTGAGGCACCACTTTGTTCACGCCAGCTCCAGAGTCTGCTGTCGTGTGACGTAGCGACCGGAGAATCCATGACCAGCCTCCTCAATCACCAGTTCCGACTCGCCGCCCGCCCCGTTGGCATGCCGAAGCCCAGCGACTGGACCTGCACGGCAGAGCCGGTTCGAGAGCCGGGCGAAGGCGAACTGCTGGTCAAGGTGCTCTACATTTCCCTGGACCCGGCCATGCGCGGGTGGATGAGTGACCGCAAGTCGTACGCCCCGCCCGTGGGCATCGGCGAAGTCATGCGCGCCTTCGCCGCGGGGCGCGTGGTCAGCTCCAGGAATCCCGGATTCGCCATCGGCGATCACGTTGCCGGCATGTTCGGCGTCCAGGAGTACGCCTTGTCGAATGGCAAGGGGGTCACGAAGGTCGACACCAGGTTCGCACCTTTGCCGGTCTACATCGGCACGCTGGGCATGCCCGGAATGACTGCCTATTTCGGCCTGCTCGAAGTCGGCCGGCCGAAGGCGGGCGAGACGGTCGTCGTGTCGGGCGCGGCTGGCGCCGTAGGCAGTGTGGTCGGACAGATCGCTAAGATAAAGGAGTGCCGCGTCGTGGGCATTGCAGGAGGCGCAGAGAAATGCCGCTACATCGTCAACGAACTCGGTTTCGACGCCGCCATTGATTACAAAGCCGAGGATGTCATCGCGGCCCTGAGAAAGCATTGCCCGAACGGCATTGATGTCTACTTTGACAACGTGGGCGGCGACATCCTCGATGCCGTGCTCACCCAGATCAGGCTCGGTGCCCGTATCGTCATCTGCGGCGGAATCTCGCAATACAACAACACCGGGCCGATCAAGGGTCCCTCGAACTATCTGTCGCTCCTGGTCAATCGCGCCAGCATGACGGGCATGCTCGTGACCGACTATGGGGCCCGGTACGGCGAGGCGGCCCGCGAAATGGCAGGCTGGATGGCGGCGGGCAAACTAAAATCACGCGAGCACATGATTGAAGGTTTTGCGACCTTCCCCGATGTCCTGCTGAAACTCTTCACCGGCGAAAATATCGGGAAGCTCGTGCTCAAAGTAGCGGATGCATAAGGGCCGGCGCGGGTGCGCTATTAACAATAAGGAATCCCTCTGACAGGCGGTGGGCCATGACCGGTTGGATCATATTTCAGGCGTTAAGATTAAGATACGGAACGAGCAGTCTGCTGCTCATTGTCGTCCTTGCGTCCATGATGAACGCGCAAACTGGGAGCAGCAGCGTGATG
>JBGPJK010000272.1:0-6339 GCA_041485425.1 Terriglobia bacterium | reverse complement strand
GGCGGGCACGGTGCTGGTCACTCTGCTGATCTATTACGAGGTGGCGGAGCTCTGGCAGCCTCTGGCCGCCATCGCGTTTGCGGTGGTGCTCAATGAAAGCGGGCGGTGGATGCGCTACCACGTGCTGGCGTGGCATGCGCATGGGCTGGGCGTGCTGGCGGTGATCGCGGCTCTGACTGCCGATGAGGCCGGGGTACATCGTTGGCACGATATTCCAGTGCACGCTTTCGCAGCGTTGCCGGTGGTCGCCGGCGCCTATTGGCTGGCCAAGCGGATTGAGATCTCGAATGCGGGCCAGGTGAAGCTGGCGCGCGCCGCCTATAGCTGGGCGGGCAGCGGCCTGGTGATGTGGGTGCTGTGGGAAGCGCTGCACGCGCCCTGGATCGCGGTGGGCTGGATGGTGTTCGCGATCGTGCTGGCGCTGGTCTCGCGGCGGATGGGGTACCGGCAACTGGTGTGGCAGGCCAATGTGGTGGCCTTCTCGGCCATCGTGCGGAGTTTCACTTTCAACTTTACGGTCGAGCAGGAGCTTTGGCGCGGGGTTTCTTTGCGGCTGGTGACGGTGGTGCTGGTCGCGGCGGGGCTTTATTTTATCTCGCGTAAAGCAACTTTGGAGGAGGCCGGGCGCGCCCCAGCTTCAGCCTACCTGCACACCACGGCGGGCGCCGCTCTGCTGGTCTTGTTGGCGTGGTACGAAGCGCCGGGAGGATGGCTGGCTCCCGTGTGGGCTGGATTTGCGCTGGTGCTGGCGGCGGTGGATCGCCGCTTCGAGCTGGACGAGTTGCCCTGGCAGGCGCACGTGCTGGCCGGGCTCACGCTGCTGCGCAGTGTCACGGTGAATTTGTATGTTATCGACACCTGGCACGGGATCAGCGTGCGGCTGCTGTCGCTGGCGATGGTGGCGGTAGCGCTGTACGCGCTGTCGCGGCTCGTCCGCATGCCGGAGCGCTGGCAGGCGCAGGATTTCCATCATATCTATTCGTGGGCGGCGTCCACAATCGTTTCGCTGCTCTTGTGGTACGAGTTGCAGCCGCTGAGCGTGGCGGTCGGGTGGGCGGTGTTTGGGCTGGTTCTGTTCGAGTACGGGCTGTGGCGGGGAATCAAGCAGTTCCGCTTCCAGGCATACGTGGCTTTCGCCGCGGCGTTCGGACGAATCTTCTTTGTGAATCTCACTGCGGGGGCTCCCGGCGAGCTGTGGGGGCCGCGGATGTATACGGTGCTGCCGCTGGCGCTGATTTTCTTCTTCGTGTATGCGCAATTGGCGCCGAAAGAAGAAACCGTGACCAAGGACCGAAGCCTGCATTTCGATACCTTGCTCGCCTACCTGGGCGCGGGCAGTGTAGTCGCCGTGTTGTACTTCCAGTTTGCGGGCGACTGGATTGTCACTGCATGGTCGGCAGCGGTGTTGGTTCTTTTTGGAGCTGTCCTGCTGCTGCACCGGTCGATCTTCCTGCACCAGGCATTGCTGCTCGCGCTAGCGGTCTTCGGGCGCGGGATGATACACAACCTGTTCGGCGGCAGCTACTTCAGCAGCGCCGGCTGGACTGGCCGCTACTTCGTGCTGGGGTCGGCCGTGGCCATTCTGCTGGCGACGCTTCCGTTCGCCTTCCGCCTGCGGAATCGCTACGGCGCTCCGACCTCTGGCGATGGTTGGATCAAGGCGCTTGCCGCTCCGGTCCGGCGTCCAGAGCAAGTGATGTTCTTCCTGCCGATCATTCTGTTGACGCTCATGCTCGCGCTGAAGATGCGCGCCGGGATGGTCACAGTGTCGTGGGGGGTGGAAGGGGTTCTGATCGTGTTGCTCGCGCTGGCCGTGAACGAGCGCAGCTTCCGCCTGACCGGCCTCATCCTGTTGTTGCTGTGCGTGGGGAAGGTCATGGCAATGGATGCGTGGGGACTGGCGCCGCGCGATCGGTACATCACGTTCATCATCGTCGGTATGGCGCTGCTGCTGGTGTCGTTCCTCTACACCAAATATCGTGACACGATCCGGCAATTCTTATGAAACGGGCGGTGGTTTTTTCCCTGGTTCTGGGATGCGGGCTGGCGGCGCTGTACTACAGCCAGCGGCGGCGGGAGCCTACGCCGGTCTCAGCCAACGCGGTGGTGGATGTGGCCGCGGATGTGCAGCGTGACTTGACCCGGGCGCCCATGCGGTTTACGCGGCTGTCTGACGACGAAGAGGTCGTGATCGGCAACGAACTTGCGGCACAGTATGCGGTGGGCACGGATGCGCCGACGCCCGAAGAACAGGGAACAGAGAAATACGTGCAGCGGGTGGGCAGCAGAGTGGCGTTGCACGCGCACCGGCGGTTGCCGTACAGCTTTCACCTGCTGCCGGATCGCGCCATGATCAATGCTTTCTCGCTTCCCGGCGGGCATGTGTACATCGGCGAAGGGATGCTCGACGTGATGACCTCGGAGGATGAGCTGGCGAACGTGCTGGGGCATGAGGTGGAGCACGTTGACCACTACCACTGCGCCGAACGGGTGCAGATCGAGGCGCGGCTGCGGAATTTAAGACTTGGCGTAGTGGGGGCGCTGGTGCAAATTCCGTTTGAGGTTTGGCAGGCGGGCTACAACAAAGACGAGGAGTTCGAGGCGGATCGCGAGGGTATGCACCTGGCGGTCGCGGCCGGATACTCACCGTACGGCGCAGTCACCATGTTTGAGAGGTTCAGCAAGCTGCACGATGAATACGTGATCCATGCGCGGACGCCGGAGCAGGAACTTTCGCAGTTGGCCATCCAAAGCCTGACGGGGTATTTCCGCTCGCACCCGGAGCCCTCCGAACGCCTGGCGCAAGCCAACAGTGTGATCGCGCAGGAGCACTGGCAGGAGCGCAAGGCGCAGAAGCCGTTTCGGGTGGAGTATGAGGTACGCGGCGGGAAGTATGTGCGGTGAAGTCAGCAATTAGCACTTAGCAATTAGCATTTGGTCCCTGAACGTTGTTGCCGGGATCCATCGCCCACGGTTCTTTGGCGGGAACAGGGATTCCTCCCCCTTCGCTTCGCTCAGAGGTCGGAATGACAAGGATGTGGGAACCGGTTGCTAAGAGACCGTCTCCGGGTGGGTGGGGGCTTCGTCCGAGAGTGGGGTGGGTTCCGGGGTGCGACGGCGGATGGCGCGCTCATAGATTTCCATCAGAAGCGTGTAGTTTTTCTCTGCGGTGTATTTAGTCTCGAATTCCTGCCGAGCGTTGCTTCCCATGACCTGCACCTTCTCGGGATGGTTCCAGGCCCATTCCACCTTGGTGGCGAGATCGGCGGGGTCTCCCGGGGCGAAATGCAAGCCGGTGTGGCCGTCCTGGACAATCACCTCCAGGGCTCCCAGCCGGGAGCCGATCACCGGGGTCGAGCAGGCGAAGGCTTCGGCGATCACCATGGGGAAATTCTCGTACCAGAGGCTGGGAAACAGCATGAAGCTCGCGCCCTTGAAAGCCGCCAAGGTCTGTTCGCGGTTCAGGCGCCCCTCAAAGTGAACATCGGAAAGGCCCCGCTTGGCCGCCTCGGCTTGCAGCGTGGGGAGCAACGGCCCATCACCGATGATGCGAAGTGGAATGCGGGTCTTCAGGCGTGCCCAGGCGGACAACAACGTGGACACGCCTTTTTCTGGGGAGAGCCGCCCGGCGAACATGGCGTATTGCCCGGGTTCGGTGCGCTTGCCGGGGTCGGAATACAGGAAGTTCGGCTTGACGCAGACTTTTTCGGCGGGTAATCCCAGAGAGATGAATTTGTTTCGCGCAAATTCGTTCAGGGCAATAAAAGTGTCAATGCCCTGCTCCCAGGTGTGGCGGAGCCGGTGGAATTCCAACATGAGGGCCACGGCCGCGGTGGTGGGCCGGGACTGGCGATAGCAAGCGTGCTGGATGCCGCGCCACAGGCTGTGGTCGGAGCAATCCTCACAAACATGGCCGTCACGATAGAAAAATGCAGCAGGACAAAAGAGCCGAAAATTGTGCAGCGTCTGCACCACGGGGACGCCGGCTTCCCGGCACGCCGAGTAAATGGACGGCGAAATGACCATGAAGGTGTTGTGCACGTGCACGATCTGGGGCTTCTGGTTGCGCAACAGGAGAGCGACGTCCTGACGGGCATCGCTGGCCCAGACGATTTTCTTGACGAGCGACAGTTGCCCGAGACCGGAAATGCCTTCGGTCTCGACGTTACTGCGGCGGTAGTGGACAACCTGGTGGCCGGCCTGCTGCAGCAGTTGCCGTTCCTGCTCCACCACGACTTCCTCGCCTCCTGGCTGCCGGTACTCGTTGTGGATGAGCAGTATTTTCACTAACAGTTCCTCGTGTGGAACAGCGTGTTCCTGCGCCTGAAAAATACAACTTGATCTATTTAAAGCCGATGCCGTGGCTTCGACAAGATGAAACTCTGGCTCGGCTGGAAACGGCTGCGTGGGGAGTGAAGCGGCTGCGACTCCAAGAAGTGTCCTTCTCACCGAATTGATTGTCAACGTGAAAGGTTTTGCACCTCGGGAACGATCAGGCAATCAGCGATGATTTCGCCGTGCCAGAGCTTCCCGGTACGAGCTGAGGCTGGTGAGACTCGCCCAGGGGCCGGAAGGTTGCTTTTGGCGAGGTGGTCCGGGAGTGGCGGAGAGAGTGCCCACGCCTCCTCCGAGTGTGCAAACTATTTCATCTTGACAGCCTGCTCCAGCGGACTCAAACTCTGCCGATCTGTGGGACTGTTTCCCGGGATTCAGGGCAAATCCCCTCGAGGTACCGGGCCCATTCTATTCGGTCGCCAAACAGTAAGAGTTCTGCCTGGAGAATTAAGGGTGAGGCTTTCTATGTCGTTATTCAGGTCGCTGTGCCGTCCTCTCATGTTTTGTAAGAGCGCAGTGGCACCGGCTCTTTGCCTGGCGGCGGGGGTCCTGGTGGAAGCGGGGCCGCTGCAGGCGCAGACGACGGCCAGGCACCAAACCAGTTTTCCGATTCAACATATCGTATTCATCATCAAAGAGAACCGTTCCTTCGACAACATGTTCGGCACTTTCCCTGGAGCCAACGGGGCCACCAGCGGCCCCATTTCTACGGGGCAGGTGCTGCCGTTACAGCACGCTGCCGATGTGTTGTCGCGCGATCTCTGCCATACCTGGAACTGCAACATCGTGGCCATCGATGGCGGGCGGATGGACAAGTGGGACATCACTGTGGGGGATGCCACCTTTGCTTGCAACCTGAATGGCGATTACCTCTGCTATTCACAGTACGACACGCAGACGGATTTACCGAACTACTTCACGTTGGCGAGTACTTTCACGTTGGGGGACAATTATTTTTCCTCCATCCATGCCACCAGTAATCCGAACCATGTGTATACCGTGGCGGCGACGGGGGATGGAATCTTCGGGCAGGCGCACCGGCTGAGCGACGGCAAGGGCGAATCCGGGTGCAAGTCCGATCCCGGTTCGGTGGTCAACGTGATCGCCGCCAACGGCGATATTATCAGTCCTTTCCCGTGCTTCGATTTCACCACTTTGGTGGACACGCTTACGGATGCGGGACTTTCGTGGGCGTACTACGCGCCAAAAACCACTTCATATGATCCTTTGGAGGCGGTCAACCACCTCCGCAACAACCCGGCGATATGGGATACGCACGTTTTGCTGGAGAGCCAGTTCGCGATTGACGCAAGTACCGGGAATCTGCCGGCGGTGAGCTGGCTGGTGACCAACGACAACACGAGCGAACACCCGCCGAACAGCGTGTGCAATGGAGAAAACTTCGACGTACAGCAGATCAACGCGGTGATGAACGGTCCGGATTGGAACACCACAGCCATCTTCCTGGCCTGGGACGATAGCGGCGGGTTCTATGACCACGTGCCTCCGCCGGTTCTGGATCAATTTGGGTTGGGACCGCGGGTTCCGCTACTCATCATTTCGCCCTACGCGCTCTCGCACCATGTGTCTCACACGCTGTACGAACATTCCTCGTTGATAAAGTTTGCCGAGACGATTTTCGGCCTACCCACCATCCATGAGCGGGACGCGGATGCGCGGACCGGGGACATCACCGATGCCTTCAACTTCAACCAGACGCTGCTGCCGCCTCTCAACTTGCCACCGCGCGCCTGTTCCCCAGCCTCGCAGACCACGTTGAGCTTCCCGCCGCAGGCGGTGGGAACTTCGAGCACGGTGAAAACCGTTAGCCTTTCGAACTTCGGTTCGAACAACCTTGCCATTACCCAGATCGCCATCAGCGGCGGGGATTTCTCGCAGACGAACGCCTGTCCGGCGGTGCTGCCACCGCCTGCGCCCGCCATACAGTCGTGTAAGGTGAACATCACATTCAAACCCACCGCCACCGGCAACCGAGCTGCGGCG
>JBGPJK010000271.1:0-6343 GCA_041485425.1 Terriglobia bacterium | reverse complement strand
CGCACCTGGGAACGGCCGCCCCCAGGCGTCCAGGCCGAGAGAAGCGCGGCAATTTGCCGGAGCGGGCTTCGGTGTTCTTCGGATCGAAGAATGTCCCTGCCGGGATTTACGCCCGCGAACTGCTGACACTCGGCCAGAAGTATTCCGGCCCCGCGGTGGTCGCCGAGTACAGCGCAACCACGATTGTCCCTCCCAAAATGCACTTCTGGCTGGATCGTGCGGCGAACCTGGTGATTCAGGTCCGGTAGATCCGCTTTCGTTAATCAAACTCCGCACCCGACAAGCAGAACTCTGCTTGACCGAGGGACGGGATCCCATGCTCTGCCCAGACTCTCGGCACTAGGTACTCGGTGTTGGTGACCGCTACAATAGCGCTGTGAAACCCAACATATTTGTGGTGGAAGACGATCCCGATATCTCCCGGCTGGTGCGGCACCACCTGGAGGGCGCGGGATTTGGCGTAAAGGTGTTTGCCACCGGAAGCGGCGTGATCAGCGAGTCGGAGCGGCAACGGCCGGCGCTATTCCTTCTGGACATCATGGTGCCGGGGAAAGATGGGCTGGAGCTGTGCCGACAGATCCGGCAGACGCAGACGCTGGCGGCGACGCCGGTCATCTTTCTTACCGCCAAGAGTGGCGAGGCGGATCGTATCCTGGGCCTGGAACTGGGGGCGGATGACTACATCCCGAAGCCATTCAGCCCGCGGGAACTGGTGGCGCGGGTGAAAGCGGTGCTGCGGCGGTTTGAGCGGCCGCTGTCGCAATCGCCGGTCCGGGTGGGCGAGATTGAAATCGATCCTGGGGCGATGACGCTCACTGTGCGGGGCAAGCTCATCACCACCACGGCCACCGAGTTTCGCTTGCTCGATTACTTCGCCCGGCATATTGGGCGAGTATTCACGCGCGACCAACTGCTCGATTCGGTGTGGCGCGATACCGCTTATGTGACGCCGCGGTCGGTGGATGTTTATGTACGCCGCATCCGGGAAAAAATCGAGCCTGATCCGGAGAACCCGCGCTATCTGAGAACCGTGCGCGGGGCGGGTTACCGCTTCGAGGTTCCGAAGTGAGGAACCGGATCTTCTTCAAGCTGCTGGCGGGGTTTGTGGTGGTGATCGCGGCGGCGACCGTGACGCTGGACTTCGCCGTGCGCCGGGCCTGGGAAGCATCGCTGCGCGGCGAGATCGAGCGCAACCTCACGCAGAAGACAGTGATGTTCGCCAACCGGGTGAACACCGACCGCCAACACGCGCTGCAGGATGTGGCGGCGCAGGAGGGCCGGGCGGCGGGAGCGCGGGCCACGATTATTGATGCCCAAGGCAGGGTGCTGGCGGACTCCGAAGCGGATGCCAGCTCCATGGAAAACCATGCCCACCGGCCCGAGTTCGTGGCCGCGCTGAAAGGCCAGGTGGGCACCGATACCCGGCGCAGCCACACCCTGGGGATTCCATTCCTCTACGTGGCGGCTCCTGTCTCCGAAGGCGCGGTTCGCCTGGCGTATCCACTTTCTGCCGTGGAAGCTGCGACCGCGCTTGTGCATCGCACCCTGCTGTTCGGTTCGGGGCTGGCATTCGTGGTGGCGCTGCTGGTGGCGGGAGTGGCGGCGCTATCGACGGCGCGGCGCTTGCGGCGCATCGTGCAGTTTGCGGAGCGAATTGCCGCCGGGGATTTGGCGGCGCGGATTGCGGAAGGCTCGGGGGACGAGATCGGCCAGGTGGCAGCGGCGCTGGACAAGACGGCGCTGCAACTCGAAGCCAGCTTTGCCGCGCTACAAACCAGCCAGCGCCAGTTGGAGACCCTGCTGAACAGCATGCAGGACGCGGTGATCGCGGTGGGAGCGGACCGGCGGGTGCAATGGGCAAACCAGAGCATGGACCGGCTGGTTCCGCAGCGCACCCGGCTCAACGCGCCGCTGGTTGAGACGGTGCGCGATCCGGATTTTCTACGGGCGGTGCTCAGCGCCAGCGAGGTCCGGAAAGTGTTTATCGCGCGGGCGGCTTCGATCCTTCCGGGGCGCACCTTCGACGTGACCGCAGCCCCGATGCCGGGGGGCGGCGCAGTGGCGGTGCTGCGCGACCTGACGGAGACGGAGCGGGTGGAGAAGACGCGGCGCGACTTTATCGCCAACGTGTCGCACGAGCTGCGCACACCCCTGACTTCGATCCAGGGCTATACCGAGACGCTGCTCGACAGCGCGCAAGAGGGCAATCACTTCCGCGATTTTCTGGAGATCATCCGCAAGAGCGCGACGCGCATGTCGCGGCTGACGGAGGACCTGCTGACGCTGGCGAGAGTGGAGTCGGGCGAGCAGCGGTTTGACATGCAGCCGGTCGCGCCGGGAGAGCTTCTGCAGGAAGCGGTGCAGAGCTTCCACGAGGTTGCGCGCAGCCAGGGAACTGAACTGCAGGTGGAAGACACGGCGGTCGCCCAGGTGAGGGCCGACCGCGACGCCATGCATCAGGTGTTCACGAACCTGGTGGACAACGCGCTGAAATACGGCGCATCGGGCGGGCGGATTGTGTTGGGGGCGCGCGCCTTGCAGGGTGGAGTTGAGTTTTACGTGCGTGATTTCGGCCCGGGGATTGCCTCGGAACACTTGCCGCGCCTGTTTGAGCGCTTTTACCGGGTGGATAAAGCGCGCTCCCGGGAATCCGGCGGGACCGGGCTGGGACTGGCAATCGCGAAGCATATTGTGCTGGCGCACGGCGGCACCATCCGCGCGGAAAGCGAACTCAACCATGGCTCCACCTTCCTGTTCACGCTACCCCTGGCGGCGTCAGCGCAGCAGCAGGGGTTAGTGTGAGGGCGGGCATGCGCGGGTGGGGCAAAAATTCACAGGGCTTTAACCAAGCGGCTGAAGAAACAACCTATGCTGTGAAGCTTGGTCATCAATCTCACCGGGCGGCAAAGACATGAGCGAGTGCGGCCGGTGGCGGTTAGCGCGCGGAGGGAGCTGCACATGAGTACGGCCAGCCTCAGGAGCCCGGAACCCGAGCCGTCCTACGCACACCTGGTCCGGCAGACGATTGAAGCTTGCCGCGTCGCCAAAGAGGCTGCGGGAACCGCGGCCGAGGGCATTGCGACAGGTTCTTCTCCTCTGCTGAACACGCTACGCGAGCGGGAAAAAGAACTCGACAGGCTCGACATGGAAATTGACGCGGGCGTGACCGAAGCCATCACCCACGTGACCGAAGTGGAGGCTCGTGAACTGCTGGCCTGCATGAAAATCATGATCGGGGTGGAGCGTATCGGGGACCTGCTGCTCAGCTTCGCCAGCAGTGCGCTGGCGGCGGGTTCGCGCATTGATCCGCAGGACTCGCGTGACCTCACCCACATGGCCACCGTGCTGGAAAAGATGCTGAGCGATGTGGGCGCTGCCTTCTCCCAGCGTGACGTGAAGAAGGCGGTGGACGTGCTGCGCGCCGACGCGGAGATGGACCGCCTGCGAAATTTGATCTTCCTGCGGCACATCGAGAACCCGGAGAACTTGCAGCGACAGGCCAGCTTGCAGGTCATCTTCATGACCCAGTCGCTGGAGCGGGCGGGCGATCACGCCAAGAACCTGGCCGAGGAAGTGTGCCACTTCGTCAGCGGACACACCGTCCGTCACGTCATGATGACCTACGACAAACCCATCGAGCAGATGTTCCTGGACTGGCTGCGGGCGCGCGACGAGAAGCGCTGAAAATACAGGTTAGGACATAGTCGTATAAGTCAGTCTTCATGGCACGATTGACCCCGGCTCAGGGTTCCAGGTTCATCTTGCGGAGGAGTGCCGCGAACCGCGGGTCGGAGCGGATTGGATTGAGGAATCGGTAACTCTTGATCGGCATCAGCAACTGATCGCACTCGTCAACAGCCCGATTGAGCCATTCGAAGGCGGTATCTATTTCTCCGAGCCCGAGATGGATCCAGGCGAGGCTGGTTGGCGGCACGTATCCTTGCGCCGCCTTGCGGTAAAGGCGCTCCAGCAAAGCGCGGGCCTCGGATGCATTGCCGCTCAGCCCCAATGTGAGACCCAGCCAGCCCATCATGGGAGCGGAATCACCGGACACTTCCATTGCCCTGCGGTGGGCTGCAATCGCTTTTTCGAAGATTCCCTGGTCGCGGTAAGTGGATCCAATGGCGAGATAGGCCCAGTAGGCGGCTGGGTCGAGTTCGAGCAACTGTCGGGCTGCCTCCAGCGTCCGCTCGTGCTGGCACGAGATCAACAGCATGACGACCTGGGCGAGCCGCACGAACAAAGATAGCGGGGCCGACTGCAAAACACGCTCGACCTCAGCGACGGCTTCCTCCATGCGGCCCTGGGGCATCAACCAGCTCACCGCGTAACGCAACCTGACAAGGGGGGAGGTTGGGTCTAGTCGCAGCGCGAGGGCCATTTCCCGCTGGACCTCGTGCCAGTTGTACTCGACCGTCTTGTGAAATTGGCCCAGCAGGGCATGAGTTTCGGCGCGCGTGTTGTCAATTTCAATCGCACGCAGCGCGTGAACAATCCCGGCGGCAAATGCTTCTCGCGGGCGCATAAAACCGAAGTAGCCCAAATACCAATAAACCTCTGCCAGCGCGTCGTAGGCGAGCGCGAACTCGGGGTCGCATGCAATCGCCTTCTCCAGGTGCTCTCTAATATTCGCTAAACCCTCCGCAGTTGATTTGCCCATGAGGTAGCGGGCTTGGATGTATTCGTTGTAGGCTGCGAGATTCTCGGTAGGCTTCCTGCCAGCCAGCCCGCCGACTGCCACACCCGCGCGAATGTTGTCCGGCACTAGGGCGACGCCGACGCGGCCAGCGATGTCTAACGCGACCCGCCTCTGCATGTTGAAAATATCGTCCAGCGCGGTATCGTACTTCTTGGCGAACAGGTGCGTTTGGTCGCTGACCTGGATAAGCTGCACGTTGATTCCGACGCAACCATTCAGGCGGCGAACGCCGCCCTCCACGACGTAATCCACGCCCAACTCGCGGCCGATCCGGGCCACATCCTTTTGACTGCCCTTGTAGTGCATGGCCGTGGTGCGGGCAATCACGGCCAGCTGTTCGGGCGCCAATCGCGCGAACTCGGTGATGATCTCGTCCGTCATGGCGTCGCTGAAGTACTCCTCCGCCGGATCGCCGCCCAAGTTGACGAACGGCAGCACCACTAGCTTGACTCTCTTCGCCGGGGCCACCTCCCGAGCTCGAGGCAGTTCGGAGACGCTCGCCAGGAAGCGGTAGCCGCGCTTGGGCAGTGTTTCGATGAAGCGCGGATGATCGGTCGAGTCGCCCAGCGCCTCCCGCAATCGGGCAATCGCGGTGTTCAGATTATTGTCGAAGTCGACGAACACCTCTTCCCGCCAGAGCTGCCGGCGCAGTTCCTCCCGTGTGACGACTTCTCCGGAGCGTTCGAGCAGCGACACCAGCACTTGGAAAGATTTCTCACGGAGGCTGATTTTCACCCCGTGTTTGTAGAGCTGACCAGCGGAGAGATCAACTTCGAAGTGGTCGAAGCGCACGATGTTGGGCATTGTGCGGCTCCTACGATGCCGCCAAGACGCTACTCCTTTGCAGGTGTAGCGGTGAATCGCAGCCAAACGGTAAAGGTCCACAGGGCTGCACGGTAGGCAAAATTTGAAAAACAAATCAAACCTAGGTCTACCAAATGATAGCCGCCGAGGTGTCACTCAGGAACTACAAGTAATAGTCTAGCGCCATTGCCGGGGCGCTCGTGGCACTCTTGCGCTGGCCGAAGCGACACTTGTTCCCACTTCGGGAATGGCCTGGATGATGCCGCGCTATCGCCAGGTGTTGCGGTCAATCTCACAGGCAAATGGCGCACTTCCATAGGGCTGCGCGGTAGGCAAAATTTAAGGCAGATTCAAGTTCCCGTCTATTTCCTTAGTTCTACCGCCCCACGAGAATGTTAGCTCGGAGGTGCCATCATGGTTACGAAAATCATGGGTGTCACGCTTGCAATCCTGCTGGTCTGCCTGTGCGTCGCCGTTCCGGCGGCCTACGCGCACGAAAGATGTAGCTTGCAGACCTTCACCGGCACTTATGCGTTCTATGAAAGGGGGTCCAGTTTGATTCTTGACCCCTCGCAACAGCCGTTCCCGTTGCATTGGGCGGGAGCCGTGGCAACTTTTGTCAACGTAGGTGAGGTCACCTTCACGCCCGAAGGGGTCGGCGATGGCTTTTACTGGATCATCATCGGAGCCCTAAACGGGGGCGTTGACCCTATTCCGGTGCACGTCACGATCACCGAAATGAACAAAGACTGTACCGGCAAGTTTCAGTACTCGATAAGTTTGCCCGGCATCCCATCCGCGACCATAGAGGAACGCTTCATCCTGTTTGACAACGGTCGG
>JBGPJK010000270.1:0-6346 GCA_041485425.1 Terriglobia bacterium | reverse complement strand
CTGCGCATCCACGAAGCCCGCAAGCCCAAGAGCTCCAGCGGCGGCGCCGGCAGCGTGCTTTCCATTCTGCTGAAGACCAACACCGAGGAGCACTTGGTCAAAGGCGCGGTGTTACACAAGCATGCGCCGCGCTTGCTGAACGTGGACGGAATCGACATCGAGGCTCCGCTGGAACGCAACTTGATCTACCTGCAGAACCGCGACGTGCCTGGGGTCATCGGCAAAATCGGGACCATCCTGGGCAAGCACAAGATCAACATCGCCGACTTCTCCCTGGGACGCCGCGTGGGCAACGGTAAGCCCGGCGCATCGCGGGAGGCCATCGCCGTCGTACACGTGGATGGGCGCGTGCCCGAGCCGGTCCTGGCCGAACTCAGAAAAGTCCCGGCGATTGAGCAAGCGAAATCAATTCGTTTGTTCTGATCGCCCAATTCCTGCATCTATCCTTTAATATGTCGAAGTCTCCCAGGAATCTCTCACGAGGAAAAGGAATGCTCAACAAAGCAGGAATGGTATGTGCAGCTTTGGTCTTACTCACGTCGATGGGCTGGGCCCAGGACAGTCGTCTGGACCTGGCCGTGAATCTCGGCGAAGCCCTCAGCAAACAGTCTTCGGGAAATGGAGTCGTGCTCGACCCCACGAACAATGTCACGGTTTTTGGTACGGCGCGACTCCGAGCCAGTAAGAGGAGTTCCATCGAGCTGAATGTCGGCAAACTGTCGAATTCGCAGAAATATGACGCGCCCCCGTTCACCTACCGCATCCACAACAGCGTGACCGAATTCACCGGCGCCTATGTCTTCAGTCCGATCGAGACCAAGAGATTTGAACCCTTCCTGCTGGTTGGCGGAGGAGTCCTCCGTTTTTATCCAGACTATTATGCTTACCTAAACAATGTCCTGATCCCGCTGAGCTCTCAAACCCAAACTCGCATTACGTTCCTGTATGGCGCCGGCTTGGATTACAAGGCCTACTGGAAGTTCGCAGTTCGCTTGCAATATCGCGGACTGTTGTATCAAGCTCCCGACTTCAAGGTTCCTGGCTTGTTCACCTCGGCCAAGGGACATCTGGGCGAGCCCTCGGTGGGATTGGTGTTCAAGTTCTGAGGCGGGTTTTTTCAGGAATTCAGGGCTTGTTTGCGCAGCTTGCGGCTTTCGGCGAGCAGCGCCATGGAGTGCATCAGGTTCTGCAGCGTGACAATTCCGACCAGGCGCTGGTCTTCGACGACGGGGATAATGCTGAGGTTGCGAGCGGTGAGTTTGCGGAACGCCGAGGCCAGCGATTCTTTTTTCTGGGCGACTTCGAAGATGCGGTTCATCACCGACTGCACGTAGCCATTGCCTTCCACGCGCAGGGCTTCCAGGATTTTCTGCCGGGAAATCACGCCCACCATGTCGCTACCACGAATGACGGGAAAGTCGTCCTGCAGGGAATGAACGGCCTTGTCCAGAGCGTCTTCCAGCGTGTCGGCGGGCGAGAGGGTGGCGAAGGCGGTGAGCATAATGTCTTCCAGATGCACCGTTTCCAGCACCGACTGGAACACCACCGAGCGCTCTTCCAGTTGCGCCGCAACAAAGAGGAAGAAGCCGATCAGGGTCAGCCATGTGCTTCCGGGATTGCCTCCCTGCATATACTGCAGCATCCCTGCCAACATGAACGCGGCGGCCAGGGTTTGGCCGATGGAGACCGCACGCCGGGTGGCGCGGACGGGATCCATCCGCCGGCTCAACAGAGCACGCAGCACGCGGCCGCCGTCCATGGGATAGGCGGGCAGGAGATTGAAGACCGCGAGCCACAGGTTCGCCCAAACCAGGCTGCGGGGCAAATTGCCGGAGTGCACATAAGGCTTGGCCCAGAGTTGGACCTCAGGCGCCACCGCGAGCAGGATGCTGCCGGCCACCAAGGCAATCAGCAGGTTGACCAGCGGCCCTGCCAGGGCGATGCGGATATCCCGCTTCCAGGTCTGCGCGCCGGGCGCGAGCGGCAATTGGGTTTCATCGAGCAGGGTCACTCCGCCAATGGGCAGCAGGATAATGGCCTTAGCCGGGATCCCGGCGTGCATGCTGGCCAATGCGTGCCCCAGTTCGTGCAGCACAACGCATCCGAAGATGATGCCCACCAGGGCGAGGCCGCGGCCGCCGCTGACTCTGCCGTGATCCGCGGATTCGTTCAGCCAGACGAAAAGCAGCAGGATCAGAAAGGTCAGGTGGATACGGAGTTCGACCCCGAAAATGCGCCCCGCCGGAATGGACCAACTTCTCATCAGGACCTTTCTGCTACCGCCATTCTATATATTTAGATGCCTGAGCGGAGTGGCGGGCTCGGTTTGGCTTAGTCGAAGGTACTAGGGGCCGGATTGGCTCGCCGGTTTAGGGTGACATCCACCTGGGTAGTCCATGAGAGTGATTGCTGGAAAATATCGCAGTCGCCCGCTGCGCTCCCTGCATGGCATGGACCTGCGGCCTACTGCCGACCGGTTGCGCGAGACCTTGTTCAACATACTCACGGCAGGGAATCCGAACGCACTCGAGGGCACCGTCTGGCTGGATCTCTACGCGGGAAGCGGAGCGGTAGGAATCGAGGCCATCAGCCGCGGAGCCGGCATGGTGTATTTTGTCGAAAGTGCGGCGCCCGCGGCGGAACTGGTGCGGCAGAATCTGCAGTCCCTGGGGGTGGAGGCAGGCTTCCAGGTGGTGAAGCAAGACGTGGCCCATGCGCTGCGCCGGCTCGAAACCGAGAGCGTGGCTGCCGATGTCGTTTTTCTCGATCCGCCTTACCACATGGAGGCAGCTTACCAGCACACATTGGAGTTGCTCGCGCACTCCAAGTTGCTGAAGCCCCAAACCAGCGTGATCGCCGAGCACCAGAAAAGATTTGATCCGGGAGAAGGTTTCGCGTCACTGCGCCGCTACCGAAGGCTGCAACAGGGGGACGTAGTCTTAAGCTTTTACACCCGCACCCAGGAAGTCTCCGAAACTTTGAAACCCTGAAGCTTTGAAACCTGCATCTTTGCAGTCTGTTACATCAAAATCTCATCCGCGCGCTGCACAAGCGGGTGCTGCATTTCTTCGAGCTCATTCTTTACGCGGTTGAGTCCGAACACGCACTGCTCGAAGTGGGCAGACAGATTTGCGAACAGCGGCGCGACCTTCGCATATTCGAAATATTCGAACTGGGAGACGATGTAATAGCTCTCCTTGCCAGCCTTCATCCAGTCGATGAAACCCTCCAGTCGATTGCGGCGCAGGCGGAAGTGATTGATACTCTCCGGAAACATGCCGGTGAAGAACAGCGTGTAGTCGCCAATGTGCTTGCGCACCTGGCGCTCGCGGTCAAATGAAGGTGCGGGCCCGAACACAGGATTCGATTCCACCAGCATCTCGCCCACATCGCCGAGCGGTTTTCCGGCAGTGCTGCGAATTTTGAATAACTGCTCCACATCGCAGAACTCCCCCAGCAAGTGAGCGACGTAATTCACGATCTGGGGATCGCGAATGCCAATTTCTTCGGCGTAGTGGCGCCCAACCAGTTCAATGAAGAGCTGCTGCAGCGGATGCGATTCCGGAACCATTTAGGGCCCTCCTGCGAAACCCGCATACCCCGCGGATTTCCAACAACACTGCGCGACTTTTATCCCAGCTTGGTTACAAACACAAGTGACTTTCGTTAGTCCGCGCTGCGGTCTTTCTACTCCATTAGAAGGCGCAACCCAACGCAAGGTTTTACGGGCGTGGCTTTGGCAGTCGCATCCATCGACTGCTAATCATCGGCTGCCATACCCTCCAGATACAATGATCGGCTTACGGGGGACTTCGAGTATGGAACGAAAGAACATCTCGAGCGGTGCACCTTGGGAACCCATCGTCGGATACTCACGCGCCGTCCGCGTCGGCGCCTATGTTCACGTAGCTGGAACAACGGCGACCGGAGCAGACGGCAAGATTGTTGGCGTGGGCGATCCTTACGCCCAAGCCGTGCAGGCGCTCAAGAACATCGAGTCGGCCCTGCAAAAGGCGGGCGCGGGCCTGAAGGACGTGGTGCGCACCCGGATGTTTGTCACCAACATCGCCGACTGGGAGAAAGTGGGCAAAGCCCACGGCGAGTTTTTCCGCGACATCCGCCCCGCCGCCACCATGGTGGCGGTCAGCGCGCTGGTTTCGCCGGAGATGCTGGTGGAAATCGAAGCCGATGCAGTGATCACCGGGGAGCAGGCGTAGAATCTTTCCCACCCGAGGAGAGCGGAAATGAAAATCTTGCAAAGGATGTTGATTTTCTGCGTGGCTACGACCCTGACTGCGCCCGCGCAAGAAAGCAGCAGTGCTCCGGTGCTGCACCCATTCACCGTGATCCGCGCGGGCACGCTGATTGACGGCAAGTCGGATACGCCGCGGCGCGATCAGGTTATCTTGATCCGAGGCAACCGAATCGACAGCGTCTCCGACGCCGCGAAAGCGAAGATTCCGGCTGGCGCGAACGTGATCGATCTCTCGCACGCCACCGTGTTGCCCGGGCTGATCGATTCCCACACGCATATCTTCCTGCAGGGAGAAGACCCGGCCGAGGGTGGATACGATGTCAACATCCTGAAGTACCCGCTCGCTTTGCGCGCGGCGCGGGCCACGGTTTCGGCGCGGCGGGCGCTGGAGCAGGGCTTCACCACCTTGCGTGACGTGGAGACCGAAGGCGCGGGCTATGGCGACGTGGGCATCAAGGAAGCCATCGAAAGCGGCTACATCCCCGGGCCGCGGTTGTTCGTGGTCACGCTGGCGATTTCGACCAGCGGCGGATATCCGCTGGAAGGCTACGCGCCGGAGCTGAAGATGCCAAAGGGTGTGCAGATCATCGACGGCCCGGTGGAGGCGCGCAAGGCGGCCCGCGAGCAACTGGATCACGGCGCCGACTGGATCAAGGTTTACATGACGCATCGCTCCTGGGTCGGCAAGAACGGCGAACTGGCGTCGCAGCCTACGCTGACGCTGGAGGAGATCAAGGCGATCGTCGACGAGGCCCACGGCTGGGGCAAGAAGGTCGCCTGCCACGCCTACAGCGGCGTTGGACTGCAACGTGCGCTCGATGGCGGGTGTGACTCGATCGAGCATGGGCTCCAGATGAGCGACGCGCAGATCGCGCAGATGGTGAAGCAGGGTACCTGGTACTGCCCCACACTCAGCGTGTACTACACCGAATGGGCTGCCGCGGACACGCCGGCCGGCCAACGTGACCGCCTGCGCGCCTCCGCGCATGAGGGCTCGTTCAAGAAAGCGCTCAAAGCGGGCGTGAAGATCGTCTTCGGCACTGACATGGGCGGGATTTCGTGGACTGAGCCGATGGCGCAGGAATTCCCCCGCATGGTGGACCTCGGCATGTCACCCATGGATGCCATCCAGAGTGCAACCTCGCGGGCGGCGGAGATGCTCGATATGACCGGGCAGATCGGAGTAGTTGCCCCCGGAGCATACGCCGACCTTGTGGCCGTTCCGGGTGATCCGCTGCGGGACATCCAGCAACTGGGCAACGTGCAATTCGTGATGAAGGACGGCAAGGTGTTCAAGAGCGAGATCAAGTAACCGCACACCCGCACAAATAGGCGCCTGTCCTTTGCACGCACGACCGCATTGCCGCAAGCATCTGTGACCATTCCGCTTGACAGCCGCTCCATACGGGTCATAATGCCCATCTCCGCCATAGCCCCCGGGTTCGGGGGGCCACGGAGGCTCCCGGTTGGGGCGCTTGGGAGGGAACCATGAGTGTCCTGGAACTGTGTGATTCGGAAGTCGCAGCGGTGTCGGTCGAGGCCAGCGTGGCGGACGCCATCCGCTTGATGTTGGAGCGGCATGTAGGCGCGGTGGGTGTGATCGATAGCGAAGGCCGCGTGGCCGGCATCTTCACCGAACGCGATTTGCTGCGCAAGCTGTCCCTCAGCGGGCGTGATCCGGAAAAGACGCCGGTTCGTGAAGTGATGACCACTCCCGTCGAATTGGCCACGTTGGCCACCGGACCGGGCGAAGCTCTGGCCACCATGGTGGAGCGCCATTTCCGGCACCTGCCGGTGGTGGATGACACTGGCAAGCTGCTGGGAATGCTTTCCATCCGCAACGTGCTTCAGTGGCGCATCGACAATCTAGCCCAGGAACTGGATTCGCTGGAACACTACGTCGCCAACGATGGGCCGGGCGGATAGTCGGTAGCCAGTACCTAGTACCCAGAAACTTCTCTTGAGGAGCTCGAATGAATCGAGTGGCAAGGCACCTGCTCGTCTCAACTCTGCTGGTAATTTTTGCGACCGTTTGTCTGCTTCCGGCCCAGACAGCCGCCTCTCAGCCTTCGCGTCGCGTCGTCGTCCATG
>JBGPJK010000269.1:0-6394 GCA_041485425.1 Terriglobia bacterium | reverse complement strand
GGGGTGGAAGTGCGCGGGGATGACTACACCTGCCGCCTGGCAGCGGGAATGAATGTGAGGCCGGCGCAAGCCCAGGATTGGGGAGAAGAGTATTTGCGGCTGTGCATCGCAGTTCGCGTGGTGCCAGACGTCAACGCGGCCATCGCGCACATCAACCGCCATTCCACCAAACATTCCGAAGCGATCGTTACCCGCGACGAAGCCAATGCGCGCCGGTTCCTGCGCTACGTGGACTCGGCGGCGGTGTATTGGAATGCCTCTACACGCTTTTCGGATGGCGCTGAGTTCGGCTTTGGGGCTGAGATGGGAATCAGCACCCAGAAACTGCACTGCCGCGGGCCATTCGCGCTGGCCGAGTTGACATCCTCGAAGTACGAGGTCCTTGGGAGCGGACAGGTAAGGGAGTAGAGAGCCATTGCGGTGCAGTGGTATGTCACCGTCACCGCCACACCGCCACGCGCATTAAGTCAAAGTGATGATCGTAAGTCCATACCTCCAGCCCCAGACGCGCGGCTAAGACCGCGACCGTCGCATCAAATAGCGTGATGGGCTGATCCGTCATAGCCTGGATTCTGGTGACAGCTTGCCGGTAGTCCTCCGGGCTGGGGTTGACCAGGACCGCGCTTTCCAGGTTGTTCAGCCAGCTCGCGGCTGTGCTCTTGCCGAGGCGAAACAGCACCAGCGTGTAGGCTTCCAGTAGAGTCGGGTAAGCCACCACGACTTCGCACTTTTCGCGCCTCAACCGCCGCAGTTCCTGTTGGGCCCGGCGGTGGTGTCCGTCATCCGGATCGGCCGCAGCATACAGAGGTCCCGTGTCCGCCAGCACCTTTTGCTGCTTCATTTCTGCGACGTGGTCCGCGTTCCTGCCAGGTACCGGTCATGTTCCTGGCTCACGTCGTGACGTCCGCTCCCCGTGCTGGCGGGGGAGATGTCCAAGGTTCGGCGCACTCGCAGAAATCCACGCTCGCCCAGATACTGGCGCAAAGCGGCTTGCACGACCGCGGTCAGGGCAGGAGGCGCTTCCTGCGCACGCTGGTAGTTCTCGACCGCCCGGGCCAAATCATCGGGCAAAGTCATGGTGGCGCGCTTCATGATCCTATTATACACCAACTGGTGATTTTGGTGAGGTCAGTGATCGTAATCTTCTTCTCGGCTCCGATACCCTCGCATCGCCCTCTGGCTAAACGCTCGTGTCCGGCACAAGCCATCCCAAGCGTAACTATCTGCGAGTAGTACAATCTCCATTTCCCGCTGAAAATTGGCGGGAGTGGTCCCTCTGCAGAGGTGGATGACGGTGTTGCAATACGGCGACATGGCGCCTGACTTCGATCTCCCCGTCCTGCTAGGCGGAGTGAAGAAGCGCTTCCGTTTTTCTGAGCGCCGCGGCAAGCAAAATCTCGTCCTCGCGTTTTATCCGCTGAATTGGGAAGCGGTGAGCACCGAGCAGATGGTTGCCTACCAGGTGGAGCGCGAGAAATTTCTGGCGCAGAACGCCGAAATCGTGGGCATCAGCGTGGACTCCATCATGAACACCACGGCGTGGGAACGCGAGATCGGCCCCTTCGATTACCCGCTGTGCAGCGATTTCTGGCCGCATGGCGAAGTCAGCCGCAAGTACGGGGTGCTGCGCGCGGAGGAGCCCTTTGCCGGAGCCAGCGAGCGCGCCATCTTCGTGGTCGGCAAGCATGGCAAAATCGAGTTCAGCAGGATTTATCCCGTAAACCAGGTCCCCGATTTGCAGGAGACGCTGGCCGCCTTGAGCAGGTTGTAGCCAGCGCCCCGTTCCATAGAGACGCAGCTTGTTGCGTCTCCAGGCCGGACTACAGGAGCCCGATGAAAGTTGTCCTCACAACTGCTTTCGTCCTTACGCTTTTCCTTGCCAATGTGGCGGGAGTACCCCGGCCAGCCCGGTCCGCCGATCATGCCAGCCCCGCCGTGCTTTTCGGTTTCCGCAATCCCGCGGAGGAGTTCGGTCTGGAGGGCCGCTTCCTCGCCGTGCCCGACCCCAAGCTCGCCGAAGCGCACCTGCGCACGCTGACCCAGGCGCCCCACATAGCGGGGTCGCCGGAAGACAAGGCCACCGCCGAGTATGTCGCGCAGAAATTCCGCGAGGCTGGCCTCGACACCGAGATCGTCGAATACCGCGTCTGGCTCAACTATCCCGCCGAAATCAGTGTGGACGTGACCGCGCCCCCGGGTGTCAGCATGCACGGACCCACCCGCGAGCACGTCGACGGCGATCCTTACCAGGACGATCCTCGCGTGATGATGCCCTTTAGCGGCATGTCGCCCTCTGGAGATGTCGAGGCTGAGGTGGTCTATGCCAACTACGGATCGCCGGAAGATTTCAAGAAGCTCGAGCAGATGAAGGTGGACGTGCGCGGCAAGATTCTCCTGGTGCGTTACGGGCAGAACTTCCGCGGCGTGAAGTCCTTCGTCGCGCAGGAGCACGGGGCCGCTGGCCTGCTTCTCTATTCAGACCCGTACGATGACGGCTGGCATCGCGGCGACAAATATCCCCGCGGTCCGTGGCGTCCGGATACCGGGGTGCAGCGCGGTTCCATCGGCTACATGTTCGAGTTTGCCGGCGATCCGACCACCCCCGGCATCGCCTCGGTGCCGTCGCTTCCCGATTCCAAGCGCATTTCCCCGGAACAATCGGCACAGATGCCGAAAATTCCCACGACTCCGCTCTCTTACAAGGACGCCTGGCCGATTCTCGAACACCTGGGCGGGGAGGACGCGCCGCACGACTGGCAGGGTTCGCTGCCGTTCACCTATCACGTGGGGCCGGGTCCGGTGAAAGTGAAGATGCACCTTAAGCAGGACTACAAGTTCCGCACCATCTGGGACGTGATTGGGCGGGTGCGCGGCAGCCAGTTTCCCGATGAGTGGGTGGTGGCGGGCAATCACCGCGATGCCTGGGTGTACGGAGCGGTGGACCCGAACAGCGGCACGGCCGCGATGCTGGAGGCAGTGCATGGCCTCGGCGAACTGCTGAAGTCGGGCTGGAAGCCAAAGCGCACCATTGTGATTGGCAGTTGGGATGCGGAAGAGTTCGGGCTCGTCGGCTCCACCGAATGGGGCGAACAGCACCAGGTAGAACTGGCCAGCGCCGCGGCTTACTTCAACATGGACGTGGCCGTCTCCGGGCCGAAGTTCGGCGCCTCCTCGGTGCCTAGCCTGAAGCAGTTCCTGCGCGATATCACCAAGGAGGTGGCGACTCCCGCAGGTGGCACGGTGTACGAAGCCTGGCGCAAAGCCACCGAGGCCGGCGGCGAACTGGGCCCGCAGCAGGAGGCCAGTGGGGGAACGTATCGCCCGCCGGCGGCGCAGGCCAAGCTGGATGTGCCGGTGGGCGACCTGGGCAGCGGCTCCGATTACACCGTGTTTCTCCAGCACCTCGGCGTGCCCTCGACCGATGTAGGCTCGACCGGTTCCTATGGCGTCTATCACTCGGCGTTCGACAATTTTGCCTGGTTCAAGAAATTCGGCGACCCCGATTTCAAGTACGAGCAGGAGATGGCACGGGTATATGGCCTCGAAGTTCTTCGCATGGCCGATGCCGATGTGCTCCCCTACGACTACGAGGAATACGGGAAGGAAATTGCGGCCTACATTGACGCTGCCCGGAAGCAGGCCGAGGCCGAGTTTCCCGGGCACGCGCCCAGTTTTGCCGAAGCCGCGGAAGCTGCGCGTCACTTCGAGCAGGCGGGCGCGAAGATGCTCTCCCGGCAGGAAAAGGTCCCTAGCGACCCCGCAAGAATTAACCAGACCTTACGCGACGCCGAGCGGGCGTTACTGATTCCCGACGGACTGCCGCACCGCCCGTGGTATCACCACGCCATTTACGCTCCGGGCGAATACACGGGATATGCTGCTGTAGTTATCCCAGGAGTGAATGAAGCCATCGACAAACATGATGCGGAGCGGACTCGCCAGCAATTGGCGGTGCTGGCGGCGGCGTTGAACCGGGCGGCCAAGGTGCTGGAAGGGTATCGTTGATTCGTGTGGCGCGGGCACTCTTGCCCGCGTGCGGCGGGCGGCGTTCAGAACGGTTCGTCAATCTCCCCGTCACCAAGCAGAATCTGTTCCTCTGCCGCTTTCCTGGCCTTTGGCGCTTTCTTGAATGTGACATCAAGCAGCCGTGGATACTCAATCTTGTTACCGGTCAATAGCTCGGCAACGCTCAGGATCTGGATGCGGGGATATTTGTCGGCCAATCCCGGCGGCTGGTAAAAGCCTGCTTCAGCAGCCTCTTTCACCATCGGCTTGGTCGGCGGTTCCATCGAGATCAGCACGCCGATTTCCGCCTTCTCGCGTTCGATCACGCCGCGCAGGTCACGGACATAGGCGGCCATCACGTGCCCGGCTTTCACCGACAGAATGATCTGCTTGGTTTTGCCGCCATGTTCATCATGGAAGTAGAGGCGCCCGTCGATGCCTTGGTCCGCACCTTTCTTTTTTTCCAGTGGTCGCGCGCCCACCAGGCTCAGCGCCCACCATTGAAATTGGTATGGGTCCTGCCTTGCCAGTTCTTGAGCGCCTGTTAGATCAACCGGCTCACCGATGACCTCATAAGTTTCGCGCACGGACTCGCCGAAGGCGTCGTCGAGGCGCTTCTTGATGAGACCGATGGCGAGGTGCGTGATGTCGATGCCAATCCAACGGCGGTTGAGCCGCTGCGCGACGGCAATAGCACTGCCGCATCCGCAGAAGGGATCAAGGACAGTGTCGCCTTCATTGGAACTTGCCTTGATGATGCGTTCCAGAAGCGCTTCGGGTTTTTGTGTCGGATAGCCAAGGCGCTCCTCAGCCTGCGAATTGATCTCGGGAATGTCTGTCCAAAGGTTTTGTATGGGCATCCCTTTCAGTTCGTCTGCGAAGCTTTTACGGCGAATGCGCCCACTTTTGTTCTCGGGGAAGTAAAGCCTGCCTTCCCGATCCCACTGTTCCATCTTTGCTCTAGTAATCATCCAGCCGTTTTTTGGTGGCTGGTACCCCTTGTACGCATATATCAGGTTCGGCCGGTATGCGGGATTAACAAGGCTGGTAGCCTGGAATCGGCGCCCGTGCTCGTCCACTAGCGTAAAACGCTCTCCGATGTATTCCTGGTATTCGGGAGTATCCCTGTTGTACTGCGGTGTGAATAGAGCTCCATCCGTTTTCACGTAGAACAATAGGATGTCTGTACAGATCCCGAATCGCCTCGATTCGTGTACGGCACTGCTCATGCCCACTCGACGCTTCCAAGTTATCTCGTTCCGGAATTGCTGCGCTCCGAATACGCCATCCATCAGTATCTTCAAATAGTGGCTCGCCGTCGGATCGCAGTGCAAATAGATTGATCCCGTCGCCTTGAGTACGCGATGCAGCTCGATCAGTCGCGGGGCCATCATGGCGAGATAGGCCATCATGTCGCTGTGGCCGAGGAAAGTGCGGAAGGCGCGCATGGCGTCGGAGACGCGGCCGCCGCGCTCGACGATTTCCTCGTAGGCGCGCTCGGCATCCATGTTCCACTCCCAGGTGTCCTCGAAGGCCATGATCTGCGAGGCGGAGCGGGTGCCGTCGCGCTCGGCGAAAAGCACGTTGTAGTTCTGGCGACTGTTGAAGGGCGGGTCGAGATAGATCAGGTCCACCGATTCATCGCGGATATGCTCGCGCAGAACGGTGAGGTTATCGCCGTAATAAAGCTGATTCTTTTCCACTGCGGCGTAATTCTAACGCGGATCAGCGGGGGCAAGGGATTTGTTAGTTTGGTGTGCTGTGATGGAAATGCCTTGAAGTGTCCATTGGTGCTGCCAGCGAACTCGGGGTCCTTCGACTCCACGGGGCGATTCGCAAAGCGAATCCCCCTGCTCCGCTCAGGATGACAGACGGAGAGGGGATGTCCGTCCCCACATGGCAGTTCGAAGGCAGCGTCGCTACGCTTAGGGCAAGCATGCCGGCGGGACGCCGGCGCTACTTCAGCGTCACCAGTTTCTCCACCAGCTCCGAGTAATCCTTCTTCTCCAGTCCGTGCACCTGCTTGTTGTACTCATCCACTTTTGAAGAGTAGTTCATGGAGCAGAACTTGGGGCCGCACATGGAGCAGAAGGCGGCTTCCTTGTAGTAGTCGTCGGGCAGGGTTTCGTCGTGCATGGAGCGCGCTGTCTCCGGATCGAGGGACAGCGCGAATTGCTTCTCCCAGTCGAATTTGTAACGGGCATAGCTCAGCGCGTTGTCGCGGTCCTGAGCGCCCGGACGATGCCGCGCGATATCCGCAGCGTGAGCCGCGATCTTGTAGGCGATGATCCCGTCCTTCACGTCTTTCTCGTTGGGAAGCCCGAGATGTTCTTTGGGTGTGACGTAGCAAAGCATCGCCGCACCGTGCCAGCCGATCATGGCCGCGCCG
>JBGPJK010000268.1:0-6456 GCA_041485425.1 Terriglobia bacterium | reverse complement strand
GCTTGCATACTTGAACCTTACGCCAGCTTAGACGGTTGTCAAACTGGCGGCCAGCTCCGCGAGCCGGGCGGCATATGATCGGCGGCCAGCTCCGCGCATAAAGCAACCCGCCAGCGGTTGCGGGCGGGTTGCTTGTGTGGTCAGCTCTAGTAGCTATAGGATTCGCTGCGCGGACCGCTGCCAACGACATCGACCGCGCCCCCACAATTCCGGCTTGCGATACGCTTGCCGCGCCCCCAGCTCGCGGAGCAAACTTTCAACCGTTGCGCGGTCTGCTCCGCCAGCGGCTTTGACAAGCGCGCCGATTGTGCGGAATTCGTATTTCGGATTGTGAAGCGCGGCCACAAGCGCGGACCGGATATCAAAAGCGGGCGCGGCGGGCGCGGCGGCTTGCGGTTGCGTGCGGCCGAAAATAGCGGCAATCAGATTGCGAAAATACATTGGTCTAGCTCCCTTGTGAAAGTTCCCCAGCTCCGCGAGCTGGCATACTCAAACCTTACACTAGCTTAGACGGTTGTCAATTTCAGCGGCCACAATTCCGCCAGCTCCGCGAGAATTCCCGCGAGCCGGGCGGAATAAGCGGCCAGCTCCCCAGCTCCCTTGACTCTAAGCGGCGGGCGGGTTGCGGTCCGCGAGTTGTCGGCTTGACTCTAAGGCGCGGCGGCCAGCTCCCTTGACTCTAAGCGGCGGGCAGGTTGTGACGGTTGCGAGGGTGGATTACTGAATTACTCTCGTGAGAGTAATCCGGTTAGTCCCCAGAATCATTACTGCAATACCTATTCTCTATATTCTATTTGTATGAGTAATTCAGTAATTCAGTAATAAATATAGCTAAAGTAATGACTGGTAAGGATTTGCGGGAATTACTCAAGATTCTGGCTGAGTAATTGGGTAATTCGCTACAGCTCGGATAGACCTAGCAATCGTATGCGCGGTTACAACTAGCACGAAATCACCTATTTAATCCAACCGTCACAATCGTCATAACCGCGTCAACCGTCACAACCCGACCTGGGTGACGGCATTGACGGCATTGGCGCTATTACCCGCCCGCCGCGTGCGATCAGCACAATCGGACTGTGCCGCGAGCCGGGCGCAGCGGGCGGCCAGCGCGGGCGCATCTAGGGAGCTGGCGGCCAGTGGTTGCGGCCAGCTCCGCGAGCCGGGCGGGTTGCTCCCCAGCTCCGCGAGCTGGCCGATTCATTCACAATTCAAGTGAATTGTGAATGATTCGCACAACGTATCGTGGTTGCCTTGCTTGCTTGTCCAGCTCCGCGAGACATCGGACCGCGAGCGATGCACAATCCTAGGTAGTGATTATGACGAGAGTATCGAGGCGACGGGGATTAACGATTGCAGGGATCATAGGGGTGGGGTCAAATGTGCCAACCGTAACGGTCGTGCCGGTCATCCGGCCGCCCCGCCCTTATTGCAGTCCCGAGCCCGCGCCGAGAACCGGTGCCGCGTGGATTACCCGCAGGCATCTTGGACGCTTTCACTCAAACGCCAGCGTTCACTGCGTAGTGAATCTTGCGGGTTGAGTGAACCGATGATGAGATTAAAGACCGGCGTCGGGCTGAGTGGTTAGTGTCCTGGCCATTCTTGGGAATCCGACGCCGGTCTTTTTGTTCCCGCTCGGGAGCAATTGGCCGGAATCGGGCGTGAGCGCGCCGATCGCGCAACGACTTGCGTCAAAGTGATCCCGTTCGGGATCAAGCAGCCTGCAACTGGCGGCTGCGAACCTCAGGCCACTCGTGCCATTGCCGGCAGTCGCTCAATACTCGCTTTACCTTCGCGTAGTTGGCGACCGTCGTTGAGAGGCCGGGATTCTGCTTGCGGTGCTGTGTCGATGGTGCGACTGCTTCGATCCCAAGCATTGGGCAGATTTGGTGGCGAATCCAGTAACCTGGGCGGTCCACCAATTCTTCGTAGCTCAGCAGAACGCTTTGTCTACGGAGCCACGTGTTGCTCAGCAGATCGTGATAACCCGCCTGAACCTCGTCGCAGTACGCGAGGATTTCTTTCGGGTCCACCACGATGCTGGTCCGCTTCGCCTCTTGTCCAGGCAACAGTGTGTACTGGCGCGTGGCGTCGGCGATCTTGTGCGAGACGAACTGCTCCGCGAGATTCTGGCGGTAGAGCACGATGAACTTCGCCGTGGGGAAGGCGTCGCGAACATCGTTGATCGTGAGCTGACAATTCGCGAGCTGGTACAGCATCAGCTTGCAGCCGCGAATCGGCGACTTCTCCGCCTGGAATGAGTATTTCAGATGGCGGATCGCGGCCTCGGGCGGCGTCTTGTATCGCCACACTCCGAACGGCGTGCCTGGGTACAGCAGTTCGCTCCGCATGCACACGCCCGGCTGCTTGCCGAGATATGACAGCAGCAAGTTGCTACCAGATCGGCACGTCGCCACCACAAAAAGCGGCTGATACGGCGTGTGCGCCCGCAGCCACCAGCGTTTATGGAGCCCGATCTTGTGCCGCAGTTTCTGAATAATCATGCGGATTATATCGGTTGCGATGGCCGCACACCTTTATCGAGGGGTGGAAAGCCAGCCTTGAATTTTTCCGGTCCGATTTTGCGGAATTTGACTGCCGCGTCCTGGGTCTGAGGGCGCATGCGGGCCAGTTTTTCTGCTGCGCAATTTGACAGCGGTCAAAGCTGGTGTAAGGTTGAGGTATGGTCACAAAGTTCCTCGTCGGACCGGAATGGAAGCCCGCTGAAATCTTCGCGATTCAGTTCGAGGAGCTGACGCACTACTTCGAGGCCGTCGATGACCAACGAACGCGAGCCCGCCGGCTGCTCGACGGCTGCGTTCGGGTGCCGAAGAACGATCCTCGGCTGTTCGACAGTTATGCGGCGGCTGCGGACAGCGAAATCGCTCGTCTGCGGACGAAGATCGAGCCCACGCTTCAGCGAATCAGAGACTTGGAGGCGACGAAGTGAGCAGTCGTTGGGTAATCGGCAAGCGGAAGGGACGATATACGGTCGAGGAGCTGCACGGCCGCGAGACAGCGGCCTACTTTTGGCCTCGAACTTCGGATCGCAAAGCGGATGCTGATGGACGGGATCACCGAGGCGAAAGCCTTGCAGCTACTTAGTCATCGCAACCCACTCGATTTCAACATCATCAACTACATCCGCGACCTGGAACGCGGAACCATTTTGGACAGCAACGGCCGCCTGGAACGATTAGCGAAGGAACTACGATGAGTTGGGAAATAACCAGAGACAAGGTGCTGACACGCCAGGAGATCGTCGCCGTGCTCGATGATCTCAAGCGGCGGTCGAAGCGGTCTATCAATGTCCGTCTGAACCTGATCCTGTTCCGGCTGGCGACGTGCTGCGGGCTCCGGGCGTCAGAACTCACGCAGCTCACGCTCGACAATGTGCGCATCGCCGATGACTTTTCACCAAAGATCGTTGTTCCCAAGCGGATCGCGAAGGGAAAGAAAGGCCGCAAGGTGCCGATTATCGACAATGGCACGCTCGCCGATCTTCGGGCCTGGAAAGAACTCCGCAAGGCGCAAGGTGCTACGGAGCGAGACCTGTTTGTCTGCTCCCAGAGCCTAGGCACACAGATCAGCCGCTTCACGGCCCGCCACCGCTTTCAATCTGCCTGCAAGGTGCTCGGCCGCGAGCGACAGGCTGAGATCACGATTCACCACGGTCGGCACAGCTTCATCAGCCATGCCCTCCACAAGGGACACAACGTCGTGCGAGTGAAGGAAATGGCCGGACATTCGTCCTTGGCTACAACGTCGATTTACGCCCATCTGGTCTCCGATGAGACCGAGATCGGGGATTTGTTTGGGTAAACCACGAGAGGCACCATGATTGAGCAGCATGTGTTGGATCAGTACAGCGGCGGAACCGACAACTGGTATCGGCATTGGACCCGCCGGCTGATCTACACGGACGGTGTGGCCTACATCGCGGAGAACGGAGGAGGCTGGCTCGTTGATGCCATCGCCTCTTACCAAGGCACGAAGGAATTGAAGACCGACATGCTGAAGGACTTTCAGATTTGGATTCTGAAGGTTAATCGCGAGGCACGCAAAGGCGTGCTCACCTGCATCGCTGACGACGGCTATCCGCCGGCCATCACGCAAGAACTCGAATACACCGACTTCCCACTCGACGAGATCAAATTGTACGTCGAGCGTGGCAAAGAAATGACCCTTATGCTTTCGAGAGAACGATGAAGAACCTGATTCTGCAAGCCGCGCAGTGGGCACAAGAGGCCCACAAAAATCAAGTCCGCAAGTACAACGGTCGGCTGTTCATTGAACATCCGATGCGGGTCGCCGGCTGGACAAGCCTCATGCGCGATCACCAGCCCGAGTACGTGGCGGCGGCGTGGCTGCACGACGTGAAGGAAGACCAGTGGAAGTTCTGGCTCTCGATCTTGAGCCAAGTCCCTGGATCAGTGCGGATCATCGTCGATCAGCTCACGAACCCGTCGAAGCAATTCCCGAACTTGAACCGCGCCCAGCGGAAGGCGATGGATCGCAAGCATCTCACGGAGTGCGCAGACTGCACGAAGGTCATTAAGATGATTGACCGATACGACAATCTGTGCGACGTGGCCGAGGCTAAGGACGACTTCAAGCGGGTCTATGCCGAGGAGTCGTTGCTACTGGTCCACGCCATTCGCCCGGTCCTGTTCGACGCCGATCTCACCCCGTGGTGCAACTCCGTCGAGCAGCAAGCACACAAGCTACTTGCATGATCCATCGTGTCATATTTGGCGATTCGCTGGAGAAGGCCGTAGGCACTCTCATCAGCATTGCGGCCCAAAAGGGGACGGCGGAAGCCTTTACCAAGGCAGCGGACGGATTGCGAGGGATTCGCGTCCTCATCACGTCGATGGGGCTCGGGCGTGAAATTGAAAGTGATCTTTGCCTCAGGTTATCGAACGAAGAACGGCGGCTTCAGCAAGTTGCCGACACACCAGAGTTGCTAGAGGACATCATTCGTGCGCTACGAACTAATGAAGGCCGAGCTGACGAAGCTGACGGCGGATGAATTGAACCAGATTGCCCAGAGCCTCGGCGTCCGGGGAGATGATCTGATCGAGGCAATCTGCCAGCGTCTGGCTCCACGGAGAAAGAGATAAATAATTGGCTTAGACGAGGAACCTCACTAATGAAGCATGCTGACGAGCTGGAGGCGGCCGGCTACATCATTGACCGCTGCTGTTATCCGTGGGTGGCCTACAAGGGCGCTACGGGATGATCGACCGATCCGTGAAGGTTCCGAGTGCTTCAAAGGAATCGAGGAAGCCTACAGCCTGCACACGATCAACCCATTTGAGCGCCACCACGTCTTCGGTGGGCCACGGGAGTGGGCCGTTCGCGAGGCCCACAAATTTGTCACTGATTTGACACACGTCAAAGCTGATGTATAATTGGGTATGAGACGGAAGCAACCCGAACCACCAGCGCTCGTCGAGAAAGATGGACAAGTCCTGTTCGAGGGCTACGTCTGTTATTTCTTTGGCGACGACGTGCTGACGCCGGTGAAGAGCCTGAAGCAGGCCGCCGGCAAAACCGTGTGGTATCGGACCAGCTTGTTCGATAACATTCGATCAATCGAGGTTCCGAAATGACCAAACCCTGGCTTGAAATCGACCGAACTGGCCTCGCAAAGCTGATGGAGGGGCGTCCGAAGTCATTTATCCTGCATGAACTGGTCTCCAATGCCTGGGATGAAGCCACGGGCGAAGTCAAGATCGCCGTTGCGCCGGCATCAACTCGCGGCTACATCAACATCTACGTCGAGGACGACAACCCGACCGGATTTGCCGATCTGACGCATGCCTACACACTATTCGCCGAGAGCGGTAAGAAAGGCAACGCTGAACAGCGAGGGCGATTCAACCTTGGTGAGAAATATGTGTTGGCGCTCGCCCGCACGGCGTGGATCGAGACCACGACAGGCAGTGTGGAGTTTGGGAGCCAAGGTCGCCGCGAAATGAGCACGAAACGGTCCCGTGGATCGCTCGTGATGATCGAAATTAAGGCCACGAAGGACCAAATGGCCGAGATTATTGACTCCGCGTGGCGTCTCATCCCTCCTCCAGGCATCAAAACGACCATCAATGGCGATGAATTGCCGGTTCGCACGCCGATTACGTGGTTCGAGACAACCCTGCCGACTGTGATCGGCGACGACGAGGGTGTCTTGCGACGGTCGGAGCGGAAGACGCTCGTCCGAGTGTACGAGCCTCTTTCACTCGAACTGCCGAGCATCTATGAGCTGGGCATCCCTGTCGTTGAGACCGGCGACCGCTTTCACGTGGACGTGCAACAGAAGGTGCCGCTGAACCAAGAACGGGACAATGTGACGCCGGCCTTCCTCCGTGCAGTGCGCGTCGCTGTTTTGAATGCAACGCACGAGCGACTCGAACAGCAGGAAGTCACGCAGGGCTGGGTCCGCGACGCCTGTGG
>JBGPJK010000267.1:0-6514 GCA_041485425.1 Terriglobia bacterium | reverse complement strand
CGCAGTTTCGAAATTACCAAATTACAAAATTACCCGATTACACAATTTCTCTCATGAAGTTGAACGCGAAATCTCGTCGTGGGTGGCGCGCGGGCAAGCAGCGTGGTTACGTTTTGCTCACGCTGATGCTGTTTGTAACGCTGCTGGCGATCGCGGCGGCAGCAATCGCTCCCAGCATTGTGTTTGAGGTGAAGCGGGACCGCGAGGAAGAACTGATCCATCGCGGAGTGCAGTACTCACGCGCGATTCGCCGCTACGTAAAGAAGTTCGGCCGTTACCCGACCCGTATCGAAGAACTGGAGGACACCAACAATCTCCGCTTCCTGCGCCAGCGCTACAAGGATCCCATCACGAGAAAAGATTTCAAGCTGCTTCACCTGGGAGAAGTGCAAATGACGTTCGGGCCGGGGATTGGGGGGGCCAACGCGATTGGGCTGAATCCGGCAGCCCAGCAGGTACCCACCCAGGCAGTGCGAGGGCTGAGCGGGCCATCCGGACCGGGGACCCAGGCAACCGAGGGTGAGGACATAGCTCCCGCGGCGCAGGATCCGGCCGAGCAGCAGCCGGAGAACCAGGTGTTCGGTGGAGGACCGATCGTGGGAGTGGCGAGCACGAGCAAGGAAAAGACGATTCGGGTCTTCAACAAGAAAGAGCACTACAACCAGTGGCAGTTTATCTATGATCCGAGCTCGGATCGCGGGGGCCTGCTCAATACCCCCGCCCAGCCGCCGCTGCAGCAGGTGACTAACCCGAATCCCAACGGACAACCTGGGGCAGCGGGTCAGCCCACACCTCCCAGTACACCGCCCGCGACGCAACCGCCGGAGTAAGCCGCAAAAGCGCAAAATTATTTGCCGCTGCGCGCGAGATCCCCTGGGCAAGCTGGGGAGCGGCTGTTCACGGGCTGAAGCCCGCTCGGATGACGCCAGGACTTACAGAGAATGAGAAAGCAAAAGCCTCATCGCTTAGCGATGAGGCTTTCTGATTCCGGGGTGTGGCGCGGGCTTAGGTGCTGAACGAAGAACCGCAGCCGCAGGTGCTCTTCACGTTGGGGTTTTCGAACTTGAAACCGGCGCCCTCGAGGCTCTCGATGTAATCGACGATGCAGCCGTTGAGGTACATGACCGAGGTGGCATCCACGTAAACTTTCAGGCCGTCCATGTCGAAGACCTTGTCCATCATGCCGGCGCCATTCTCGAACGACATGGAATAAGAGAAACCGGAGCAGCCGCCGCCGACAACCCCCACACGCAAACCGGCAGGGACAGGATTCTGCTGCGCCATGATCTCCTTAACCTTTACGACCGCACTGGGAGTCAGGGTAATTGGTGCCGTTTTGGGCTTTACTTCGGGGGTAGTTGTCGTCGCCATTTGTATCTCCTTGAAACTAATAGTACAGGAATTATAGCAAAGCCAGCCTGAAGCCTGGGGAAAAAGCTTACCATGCCCGGGCCGGATTCAGACAGTTTATTAGATGATCGGGGGAGGCATGGGGTCGCGGGTGGTAAACAAAACGTTTGCATTTGTGATTCCGGGCTATAATCTGCGTGAGCCCTTACCCCAGGCCGGCGGTGGGCCACACCCACCTTCCGGAGACGCGGGAGCGGCTTAAGATCATTACCCGAGGTGGCTTATGTCGCCGATGATAATGCTGCTCATTGGCTGGGGGGTTCTCACCGGGATCCTGGTGATCCTGCTGATTTACCGCAGCACGCTCACCATGCAGGAAGATGATCAGTTGTTCCTGGACGAGTCCGAGTCACACATGCAGACGGAGCAGATCGAACTCATGAAGAAGGTGAACCGGATCTCTCCCTATGTGAAAGTGCTCGGCGCCCTGTCAGGGGTCATGATCCTAGTGATTGCGGGGATGGCCGTCTACCAGGGACTAAACCAAGTGCAGTGATCGGCTGACACCATCGGTTGACCAGTGGCCGCCGGTGGATCCTGCGTGAGTATTTTCTATGTTCATTGTGTACCTGGTGTAACGCCTCCCAGTACGGGAGGCGTTGTGCTGTCTGAGACCTCGGCTCTTTTCCTCGTGTATCTTGCATTACCCGGAGGTCAGTATGAAGGTTGGCAAGCCCTCTCTGTGTGTCTGGCTGCTGGTTTGTAGCTGCCTGCCAGCGCTGGCCGGTTCCGGCCCGGATGATCGTCCGATCACCGATCCGCAGTCGATTGCATCGGCGATGCATGCCGGTGCGCGGCCAATTCCGATCGATGATCTGTACTACACGCGTTCGGTATCCAGCGCCGCCTGGTCTCCAGACGGGAAGCAGGTGCTGTTCACCACCGACATGTCGGGGCGTCAGAATCTGTGGAAGGTGAACGCGGGCGGAGGATGGCCCATTCAGCTTACGCAGTCCGATGATCGCCAGTTCAGTGGCGCCTGGTCGCCGGACGGCAACTGGATCGTGTTCCAGCAGGACAAAGCCGAAAATGAACTTTGGGACTTGTACGGCGTGCCCGGCAATGGCGGCGAGGTCATCAACCTCACCAACACAGCTGATGTCCGCGAGGAAAATCCGCTGTGGTCGCGGGACGGCAGAACGATAGCGCTGAGCCGGAAACCGAAGGACGGCAGGGTATACAACATCGCGCTGCTCGACTGGAAGACGAGGAAGGTTCGTCAACTGACCAACGAAACTACGACGAATCATTCCTGGAACGCATTGGCCTGGAGCCGCGACGGCGCCACTTTGTTCGCCAACCGTGTCGAAGTTGCTTTCACGGACGCCGATGTCTACGCGATCGATGTGGCCAGCGGCAAGACCGAGAATCTGACTGCCCACAAGGGAAACATCCTCTACACGGCTTCCTCGCTATCGCCGGACGGGACAACGCTGTTGGTCACGTCCAATGAGAAAGGTGGTTATCAGAATGTCGCGCTGCTCGACATCGCGACGAAGAAGTTATCCTGGGCCACGGATACCAAGTGGGAAGCCAATTCCGTCGACTTTTCTCCAGACGGTAAATGGTTCACTTACATCATCAACGAAGACGGGAGAAGCGACGCGTACCTGGCGGATCGCGGCAGCCTGGGGGCCGAGAAGATTGACGTGCCGGGAGGACTGAACACATTCTCCGGCAATCCCGCCTTTTCTCCCAGCGGGGATCGCCTGATGGTTTCGCACGAGAGTTCGGTGCAACCCGGAGACCTTTGGATGTACGAGATCGCCCATCGCCATGCGACGCAACTGACGTTTTCCGCCGTTGCCAGCCTGACAACCACTGCCATCGCGCCCGCCCAGATCGTGCACTATAAGACCTTCGACGGAAAGACGATCAGCGCTCTGCTGTGGGTGCCGTTCAATCTGAAGCGGGATGGAACGAGTCCTGCTTTGGTTCTGCCGCATGGAGGTCCGACCGGCCAAACGGTGGAATACTTCAGCCCACGGATCGCTGCACTGGTGTCGCGCGGTTACATCTGCATCGCACCCAACGTGCGGGGCTCTACGGGGTACGGGATGGAGTTTCAGAAAGCCAACTACCAGGACCTCGGCGGAGGAGATTTGCAGGATGAAGTCTATGCCGCCAAGTTCCTTAAGGACACTGGCTACGTCAATGCCAAGAAGATCGGCATCACCGGCGGCTCCTATGGCGGCTATATGACGCTGATGGCGGTCGGCAAGACCCCGGACACTTGGGCAGCCGGAGTAGAGCTATTTGGGATTATCAACTGGCTGACCATGCTGCAGCATGAAGATCCGGAGTTGCAGGAGTACGAGAAGAGCCTTTTGGGCGATCCGGAGAAGGATCGCAAAGTGTACGACGCAGCGTCGCCCATTACGTTTATTCATAACGTTAAGGCGCCATTGTTGGTGTTGCAGGGCGAGAACGATCCCCGCGTACCCAAGGAAGAAGCGGAGCAGGTGGTTGACTCACTCAAGAAGGACGGCAAAACCGTGGACGCGCACTACTACTCGAATGAGGGTCACGGCTTTGAGAAGCGCGAGAACCAGATTGACGCCATACGGAGGACAGTGGAGTGGTTTGATAAGTACCTGAAAGGGCAATGACAGCGCTCTTTCCGAAACAGTCCACCCGAAGAGAAAACCGAATCGAGTGAAGAGCGCAGGGGTTGAGCCCTGGCGAGGCCCACCTCTACAATTGGATTGCTTGCCCGATTCGAAGCCCATCGCGATCGTTGGCGGCGGTCCGGCCGGGGCGCTGGCTGCGGCCACGCTGGCTGGGGCGGGACGTGCCGTAGTTGTTTTCGATGAAAAGCTGGCGTGGGAAAAACCGTGCGGCGGGGCCATCACGCACAAGGCGCTGGTCGAGTGGCCTTTCCTGCGCGAGGCACAAGTGGAGCGCAATTGGGTCAGCGACTGCGCGCTGATCGGCCCATCGGGGCGCCGGGTTACCTTCCATCTCGACAAGCCAATCGCCATTTTTTCACGCCGGGTGTTAAACGGATTGCTGCTGGAGAAGGCGCGGGCAGCGGGAGCTGAAATTGTCCGCGATCATGTGCTTGGCATGGAGCGCGTCGCCGGACGCTGGCATGTGCAAGCGAGCGCAGGCTGCCGGGAAGCGGCCTATGTAGTGATCGCCGCCGGGGCACGGAATCGCTTCCGGAGGCAATTCTCCACGCCCTTTGCCAGCGAAGACCTGATGGTGACTGCGGGGTACTACATCCCCGGAAGAAGCCAGCTCATGCAGGTCCAGTTTCTGGCTGGGCTGCACGGGTATGTCTGGATCTTTCCCCGGGCGGATCACTTCTCCGCCGGCATTTGCGGCAAGCTGAACGGCCAGAGTACGGCGGAACTGCGGCGACTGCTGGAGAAGTTCCTGGACGACTGTGGACTGGAGTTTGAGAGGGCCAAGTTCTTCGCCCATGTGCTGCCGTCGCTGCGTGCCGCGACCTTGCGGGAGGCGGTGGTGAGCGGCGAAGGCTGGGCCATGATCGGGGATGCTGCCGGGTTCGTGGATCCGATTACCGGTGAAGGTCTTTACTACGCGATGCGATCGGCGGAGATGGTATCGCAGGCGCTGCTGGCGGAGCGGCCAGAGTCCTACCCGGCGCTGCTGCGCCAAGACTTCCTGCCGGAGCTGGAGATTGCGGCGCGCGTGGCGGATCGCTTCTACAGCGGCCGATGGATGGGGCACGCGATAATCGAACGCATGGTGCAATTCACGGAGTACAGCCGCGGTTTCCGCGGGGTGATGTGCGATCTATTCTCCGGCAGCCAAGGCTATGTAGGGCTGCGCCGACGTCTGTACCGCAGCCTTCCGGCGATGTTGGCGGAGAGCCTGGCGAGCGCGTTGCGGCTATCGTCGAGTGGAGCGGGATTAGAAGCCGGCCCCTCGCTGGGCGGAGGTTGATTTTGAGCCAGAGCTTGCAGCGACGCCCTGAGAACACGGACGGAAAGCGCTCGGAGCCTCCGCCGGGTGGGGGAGCGTCAGGCGGGAGGTAAGGCGACAAGCCAGGCTGGCGAGGTCATCCTCAGGAGGCGCCGGCCCGGGCTTCGGCGAACTGTTTCCTGTCGAGGGTGGCCTGCTTGGCCTCGCTGCTGGCCTCCAAGGTCATGTCCCTGGTTCCCAGCTGGACGCCGATCTTCTTGAGGAAATCATTGGGTGGAGTACCGCCGGCGAAGATCCAGGCAAAATCGTTGGGTATCTCCCGCAGCTCGCCCTTGACATCCAGGATGACGCTATCTGGTTTGAACTCCACCGGGCTGGAGTTGAAGAGCACATTGACCTTGCCCGCGCGCATGCATTCTTCGATGCGCTTGGCGTTGCGTTCCTTGATGCGGGCGAAGCGTTCCTGTCGATAGGAGAGCGTAACCTGGTTGCCGCTTTGGTGGGCCAGTCCCATAGCCGCCTCGACGGCACTGTCGCCGCCCCCGACAACGAGGATGCTTTTATTGATGTAGTGGTCCGCCTCGATCAGACGGTACATGACCTTGGGCAGTTCCTCTCCCTTGACCCCGAGCTTCCGCGGAGTGCCGGCACGACCGAGCGCCAGGACTACGGCGCGCGAGCGGTATTGGTTGGTGGCGGTCATGACGGTAAAGATACCGTCCTCTCCCTGCTTGATTCCGTCGACTTTCTCACCGGTAGAAACATTGAAATCCGCCCGATTCAGAATCATGTCCCAAAAGGCCAGCAGGTTTTCCTTGGAGAGCTCGGTCTTCTTGAACTTGCCGTACATGGGGAATTCCACGGGGCTGGTCATCACCAGTTTCTGGCGCGGATACTTGGCCACGGTGCCGCCAATCTCATCGCGTTCCAGGGTAATGTAATTGAGCTTGTGCTCGATGGCGCGCAGGGAGGCGCTGATGCCCGCAGGGCCGGCCCCGATAATCAATAGGTCGTAAACCCCTGGGAGCGATGAGGCAGGGCGCATGGCATTGATTCGGTTGGCGATGGTATCGACGCAATCGCGCCCCTGGTTGACGGCATTCCTGATCAAGGCCAAGCCACCGAGTTCGCCGACAATAAACACGTTCTGGATGCTGGTCTCATGTTCGGGCGTCAGGTATGGCATGTCAGCACTCATGCTGGGCGTGGCCAT
>JBGPJK010000266.1:0-6521 GCA_041485425.1 Terriglobia bacterium | reverse complement strand
GCCAACTCAATTACTCCATCACCATTCCCATCTCACAAGACCAGCGGAACACGTTGAATGCCCGATTGCTTTACCAGCTTACGAGCCGCCTCTGGGCTGGGATTACGGGCTCTTACGGAAGCGGGCTGCCGGTGGAGTTGAACGGCCCGGCTGATTTGCCCACGCTGGTGGAACAGTTCGGGCCGAACGTGGTAGGCCGGGTCAATTTTGCCCGAGGCCGGGTGCGTCCGTCCGCGACGATAGACGCTTCGCTCGGCTGCGATCTGTGGGTTCACGATCAGCGTTCCATCCGCGTGCAGGCCAATGCCTTCAACCTGGCCGACCGTCTGAACGTCATCAATTTTGCCGGGATCTTCTCCGGCACCGCAGTCGCTCCAGGACGCACCTTCGCCATTCGCCTTCAGGGAGGCTTCTGAACCCATGCGACGCTTTCTCTTGTTCCTGGCTGCACTTCTCGCCGCGGTTCCGGCCCAATTTCTGGCTGCACAGTCGGCAGGCAAAGCCTGCGTTGCGGAGCATTACGAGTTGATTGCCTTGCCCATGCGACCGGCGCGCATCAATGATTCCGGCCAGGTCGCCGGAACCACTCGCACACACCGCGCAGCTTTGTGGTCAGAGAAGGAAGGACTGAAGCCGATCAGCCTGGCCGCCGGGTTCGAGTCCGCCGAAGCTATCGGCCTGAACAGCGCCGGTCACCTGATCGGCGTTGCCATGAACACGGACTCCAGCAAGCGGCAGGCTTTTACGTTCCAGGATGGCAAAGTCAGCTTGCTCTCCGGCGGGCAATCCAAACCCAGCGCCATCAACGACGGTGACGAGGTCGCCGGGGAGTCCACCGTCTCCGGCAAGGCCGGGACCGCGCCCGTACTCTGGAACAACCAGACCGCCGTCGATCTCGGAGCATGTTGTGGAGGCACCGCGACCGGAATCAGCCGCCAAGGCCAGGTGGTCGGCGAGATCTATGATGCGCAGGGCCTTTACCATGCTTTCCTGTGGGACAAGACGCACGGCATCCAGCGCATTGTGCCGGGCGAAGACTACAGCTCGGCGCTGGCTATCAACGATGCCGGACACGTCATCGTGCAAGCCTTCCCACGCATCCTGCTCTACAAAGACGGCGAACTCGCGCCTCTCGAGCTGTCCCCCAAGTTTCCCAGCCAGCCCAGGGACTTCAACAGTTGTGATGTGATCGTTGGCTCCTTCGGTCCCCACTCGGATGCACTGCGGGCTTTCGTGTGGGAGAGGACTTCCGGGTTTCACGATTTGAACGACCGCATTCCTCCCGGTTCCGGCTGGAAGCTGGAAGCGGCCAGCGGCATCAACAATCGCGGCGAGATCGTGGGCTGGGGGGACCACAAGGGGGACGAAGACGCAGGTTTCCTGCTGGTGCCTCAGTGGTGAGAAGCGCCACTCCCGTCGCCGAAGTTGCGGGCTGATGGCTACTGCCGGGGCGCGTAGTAGCCCTTGCGGGCGCGGACCTGGAGGTTTTTCTTCAGGGCGGTAATTTCGATGGAGCGGTAGCGACCGTCGGCGTCGAAGTCAGCCGGACGGTAGGAGACGATGTACTGGCTGCGGAGCTCGTTTTCAATCGCGTTGAACGAGTTCTTGATGTCCTTCATCTTGAAGGGGAAGAAGGCGCGGCCGCCGGTGGAGTCGGCGAGTTGCTCAAGAGCTCTGTCGCCGCGCAGGATGAGGCCGCTGTCGTCGGTGGAAATTGCGTAGATGATGACCTCGGCGCGTTGCGCCATTTCGATCGCCTGCGCCTTGCTGACCTCGCTCTGGTTGTCCTCGCCGTCGCTGATTACGACGATGGCGCGGCGCGCAGGGTGATCGGACTGGCCCTTGATCAGTTTGTCGCGGCAGGCCCGATAGACGGCGTCGTAGAGCGCGGTGCCGCCGCCGTCGTGCAAACGATGTACCCCCATGGAAAGCAGTGCGACGTTATCGGTGAAGTCCTGCGTCACCTGGCTGTGGCTGTTGAAACCCATCACAAACGCTTTGTCGAAGCTCGGCCGCAAGGTGTGCTGCAGGAAATCCACCGCCGCCTGCTGTTCGAAGCCAAAGCGGCTGCGCACGGAACCGCTGGAATCCACCAGCAGTCCCAGTTCCAGCGGCAGGTCGGTTTCGCGCCTGAAGTCCACGATGGATTGTGGCGGCTTGTGGTCGTCGAGAATGGTGAAGTCGTCCTGGTTCAGGTTGCGGACGAACTTGCCGTGCCGGTCGGTGGCTATAAAAAGGACGTTGACCTCATCCACCCGCTTCTTGATGGTGAGGACGGTATCCGGCTGGTCGGAATCAGCGGGCGACGTGGCCACTGCGATAGGGTGGTTTGGTTCCAAAAAGGAAGAGCTCTGCGCCGCAACCGGAAGCTGCGCCGCAGACAGGATCAGCGCCGCGAGACAAAAAGACCTTGTGTACTTTATTCCCAACCGATCCAAATTTTTCACCACCACCCACGGCCAGGGGCTTCCTTACTATATAGATGCACGTAAAGGGCCGAAAGCAGCCGCGGGAGCCGCTTCTACATTTTTGACTTTAGGGGAGGCTGGGGGCAGTGCCAAGTTACAAAAGGAGCACACGTTTGGTCATGGACGCAAGCCTCGCCGCTTCCGCCACTTAGGGGCTGAGTGAGGATGTACTTTCCAGTTCGAACCGGGTGTTTGCCGGGCGGCGCCACGGGTTAAGATGGTATCTAAGAAAACAGGGAGGATTTCATGAAGACGATGGTTGCCCTGCTGGTGGTGTGTGTCGCGGCGTCCTCAGCGTTCGCCTTCGATAGCGTGAAGGAAGCAGACCGGGTGAAAGAGGCCGGAGAGGTGCTGAAGGAAATCATCAATATCCCGGATGACATTCCCAAAGATCTGATCGACCGCGCAGAATGCATGATCGTGCTGCCCTCGGTGAAGAAGGGGGCGATTGGCATCGGCGGAAGCTACGGCCGAGGTGTGATGACCTGCCGCACCGGCGAGCACTTCACCGGACCGTGGGGCGCGCCCGCAATGTATGCGCTGGAAGGCGTGAACATCGGAATCCAGTTGGGTGGGCAGGCGACCGATTTCGTGCTGCTGGTGATGAACCCGCACGGCGCCGAATCGCTGATGAGCAGCAAAGTGAAGCTGGGCGCCGATGCCGCGGCTGCCGCCGGGCCCAAGGGTCGCAGTGCCGAAGGCGCGACTGACGTGGTCATGCGCGCCGAAATTCTTTCCTATTCCCGCTCGCGCGGGTTGTTTGCCGGAGTGTCGCTGGAAGGGTCCACCTTGCGGCCGGATAACCGCGCGAACGAGAAGCTTTATGGACGCAAGCTGAGCGTCAAGGAGATCCTTCGCCAAGGCAAAGCGGGAGTTCCGGCTTCCGGACAGGAACTGGTCTCGCTGCTGAATCGTCACTCGCCGAAGAACTTATCGGAGCCGAAGTCGCTGCAGTAGGGCGGTAGCGCCGGCGTCCCGCCGGCTGTCGCGGGGGCGTCTCGCCCCCGGACAGGTGCAACATGGGCTCCAATGATCGAGAGAAGAGAACCTGCACCTCTCGTGCGCTGTGCCTGGGCCCGCAACCCACTCTCCATCCGCTATCACGATGAAGAGTGGGGCGTGCCGCAGCACGATGACGACCGGCTCTTCGAATTCCTGGTGCTGGAAGGCGCCCAGGCCGGCCTAAGCTGGGACACCATCCTGCAGAAACGGGAGAATTACCACGCCGCCTTCGACCACTTCGATCCCCAGCTGGTCGCGGCCTACGACCGCCGCAAGCTCCAGAGTCTGTTGCGGGATGAGGGCATTATTCGCAATCGGCTGAAGATTGCTTCTGCGGTGCAGAATGCGAAAGCCTTCCTGCGCGTGCAGAACGAGTTCGGTTCCTTCGACCGCTACCTCTGGCAGTTCGTGGGCGGAAAGCCGCAGGTGAATTCCTGGCGCTCCACCAGGCTGGTTCCCGCCAGCACGCCGGAGTCCGATGCCATGAGCAAAGACCTGAGACAACGCGGATTCAATTTTGTCGGGTCAACCATCTGCTACGCCTTCATGCAGGCCGTGGGAATGGTGAACGATCACTGCGTGCAGTGCTTTCGCTATTCGCAACTGGGCGGCGGCCCGGGTCGCTGAGGCCACGACCGGGCCGCCCCCAATCCTGGGGGTGTCCCGCCTGTGCCCCAAGCGCCGGGCTTCTTAGTATGGTATGTCAAAGATTGACATCCGCGTTCCTTAAGGGTAGGTTGGGAAGAAAGAGCATGGAAAGCAAGGGGCTGGGCCATGGATCAGATGAATGTATCGATTACGGATCGCCTTGCAGACTACGTTCGCAAGAAGGTCAAAAGTGGGCGGTACAACAATGCGAGTGAGGTGGTGCGCGAAGCCTTGCGGCGCATGGAGGATGAGGACTCCCGCTCGGTTCGGCTGGCCAAGCCCAGTGCGGAGGATATCCTCGCGGACCTGAACCAGCAGCAGCTCGATGGCATCCGCCAGCGTGTCCGGGCCGGCATCGAAGCCATCGATACGGGCGAATATACGGAATACGAAGGGCGCGAGGGGTTAAAGAAGCTGGCCGACGGAGTGAAGGCGAGAGGGCGGAAACGCCTTGCCCAGGAAGTCTCTGGCCAATAATGCGCTATCGTGTCACCAGGGACGCAGAGCAAGACCTCGACGAAATTTATCTTTATTGGGCAAAGCGGGCAGGTCCAGAGACTGCAGACCGCCTCATCGACAGCCTCGTTGACCGCTTCTGGCTGCTCGGCGAGTATCCGGATGCCGGCCGATCTTCGGAGGACATCGCAGCCGGGGTGAGGTGCTTTCCGGCAGGAGAATACCTCATCTACTATAGCGTTACGCGCCGGAGAACCGATATTCTCCACGTCTTCCACGGCGCTCGGGATCAACGGCAAGCTTACAAGACGAAAAAAGACCGCTAACAACCACGTAGGACGATGCAAATCGATGCCCTGCGCGCGAAGGCGCGATCTTTTCTCCAGATCCTGGGAGCAAGCGCAGCTTCGCACTGCCCGGGCACGTCGTCGTGCTTAAGCATATAAGCTCCGCGTTCCTTGACATCTGCTTCCGCACGCCGCAGAATGCGCGCTTGCCCGGTCAGGTGAATGATGCGCATCTCTCTGCTTATTACCTTTGCGATTTTCTCGCTGGTTCCCGTCCTGTTTGCCCAAGCCCGCTCCCACGCCCGCTCGATGGTCATCACGCGCTACGGCATCGTAGCCACCAGCCATGTGCAAGCTTCCGTGGCTGGTGCCCAGATTCTGGCACACGGCGGCTCCGCGGTCGATGCCGCCATTGCGGCCAACGCCGTGCTCGGCGTCACCGAACCCATGATGAACGGCATGGGCGGTGACTTGTTCGCCATTTACTGGGAGGCGAAGACCGGCAAGCTTTATGGGTTGAATTCCAGCGGCTGGGCGCCACAAGGCCTCACGGTCGACCACCTGAAAGCCAAAGGTGCGACCTCCATGCCGCAGTCCGGCATTGACTCCGTCACCGTGCCCGGCGCAGTGGCGGGATGGAATGCGCTGCACGAACGCTTTGGGCGCCTGCCCTGGAAAGATCTCTTCCAGCCCGCCATCTTCTATGCGGAGCAGGGATATCCCGTACCCGAAATTATTCACGGTTACTGGGAAGATGCGGCGGATTCCTTCGCGCACGATCCCGAGGGGCAGCGCGTTTTTCTGCCCAACGGCAAGCTCCCGGCGCTGGGGCAAATCTTCCAGAACCCTGACGTCGCGAAGGCACTACGGCTGGTGGCGAAGGATGGAGTGAGCGCATTCTACAAGGGTGACATTGCGCGCGCCATCTTGAGTACCTCGCAGGCTCTCGGCGGAACCATGTCCGCCGATGACCTTTCTCAATTCTCCCCGGAGTGGGTGGATCCCATCTCGACCACGTATCGCGGCTGGACGATCTACGAGCTTCCTCCCAACGGACAGGGTATGGCTGCGCTGGAGATGCTGAACATCATGGAGACCTCGCCGCCCTCGCCTGATGGCCCGCTCGGCGTCGCCGAATTGCACAAGAAGATCGAAGCCATGAAGCTGGCCTACGCCGACCTGGGACGCTACAACGCCGACCCGCGCTTCGCAAAAGTTCCGGTGAAAGGACTGCTCTCCAAGGAGTACGCGAAGGAGCGCGCCAAGCTGATCGATCCCAGCAAGGCCAATTGCGACGTTCCCTACGGCTCCCCCGCCAGCGACACCACCTATCTTTCCGTGGTCGATCGCGAGGGCAACATCGTCTCGCTGATCCAAAGCAATTATGACGCGTTCGGCTCAGGAATCACGGTGCGAGGCATGGGTTTCGTGCTGCAGGACCGGGGCGCGCTGTTCTCGCTCGATGCTGCGTCTCCCAATGTACTGGCCCCGCGCAAGCGTCCCTTTCACACCATCATTCCGGCCTTTATGGAGCGTGGAGACCAGCACATCGGATTCGGCATCATGGGCGGACCAAACCAGCCTCTGGCGCATGCCCAGTTTGTTTCTAATGTCGTGGACTACGGGATGAACATTCAGGCCGCTCTGGAGAACGCGCGCT
>JBGPJK010000265.1:0-6528 GCA_041485425.1 Terriglobia bacterium | reverse complement strand
TCACATTCCGCTGCTGTGGGCGGTCATCGTCACGGGGCTGGACGTTTTGCTTCTCTTGGGCTTACAACGGCTCGGGATGCGAACGCTGGAAGCCGTTGTCCTGCTGCTGGTGGCGACCATCGCGGTGTGCTACTTCCTCGAGATTTTTGTGCTTCCCCAGACCCAACCAAGCTTTCTGGAGATGGGGCAGGCGCTGGTTACGCCGAACTTTCGCCACTCCGGGATGCTTTACATCGCCATCGGCATAATCGGCGCCACCGTCATGCCCCACAACCTGTACCTACACTCGGCCCTTGTGCAAAGCCGCAAGTTTCAAAAGGACGAACCATCCATCCGTCGGGCGATCCTGTTTAACACCATCGACTCGATCGTTGCGCTGATGATCGCCTTCTTTGTCAACGCGGCAATTTTAGTGCTCGCCGCGACGGTGTTCTTTGGCAAGGAGAGCGTGACAGTGGCGGGCGGGCAGGTGGTCAAGTTCGCCGCCGACAGCGATTGGATTCGGATTGCGTTTCTGACGCTGGCGCCGCTGTTGGGGACGCCAGTCGCGAGCACGCTGTTTGTGGTGGCGCTCCTGGCAAGCGGACAGAGCAGCACCATTACTGGCACGCTGGCCGGTCAGGTCGTGATGGAAGGCTTCATGAATTGGCGGATCAAGCCTTGGATTCGGCGGCTCATCACCCGCTCGCTGGCGATCATCCCGGCGGTCCTCATCATCGGGATTCGCGGCAACAGCAGTGTTACCGATCTGCTGACGCTCAGCCAGGTCGTGCTCGCCCTGCAACTCCCGTTCGCGATGTTTCCGCTCTTGCACTTCACGAGTTCGCGCAAGCGAATGGGGAGTTGGAAGAACGGTTGGCTTCTACTCATTGCCGGTTGGTCCAGTGCTATTCTGATTACCACGATGGATCTTTTCGGCTTGCGGGTCTCACTCAAAGCTGCGTGGCAGGTCATCACCGGCGGATAACGCCGGTACGACGGAAACGGACAAACCATGTACGACACCATTCTGGTGACGTTGGACGGCACGCTGACGGACCGGGCGATTATCGAACACGTCAAACAACTTGCGAAGCTCGCGCAGAGTCGTTTGGTCTTGCTTCATGTGGCCGATGGATGGGCAGCGAGAACCTATGGCCCGGACGCGGTCAGTCCGGAAATCGCCGAAGACACTGCCTATTTGGAAAAAGTCCGGGCCGAGTTCGAATCCGTTGGCATTCCAGCACAGGCGGAACTGGCGTATGGCGAACCGGCCGACGAGATCATCAAATGGGTCCGGCAGAAGGGATGCGACCTGGTGGCCATGAGCACCCACGGACACCGCTTCCTTGCTGATGTGTTTCTCGGCACCACCGCCACCCGGGTGCGGCACAGCATCAGCGCCCCGGTGCTGCTGCTGCGGGCGAAATAAATGTGCGTGTAGGGACGGCCGCCCCCCGCCGTCCAGAGTAGCACCGACAACGTGTGGCGCGTCTTGTGTGGCGCGGACACTCCTGTCCGCGTGCTTTTCTCCCCGCTCTTTGGGGTCAAAGCTCTTTCCCGCCCTACGCAAACTGCCTCCGGGAGAATAAACTAGTAGGTTTACACCTGCGCCGCGTCGTTCCCTGGGAGCGCAGCATCTATCCTTGCAGGAAGGCTTTTTCTTATGAACAGCTTCAACTCCCGCGCTACCCTCAAAGTCGGCACCAAAGACTACGAAATCTACCGCCTCGATGCGCTCGACAAGCAGGGAATCTCGACCAAGCATCTGCCCTTCTCCCTGCGTATTCTTCTGGAAAACCTGCTGCGCACCGAAGACGGCCGCAACGTGACTGAGCAGGAAATCCGCGCGCTGGCCGCGTGGAACAGCAAATCGAAGCCCGACAAGGAAATTGCTTTCACGCCCAGCCGCGTGCTGCTGCAGGATTTCACCGGCGTGCCTGCGGTCGTGGACCTGGCCGCCATGCGCGACGCCATGCAGCGTTTGTCCGGGGATCCCAAGTTGATCAATCCGCTGCAGCCTGCCGAACTGGTCATCGACCACTCGGTGCAGGTTGATGAATTCGGCACGCGGGGCGCGTTCGATATGAACGCCTTGCTCGAATTCCAGCGCAACAAGGAGCGCTACCAGTTCCTGCGCTGGGGACAGACCGCCTTCCGCAATCTGGCAATCGTGCCGCCGGACACCGGCATCGTGCACCAGGTAAACCTCGAATTTCTGGCGCGGGTGGTATTCGTGCAGGAGTCGAACGGCAAACGCGTGGCCTATCCCGACACGCTGGTCGGCACCGATTCGCACACCACCATGATCAACGGCCTGGGCGTGCTGGGCTGGGGTGTGGGCGGAATCGAAGCCGAGGCTGCCATGCTCGGCCAGCCGGTTTCCATGCTGATCCCGCAAGTGGTGGGCGTGAAACTGACCGGAAAGCTCCGCGAAGGCGCCACCGCCACCGACCTGGTGCTGACCATCACCGAGATGCTGCGCAAGCATGGCGTGGTGGGCAAGTTCGTCGAATATTTTGGCCCCGGTCTGCAGGAACTGCCGTTGGCCGACCGCGCCACCATCGGCAACATGTCGCCAGAGTACGGAGCAACCTGCGGTATTTTTCCCATCGACAAAGAAACACTCGCCTACATGCGCCTGACCGGACGCTCCGAAGAGCAGATCGCGCTGGTGGAGGCTTACTGCCGCGAACAGGGATTGTTCCACGATGCGAAGACACCTGAGGCGGAATACTCCGAACTGCTGGCGCTCGACCTGGCCACGGTGGAGCCGAGCCTCGCCGGGCCGAAGCGCCCGCAGGATCGCGTGCCACTGTCCAAAGCGCGCGAGTCGTTCGAGCAGGCGTTGCCCTCGCTGATCAAGCCGGGCCGAGGTGAAGCCAAGCCAGCCGCGGGCAATGGCAATCTTCATCATGGCAGCGTGGTCATTGCGGCCATCACGAGCTGCACCAACACCTCAAACCCGTCGGTGATGCTCGCTGCCGGGTTGCTGGCCAAGAAAGCCGTGGAGCGCGGGTTGGAGGTCCCGTCGTGGGTGAAGACTTCGCTGGCGCCAGGCTCGAAGGTGGTGCGCGATTACCTGGAGCGCGCCGGGCTGACGCAGTATCTGGAGCGACTGAAATTCCATATCGTCGGTTACGGCTGCACCACCTGCATCGGAAACTCCGGGCCGCTGCCGCCGGAAATCTCCAAGGCGATTGATGAAAAAGATCTCGTGGTCGCTTCCGTGCTCTCCGGGAATCGCAACTTTGAAGGCCGGATCAATCCCGACGTCCGCGCCAATTACCTGATGTCGCCGCCGCTGGTGGTGGCCTTCGCGCTGGCGGGCCGCATCGATGTGGATATGCGGAAGGACGCGATCGGGAAGGATCAGCAGGGCAAACCGGTGTATCTGGCCGACCTCTGGCCCTCGCAGCGCGAGGTCGAAGAGGCGATTGCGAAATCCATTTCATCGGACATGTTCCGCAAGAGCTACGGCGAGGTTTACGAAGGCGATGAACGCTGGCGCTCACTGCCCGTACCCAAGGGCGAAACCTATGCGTGGGAGAAAGACTCCACCTACATCCGCAAGGCGCCTTATTTCGATGACATGACGCTGAAACCCGCGCCGGTCGGGAACATTCACCAGGCGCGCGGGCTGGCGGTGCTGGGCGACAGCGTCACCACCGACCACATCTCGCCCGCGGGCTCGATCAAGAAAGACAGCCCGGCAGGAAAGTATTTGATCAAGCATGGGGTCAAGCCGGCGGATTTCAACTCCTACGGCTCGCGGCGGGGCAATCACGAAGTCATGGTGCGCGGCACCTTCGCCAACGTGCGACTGCGCAACAAGATGGTGCCTAACCTGGAAGGCGGGTTCACCCGTCACCTGCCCGATGGAGCCGAGATGACCATCTTCGAGGCTTCCGAGAGATACATTGCGGAAGGCGTGCCGCTGGTGATTATCGCGGGGAAGGAATACGGTTCCGGTTCTTCGCGCGACTGGGCGGCGAAAGGTCCACTGTTACTAGGGGTGCGCGCAGTGATCGCAGAAAGCTACGAGCGCATCCACCGCTCGAACCTGGTGGGAATGGGCATTCTTCCGCTGCAGTTCCTGGCCGGCGAGAATGCGCAGTCGCTGAAGCTTACCGGCGAAGAGGTGTTCGAGATTGCCGGCATTCGTGAGCTGATCGAGAACTTCGCACCTGGCCGTCAGGTGAAAGTCCGCGCCACGGCCAACGGCAAGACGACCGAGTTCAACGCGCTGGTGAGGATCGATACTCCCCAGGAGGCCCAGTACTACTCAAACGGCGGCATCCTGCAGTTCGTGCTGCGCCAGTTGCTGGCCGGCAAACCGGAAGCAGTGCACGCGTAGGGGCAGGTGTGCTCACCCGCCCAGCCGGGCGCGGCCCGGCCCTGTTCTCCCACAACCATAGCGGCTTCCCGCCTCCAGCAGTCCCGCCGATCGGGATCGATCCAGAGGTTATGGCCGGAAACTAGAGCGAGGGCGCGGGGCTCTTTTCCGCAGCGGGCGCCGGCTTGGGCGGGCCCTGCATGCACTTGTTGCCGCCGCAGCAACCGCCGCCCTCCTTCATGTCTTTGCAGCACTCCATTCCGCCTTCCATGCCGCCGTGCATCATGCCCATTCCCATGCCCTCATGCCCGGACATCATGCTGACCATGCCTTCCATGTGCTTGACCATACCTTCCCACAGGTCAACGTCGAGCTGGGTCTGCTGCTTGAGGGCGGGATCCTTCACCTTGGCCAGGTTGGCCTTCATTTGCTCCAGGGTGGCGCGCATCTTTTCCACCTGCGCCTTCATCTCCTGCATGTGCTTATCTCGCATCGCACCCATCGCGTGATCGTGATGATGCATGGGCGCGCCTGGTGCTGCCGCCGGAGGTTGGGCGGGAGCTGGAGGCGAAGCGGGCGCGGCCTGCGCCCAGAGGGAAGCGGAAAGCAGAACGACGACGAGACAAACCACGGCAGATTTCATGAATCTCTCCTTCACACAATTAGGAACAGGCTGCAGTATAAGACGCCATCCGCACAACCGGCTGTGACGGGCATCACCGTAGGCGAGTTCCCCCGGCAATCCCCGCCGCACTGTTATAATCAACAATTAACCTCATGAGCGAGAAGCGTTTAGTTCGATCGACGACAGTCCTTTGCGTGCGCCGGGACGGCAATGTGGTGATGGCCGGCGATGGCCAAGTCACGCTGGGGGAAGCTATCATCAAGCATTCCGCCAAGAAGATCCGGCGGCTTTATCAGGACAAGATCCTGGCCGGATTCGCTGGTTCCACCGCCGATGCGTTTTCGCTGTTCAGCCGCTTCGAGGCCAAGCTGGAGCAGTATCACGGCAATATCGGGCGGGCGGCGGTCGAGCTGGCCAAGGATTGGCGCACCGACAAGTTCCTGCGCCATCTCGAAGCATTGTTGCTGGTCTCCGACAAGGAGCAGACATTCCTGCTCAGCGGCCAGGGCGACGTAATCGAGCCCGACGGCGGCATAGCCGCGATCGGCAGCGGTGGACCCTATGCCCAGGCGGCGGCGGAGGCATTGGCTGAGCACACCCAGCTTTCCGCGCGCCAGATCGCTGAAGAAGCCATGAAGATTGCCGGCAAGATGTGCATCTATACGAATGACAAGGTGACTATCGAAGAACTCTAGACGTCGGACCTCGGACCTCGGACCTCAGCAAAACATGTGGGTGTTGAGGTTCGAGGTCCGAGGTCCGAAGTCCAAGGTCCGTACTTATGGCTATCTACCTACCCGGAACGGTCGAAGAAGAACAGATTGCGCTGGACGAACTTACGCCGCGTGAGATCGTGGCCGAGCTTGACAAGCATGTGATCGGTCAGAACGCCGCGAAACGCGCCGTCGCGATCGCCTTGCGTAATCGCATGCGCCGCCAGAAGCTTGCCCCCGACCTGGCCGAAGAAATCATCCCCAAGAACATCATCATGATCGGGCCCACCGGAGTGGGCAAAACCGAGATCGCCCGTCGTCTGGCCAAGCTCGCCAACTCGCCCTTCCTGAAGGTCGAGGCGTCGAAGTTTACCGAGGTCGGCTACGTGGGACGCGATGTCGAGTCCATGGTCCGCGATCTGGTCGAGATCGCCATCGACATGGTGCGCGAGGAAAAGCTCGAAGACGTGGCCGACAAGGCCGAACTCAACGCGGAAGAACGCCTGCTGGATGTCCTGTTGCCGCCAGTCGCACCACCTCGCCCAGAGTCAAGTGGCGGTCTGGTGCTGGAGGGCACGACAACCAGCGGTGAATCACATTCGCGCACCCGCGAAAAGCTGCGTCAGCAACTGCGCGAAGGCAAGCTCGACGAACGTATCGTGGAAATCGACGTCCGCGAACGCGCCTTCCCGTCGTTCGAGATCATCTCCAACCAGGGGGTGGAGGAGATGGACGTCAACATCAAGGACATGCTGCCCAACATCTTCGGCCAGCGCACCAAGAAGCGGAAGATGAAGGTGAACGAGGCCTTCGAGTATCTGATTCAAGAAGAAGAGCAGCGACTGATCGACATGGATCAGGTCACGCGCATGGCG
>JBGPJK010000264.1:0-6530 GCA_041485425.1 Terriglobia bacterium | reverse complement strand
CACTGGCGGTTGCCGTTCCCATAACCGCGTAGCCCATGCCTGCCATGATGGCCTTCACGTCGGCAAAGTCCCGGTTGATGATCCCGGGAATGGTAATGATGTCGGAGATGCCCTGCACACCTTGACGGAGAATATCGTCAGCGACGCGGAAAGACTCGAAGAAACCCGCATCTTGAGCGACCCCCAGCAGCTTCTCGTTGGGGATGACGATGGTGGTGTCGACCGACTCCATGAGTTCAGCGATCCCGCGCTCGGCTTGCTGCATTCGGCGCTTGCCCTCAAAAGCGAAGGGCTTGGTCACAACCGCGACGGTGAGCGCGCCCATCTCGCTGGCCAGCGACGCGATGATGGGAGCGGCGCCGGTGCCCGTGCCGCCACCCAGTCCGGTGGTGACGAAGACCATGTCAGCGCCTTCGAGCGCTTCGATGATCTTGTCGGAATCTTCGAGCGCGGCTTTGCGGCCGATTTCGGGATTGGCGCCGGCGCCCAGCCCGTTGGTAAGCTTGACGCCAAGCTGGATTTTCAAGGGCGCGCGCGACATGCGCAGCGCCTGCAGGTCGGTGTTGGCCGTCACGAATTCGATGCCTTCCATGCCGGCGTCGATCATGCGGTTCACCGCGTTGCCTCCGCCACCACCCACCCCGATGACCTTGATCTTGGCATCGTTGCGCGGCTCTTCGTTAAAGCTGATGCGAATGTCGGTTTCTTTTTTCATGTACGTCACCTAAAGTGAATTTCTGTGCACGTGGAGATTCCCTTACCCACCTCGTTTTTGCAGACCACTCGCTACTGACTCCTGTTTCTAGGCACCTTTCTTTGCGAACAGCGAAATCAACCGTGAACTCCAGCGGTCGTCCTGGATGCCCCGAGCGGTGCGGGCGCGGTGTCCGTAGAACACCAGACCGAGCACGGTGGCGAATTCCGGCTCTGCCAAGGTCGATGGCATCCTGGCGAGCGGTGTCGGCCAGGAGAGGCGCACGGGTCGCCGCAGCACGGAGTCGGCGATGTCGAGGATTCCGGGCAAACGCGAGACGCCTCCGCTCAACACGATGCCTCCGACGCAGAGATCGAGCATGCCGGAATGGCGCAGGTTGTCGCGCAACATCTCGAACAGTTCGCGGGCGCGGGGCTCGAGGATTTCTCCGATCATGCGTTGCGCGATCAGGCGCGAGGGGCGATCGCCGACCGAGGGCACCTCGACCTCATTGCCTTCGGGAATGAGCGTGGCGATGGCATGGCCGTAGAGCTTCTTGATCTTCTCCGCCTCGGCGACCGGAGTGCACAGGCCCACCGAGAGGTCGCTGGTGAAGTGATCGCCGCCAATGGGGATGACGGCGGTGTGGGCGACCGCGCCTTCCTGGAAGACGATAAGGTTGGTGGAACCAGCGCCGAGATCGGCAAGGCAGACGCCGAGGCCGCGCTCGTCGGCGCGCAGGACGGAATCGGCGCAGGCCAGCGGCTCGAATACGGTGTCGTCCACGTGCACGCCGGCGCGGTTCACCGCGGTGACCACGTTCTGGGTGGCGCTGGAAGCGGCGGTCACCATGTGGACGCGGACTTCGAGGCGCGTGGCCATCATCCCCAGCGGGTCGTGCACACCGCTCTGGTCGTCGAGGATGAACTCCTGCGGGAGCAGGTGCAGGATTTCGCGGTCGGCGGGGAAAGGGATGGCGCGGGCCTTGTCGACGGCGAGGCGAATCTCTTCGCGGGCGATTTCGCGGGGACGGGTGCCGAAGCCGACGCCACCGTGACTGTTCAGACCTCGCACGTGAGAACCGGCGACGCCGATAATGGCGTGCTCAATGGGGGCGCCGGCGATGTCTTCCGCCAGTTCGACCGCTTTCTGGATGGAGCCGACGGCTTTGTCGAGATCCACGATGAGGCCTTTGCGCGAGCCGCGGGATTCGGCCACGCCGTGGGCGCGATAGCGGAGGCCGGAGTCGGTGATTTCCGCCACCAGCGCGCAGGTCTTCGCGCTGCCCACATCAATCGCCGTCAGAAGGTGCTCGTACTGGTTTGCCATGCCTATGGATGATCCTGGTTGTTCTTGGTTATCGCCGGACTCGGTTTCCTGGTTGCTTTGGCCACGTCGCTCCCCGGTTTCGCGGGCGCGGGTGGACTGATTTTTGGCGATGCAACTTGGGGCGCCGGAGTGCTGGTTGCAGCCGTGGGTCCCGGGCCCGAGGTTGCGCTCGTGGTTTTCGCGGCTGGCCTGACCGGCGCGCCGACAGCGTCGGGGCGGCGGGCTGCGCTCAGCACTGTTTTGGCCGGCGGGACGCCGCCGCTACGGCCATGCTTTTTCGCAAGTTTCCTCTTTGCCTTTGCCACTGGCCTGGCTGCTTTGTTAGCGGGCGGCGCCACCAAGGAGCCCGGCTTTAAGCCGGTCTTCTCGCGGGTGACCAGCGCGGCGGGCTTCACTCCGGCGGCCATAGCTGCTTTCGTGGCTGAGAATGAAAGCGGCGGCGGCTTTACCGCGCCGTGCAAGTCAGGATTGACGACGATCTGGCGCTCGTAGCGCAAGTCCACCGACTCCAATTTGTCGAACTGCTGGCGCCACTCCTGCACGTGGGCGACATAGACCTTGTAGCGCTCGAGGTAATTGGAGGAACCGAGGTGCACGAGAACCTCGCCCGCGGGACTGTTCGCGAGGACCTTTACGTCGTCGGGATCAGAGAGATCGACTTCGCTGAGATCCTGGGAATAGCGGGTTCCGCCAGAATCGAGTTGCCTGACCAGGTCGTTGTAAATTTTCATGCGTGGGGTGCGGGTGGAAAGCGGTTCGCCGGGGCTCATCCCGAGAATGACGGGGAAGGAATATTTTCTCTTTCCCGGGGCCGGCAGTTCCATCAGCGTGCCGGCGGCGTCCACCAGCAAAATCTTTGAACCGACGCGGGCGAAGGCGACCGGGGTGCGTTCGTGGATGTCGATCTTCAGCCGGTTGGGAACGAAGCGCATGACGCTGGCCGACTCGACCCAAGGGATCTTCTCCAGTTCGGTCTGGCGTTGGGCGAGCGGAACGAAGAAGATGTTGCGGCCGATGTCACCGCCCACGACTTCCATGACTTGCAGGCGGGCGACGTTCTCCAGTCCAGTGACTTCGATGTCGTCGCTGGACTCGACGTGGAAGCGCCAGGAATGCTCGCCATAGTGGTAAAGGGCGCTGGCGGCGACGGTGCAGAAGAAAATGGCAAGCGCAGCGACTGCAGCCCAGGTGAGGCGAGTGGCGGTTTTCTTGGGAATGGAGCCGCGACGGACGGAGATACGCTTCTGCCCGCGCAGGAATGGCGATTCCTGTTCCACGTCCAAGTCGAGCAGCCGAGCGTCGTCCAGTTCTTCGCGCGTGGGCTCGTCGGGTAGTGGGTACAACTCCTCCTGCGAGATGGTAGAACCGCTTTTCCTCGCCACCAAAACAGGTCAGTTGTCGTCAGTGAATCGCTGGAGCAAAAATAATATAACTTCTTTTTGGGGATTGAGATAGACAAAAGTTGGTTCGTTTTGCACAGAAAGGCAGTTGCCAGTTGCCAGCGGTCGGGAGTCGCCTAGAACGTCAGATTGTGCCGTCGTCCGGGATCACGGGGGGCTGGGGGATTTCGATGGTAATGGCCTTGCGCGGGCAGCGGGCCAGAGTCCGGTTCACGCGCTCGCTTGTGATGCGTTGAACTGCTTCGCTCTGGAGGCGGACCATCTCGACCTGGTGGCGAGCCAGGGTGGTGTTGACAGAGGCTATGCGGACCTGGACCCGAGCTACGGCGGTCTGGGTGCGGGCGAAACTGGTCTGGCTTTTTCCGAGCATCATCTCAGCCATCGCCACACGGTCCAGAGCCTGGGCGGAAAGCAGCTGCGCCATTCCGGCGGCACGGCCGGCGAAGCTGCGGAGGCAATCGCCGTGTTGGTTTACGAACGAGTTGCTGACGACCAGGGCAAGCACGCCCACCGCGATCCAGTACCATCCCTTTGCGGAAGCCATCTGAATGCTCCTCACCAGCTAGATGCGGGTTAGACGGGGCAGCCGGAAAATCGTTATCCGGGGCTGTAGAGGACGTTATGTTGCCCGCTTCGTCCGAGGTGGCCGGCGGGACACCGGCGCTACTTCGCCTGCAGCTTTTCGAGGATCATGGGCCCGAGCTGGGAGACGCTGCCGGCGCCGAGGGTGAGGATCATGTCGCCTGGGGTGGCGACGGCAACGACGGCTTCGGCGGCTTCGGCGAAGGAACCGGAATAGCGGGCGTCCTGCTCGCCGACGTCGCGAATGCGTTCGGCCAGCGCTTCACCGGTGATGCCCTCGAGGGGCGGCTCGCTGGCAGCGTAGATGTCGAGGATGAGGAGCGTGTCGGCGTCCGCAAAAGCGTTGGCGAAATCATCCATCAACAACTGGGTGCGGGTGTAGCGGTGCGGCTGGAAGACCACGTGAATCTTTTGATAGCCGCACTGCCGGGCGGCGGCCAGGGTGGCGCGAATCTCGGTGGGATGATGGCCGTAGTCGTCGATGACGCTGACGCCGGCGGCCTTGCCGCGTAATTGGAAGCGGCGGTCGACACCGCGGAAATTCTCCAGAGCGGCGCAGATCTGATCGGTTTTGATGTCGAGGCCAATGCCCACGGCGATGGCAGCGGTGGCGTTGAGGATGTTGTGTGCTCCGGCGACGTGCAGTTGGAACTCTCCCAGATCCTGGCCGCGGTAAGTTACGTGGAAGCGACTGAGGCAAGCGTTTTCACCGGGCTTGCGCTCTGGCGGGGCTGCTTTGATCCGGAAATCCGATCCCTTGCGGGTGCCGTAGGTGACGGTGCGGCGCCGAATTTGCGGGAGCAAACGGCGCAGCAGCGGGTCATCATTGCAGACCACGACCATGCCGTAGAAGGGGACGCGGTCCATGAAGTCGAGAAAGGCGCGCTTGACGTCGCGCATGTTGCGATAGCAGTCCATGTGCTCGCGGTCGATGTTGGTCACCACGGCGAGGATGGGCGAGAGCTTCAGGAAAGAGCGGTCGCTTTCGTCGGCCTCGGCCACGAGATATTGCGATTTGCCCAGGCGCGCGTTGGAACCGATGGCATCGATCCGGCCGCCGACGACGATGGTGGGGTCGAGGTCTCCCGCGGCGAGGACCGCGGCGACCATGGAGGTGGTGGTGGTTTTGCCGTGCATGCCGGCGATGGCGATGCCGTACTTCAGGCGCATCAGTTCGGCGAGCATTTCGGCGCGCTGGATGACCGGGATGTGGAGGATGTGGGCCTCGGCGAGTTCGGGGTTGTCGGCGGCGATGGCGGAACTGGCCACGACCACTTCCGCGCCGACGATGTTTGCCCCGTGATGTCCTTCGAAGATGACCGCACCCAGGCTCGCCAGGCGCTGGGTGATGGCCGAGGTCTTGAGGTCGGAGCCGGAAACCTTGTAGCCGAGGTTGAGCAGCACTTCGGCGATGCCGCTCATGCCGATGCCGCCGATGCCGACGAAATGAATGCGTTGGATTTTGGCAAACATAAAGTCAAAGTCTGGCCACGGATTTACACGGATTGGCGCGGATAAAACAAGAAAAGAAAAATCCGTGAAGATCCGCGCAAATCCGTGGCTTAGTTCTTGGCTCCGGCTAGTCGCGCTGCCATGCTTGCGATGTCGCTCGCGGCGCTGGGGTGCGACAGCTTCTTTGCGGCCTGGCCCATGCGCTCCAGGCGAGGTCGATCGCTTAATAGCGAGGAGACTGTCTCAACCAAACTGTCCCGGTCCAGCTTCGATTCCTCGAGCATGACCGCTGCCCCGGCGCGCTCCAGGGCTTCGGCGTTGCGCTTCTGGTGATTGTCGGCGGCGCGGGGAAAGGGGATGAAGATCGCCGGCTTCCCTGCCGCAGCCACCTCGGCGACGGTGCTGGCCCCGGAGCGGCAGACCAGCAAGTCCGCTCGTGCGAAGAAGCCCGGCATGTCGTCGATAAACTTGAAGACTTCGATGGAATCACCTAATCCAGCGTAGGCCTCCGCTGCGTCATTATAGTCACGCTCGCCGGTCTGGTGGACGATGTGAATCTGCGGAAGGCGGTCGCGCAGGGCCGGGACGGAGTCCATCACTACCTTATTAATGGCGTGGGCCCCCTGGCTGCCGCCGAAGATCAGCAGCGTGGGATTGCCGCGTGGTACAGGGCCGGCCATGTCGAAGAAGGCCTGGCGGACCGGGACTCCGGTGACCTCGGCATGGCGGAAGAATCTTGCGGTATCGGCAAAGTGAACGGCGGCGGCGGACACCCGGCGCGCCACCAGGCGGTTGGCGAATCCCGGAACCAGGTTGGGCTCAAAAGCCAAGGTTGGAATCTTTTTCAGGATCGCGGCCAGCATGGCAGGACCGGAGGCGTAACCGCCCACGCCGATCACGACGTCGGGGCAAAACTCGGAAAGAATGCGGCGGGCTTCCCACACAGCGCGGGGGAGATCGAACATCGTCTTGGCGCGGGTGACGAGGCTGACATTCTTGAGGGCACCGACTTCGACCAGACGCAGTTCGAATCCGGCAGCGGGGACCAGGCGATTCTCGATGCCGCGCGCGGT
>JBGPJK010000263.1:0-6580 GCA_041485425.1 Terriglobia bacterium | reverse complement strand
GTAGCGGAAGAACCCAACGCCGAGACCGCTGTAGACGCGACACCAGGCGATGCACCCGCAGCAACCTTTGCCTCGGCACCGGAAGCGCAGGCGGAAGCAGCGCCCGAAACCTCGAGTCAAACCACGCCCGAAACTATGCCCGCGTCCGAGCCCTCTCCTGTTCCTGAAACGGTCGTGAGCAGCGAAGCCGCGCCCGCAAGTGAGAGCCTCACACCAGCGGAAATCCCTGCGGCGATGCCCGGATCAGAATCAACCAGCGTGCCCGAATCCGGGGCTCCGGAAGTCGCCAAGCCTGCGGCCACGGATGCGGAAGTCTTGGCTGCCCTGGCATCATTGGCGCCGGTGGATGGCTATGAGATCGCCAGTGTTGGCAAGAACGGTGAAACCCTTCCGGTTACGGCGGCAGCCGCAGTTGCAAGTGCTGAGTTCGCTGTTATGGGAACAGGGATCACCGGCCCGAGATGGATGGCGGAACCCATCCCCGTCGACGAGCAGGAATCCACCTTCCTTTTAGAGCAGGAGATGGAAAAGGCTTATGCCGCATTCGCGGCTGCCGACGCCGCCGGGATGAGTTTGGTGACTCGACCCGTGGATACTGCTGCAATGAGCGCGGCTGAAATCACGCCAGCGGCTGAGCAGGCGCAACCCGCTTCGGCAATTACGGAATTCTCTTGCGCTGCTGAACCAACGCCAGAGCAAGCTACGCCTCCTCCCGCAACTGCCGCCGAGCCAGCCGCAAGCTCACAGCTGGAACCAGCCCTGGTCGAGGTTGCCACGGTTGCGAGCCAGTACTCTTCGCCCGCGGAAGCGGCCACGCCTGCGATGGCAATGGCGTCCAACGACACCGCTGCTACCGCCCCCAACGAAGCGATCGCATTTGCCGCCGCGGCATCCGCCAGTGCCGGCTTCGTGGAAGCGACTCCCGCCCCCCCAACTGCATCACAGCCAATGCCGTCTGGAGATTCATCCGAAAACTCAGCCGGGGAGCTTGAAGGCGGCGCACGCCAGCGCGAAGCCGAACTCGCCGCTGCGTGGGCCAATTGGAGGCATATCCGCGAGTCCGTCGCGGGAGCGGAAGCGGCCGCGCAGGTGGCCGACGCCGAAGCCGGATTCAATGACGTCCGCAAGGACGAACCACCACCCGCCGAGCCCGAGCCTGAGGCCGCGCCAGCCGCCGCCAGCGCGCCACACGATGCAGGCGAGATCGCCAGCATCGTCGACAACATGCTGGCCGAACTCAAGCCCAAGCTGATGGAAGAGATCGCAAAGAAGCTGGGAAAAGAAAAAAAGAAGAAAGAATAAACCCGCCTCGAACTTCAAACCTCAGACCGACTTCATACTTCCGCGAGATTCCAAGGCGTGGGAATTCCAGGGCCAAAGTCTGAGGCCCAAGGTTCGCTGTTTGATTACACACCGTGGGCGGCACAGGCTCAAGACTCATGATGGAAATATCGACCAAACTCCAATAATGTTGCGTGCGATTGGGCTTGCAAACCTTGCGATTGAAGAGGAAAGAGCCGTCACGGAGTGAGGATCAGATCGATCTCGCCAACTCTGGGTTCGACATGACCGAAGAGGCGGGTTTGGGTAGGTCGGACATAAGGCCTGCTCTTGTAGCGAAGTTGATGGTCGGGAAATATTTCGCGGAGCACTTCTCTGGTTGTGTTGAGAGTTATTTCCCTGCGGTCCGTCCTCACATACACAATCCCGTCACGCCGAAGCAAGCGTTTCGACCTACCAAACACATCGAGCAGAAGCTGTCGATACTGGGGCTTATTCTCAAACTTGCCTTTGTGCTTGCTGCCGATTTGACGTGACGTGGGCCGTCCACCGAGTAACCAGAGTCGTAACCACTGGTCGTAGTGATAGTTCGTGACACCGTAGTACGGAGGCGAGGTCAGAAGCAAGTGCGCACGCTTGTGCCGGGTGGCCCAATAGCGCGGCACTTGGGGTAGAATCTTGACGCTGTCCCCCAAATAAACTCTGCTCTCCGCCAACTCGGGAATGCCCTTCGCGTACCGCCATTCCATTCTCTTGAGGAGGAATTCCAGTGGGTCCACTTCCGGAGGGCGCATGTTTCGCTCTCGCCACCATCTGATCGCATACGCGGGAGACATCGACTTTGTCTGACGCATCTGATTCGAAAGTGAGTCGTTTCTCTTGCCGTGCAGGTTCACTAGCAGAAATGCCATCGCCGTGCAATCAGCCTTGCGATTTCTCCAGTCAAGATGCGTGCGTGCGGCAATCAGAAACTGCAAGACGTGTTCTTCGTAACAACAGCGAAAGAACGAAGGTGCATTTCTTGCGGCTCTGCGGTATCGGTAGGAGGTCTTCTCAATCTCGGTAAGTCTTTCGACAACGGACCCTTGACAGGCAGGATGCAACTTGGCTTGGGAGTACACCCACCCCACAGGATTTATTTCCATGCCTATCCCGCGCCGACCATGAACCGCGGCGCTGAACACAGCGGTGCCGCGACCAGCGAAGGGATCGAGCACCACATCGCCAGGTGCGGTATGTCTGGTTATCACCTTCTCGGCAAATGCAATAGGAAACATGGCATAGTATGGGCCGACCCCTGCCCAGCGAGCAGCCGCGGTGCCGTATCTTGCGCCTTGCTTGCGCATCTAGTTAGTCCTGTCTCATAAGAGCTTTTGCTAGCTGCTGCAATACCTTCGTACCAAGCCGCAGAGGAATGGCGGCTTGGGCATGCGCCGCAATCAACGGTGACACCGAGTTTGGGTAGCGTGAGGACGCCAACGTGTCGAGCAGAGCGCAGGCGGACCCAAACTCTCGGTAAAGTGAAGTGTCGTCGGTATCCAGGGTGTCTTGGTTGTCGTCTAGGAATGGGATGTCAGCAACGATTCGGGCTCCGGACGCTGTTTTGTAAAACAATTTGCGGCCAAAATATGTGTCCATGCCATAGCGTTTCGTGCTCGTCGAGAAGATTATTCGGTCTTTGATGTACTTGTCGGTCGGCAACATAAAGGTACGACTTGAAAAATTCGTACCGCCGTCCTCCGCCTTGTCGATTTCATCAAAGTGCATGACGAACGTGCCTGTTTTTTCAATGCCCAGAATCAAAAGGTCGCGGTTCGTGGCGGCTCTCACGACTCCGTTCAGCCGCTTCAACTCGCGGCTGATGGCTGCGCTGAGCCATGCGGGATGGCCAAAGATAGCAAGGGGTCCGTCCATGACAAATGCCATCCGGTCCATCCGCCCGAGTAGCTGCTTCTTTTCGAAGAGTCGAAGGACGTGAACAAGCAACGTGTGTTCCCAAATCTGACGCACCTCGCCGAACGCTTCTCCATTTGTGCCCGTGTCACGAAAATTCTCGTGAATTCGCAGGGCGTCCGTCGAATAGAGAGGATGTTTCTTTGGGCATGAGCAACTGCTCACACCGGCAGGAATCTCAACTCGCTCATTGCAGCCCTCGGATGCATACGGGCACTCTTGCCGTCCTTGCGGCTTGTGCGCTAACAGCGATTCATAGGTATCTAGAAGGCGCGTACCATCTTCCTGGTCCACGATGACATCCTGTAAGACCTCGTAGAGGCTTTCACGGAAGGAATCACGCGCAGATGTGTGGTTTCGTGTAACGACGTTGCTGCCCGGTAATGCAGCATCCACGGTGGAGGCTTCCTCGGTTTTGCGGAATTCAAGCGGATCAACCGGCCGCTGTTTATCCAAGCGCGCCATTTCGGCGAGATTGAGTAATACGCTCGCGACGGTGCAATAACCTACCTTGGCCCCGGGATAGCCATTGCGGACGTCGACTTCAGCGTTACTACCGTCGATAGCCACGACGTAATTTGGAAGAACGTGGCTAGATGGTGGAGCCAGTTTCGGCGATACCACGCTTGGCCCGTCCGCACCCGACTGAAAGACGCGCGACTTGCGGAGAAGACCCTGGACGCGCTCCGTCTCGACAATCCGCTGAAGTGGACGGTATCCCGCGAATTCACCCTCATACGGCATTACTGGCTGTTCTCCCTGCGCTCAATACTGAACAGCTCTACCTGGACAGGAACGACGTAAGGGTTGGAGAGTGTTTTTGTGCGGATAAAGCCTCGATCCTGAGCCCGCAAAATGCTGCGCTCGAAATCTCCGAAGTCATAGAATTTGTTGAGTTCTTTGGTTTCATCCGTGTTGTTCAGATGTCCGATGAACCAGTTAGCAGTATTTCGCAGAATGTTTTTCTGAATCGAGCTGACTTCCTGAGTGGCGTAGACGAGGCCGATCAAGTACTTCGCACCTTCCTTTGCGGTCCGCACCCATATATCCTTCAAGTCCATGTCGGTGCCTGCTGGCAGGAGGTTGTGTGCCTCTTCAACGTACACGAGAACGTTAGGCGGTAGCTGAGCGTTCCGGAAGCGGGCGCGATTGCTCTCAAAGATCCGCCGCATTACGCGATCGGCAGATGACTTGTTGAGGTCCGGATCGCCGCTCGACTGATCGACAATGACCAGCCGTCCGGCTGCCAGATGTTCATAAATCTCATCTGCGTAGTCGGCGTCGGTTGTTTGTGTGTGCTGCTCTTTTACACGGCCAATGAGCCGTGAGCCATTCGCATAGTGGAACATTTCAAGAATCTTCTTCAAGTCATCATCTGCCCATGACCCGGACGTGCTTTTCTGAACATAAGCCTGGTCGAAAGCCGCAAATCCAGAATCCTTGTCGTTAATGAAATCACGCAGCAGGTCGCACGCAAGGGAGGTCTCTCCCCATGTTGGGCTGGGCTTCGCAAGTATTGTTGCGCAGTTGACGTACCTTGCGGCATTGTTCCCCTGGCTGTTACGCATCGCATCCAAGATATCCTTGCTAAACAAGCCCTTCGGCTGGGGTGCTAGGTTCGTTGGGGGTTGAAGGCCTGCCTTGAAGAGCAGCGCACGATAACAGAGCACCCGCCGATCATGGCGCGTCATTGCAGATCGGTCACTTGGGTCCGGTGCCTCCAAGGTGACATCACGGAAATTCAATACATATTTATCCGTGTTCTCTAGGGAGGCGTCGATGATCTGCTTGCCGATCTGCAGGTTACTGTCGACGTGGAAGTTCAGCAGCATAAGACGACGATCCGGGTCGTTGGGGTGAGCCAGGATGCCGTAGGTGACGATGTCCTTCTTGAAGTTCTGTTCCTGGCCCGTCGGAGCGCAGGCCCACACGTTCTTGATCGCATTCGGATTACGGTTGGCGTCCTGGTCCTGTGTATTTTCGTTTGCATACTCCCCATTTGGATCGAACACAATCTGGCCAACACGTTACGGACTTGAGTGCCAACGCAGCTCGAATATCGATTTCAGGACGATTTTTGTGGTATTTGACTTTCCAGAGCGGGTCATCCCGAAAAGAGCTGTCTTTTGCCCGAGCAAGTCGGTAGGGGTGATAGCAACGCGAACGCCCGAAATTCGCTGGAAAGGCCGGTTGGTGGATGCGTATCGGACTTCGCCGACGGTCACCATAACGTTGGTTGCGGCGGTACCGAGACGCGGGTCTCGGTAGTTGACAATTTGCTCCAGGAAACTGCCTCGTGGCTTGAACACTTTGAGACCACGATTGGGGTAGTAATTACTGAGATCAGACCCAAAGAAAAGGGCATATTTTGCGGCCTCGGCACCATCTTTGGTGTCGGAGACGTAGAACGTCCCTAGCACTCGGCAGCGGACGCCCGCATAACCGAGTAGGTTGTTTGTGGTCGGGTCCATCACATCGCGGTGATCCCACGTTTTGTCTAGCTCGCCGCTGACGCGCTGCGCGTTTTCGACACGTACCCGGAGCGCCTCCTGAGCATTTGGTAGATCGGCATGGTCAATCACGCGCAGCAGAATGACGGACGCGTCCTCCTCGCGGATGTCCACGACCTGACTTGGTACCACGCGGGTGGCCACTAGAAATGATAGTGCTGGAATGCCGCCGACCTTGCGGCGGTAGAAGTCATGGATTTGGACCAATGCCTCTTCATAACCCAAGGAGAAGACTTCCCCTACGTATGCCTCAGGTTCAATAATCCGCCGCAGAAGCCCGGCGGCGTTCTGTAATTCTTCCGAGAGTTGTGGTTGTTCGAGTTCGCGAGCTACATCTGAAATGGCTGAAGACACACATTCCCCCGACTGCTGGCAAGGATTTCACCGCGACGGGGAATCTCACGGTTGGCCAGACGGAACGAGCGTACAACGACTAAGCCCTTTTGGCCAAGTCCTTAAGTATTCAGAACGTAGCGTTCAAAACTAGCCAGAGCGTTGAACTCACATGGTCTCGGTGTCCGGCGCGGCGGGCGGGAGATCACCAGGGGGGTGCATATTCCGTCCCGTTGTGTTCTCACCCCCGTCCGCGGTTTGACCGCGTTTTCCACCCGCCTGTAATATCAATGTTCATCAACATTTAGCGCTCGGCACTTAGCCTCTAGTGTCCGGCTCAGACCCAAAGGCCCGCGCCACGAACGCTGGCTGGCCAAATGCTAAGTGCCAGGTGCTGATTTGCCCATGCCCCACGATCTCCCCAAAGCGTACGAGCCGGGCGCCATCGAGGCGCACTGGGCCGAATACTGGATCAAGGAAAAGCTGTTTGACGCCCCGAATCC
>JBGPJK010000262.1:0-6587 GCA_041485425.1 Terriglobia bacterium | reverse complement strand
GAAATCCTTGGGCCTGGTTGGGGTAGGAGCGCAGCAGTTCGAAGATGCCCATGGCGTTGTCATGATGGCCATGGGTGAGAACTACTTTCGTGGTTTCCACGGGCTTGATGCCCAGTCGGGCAAGGTCGATGAACGCTGTGTAGTCGTTGCCAGGATCCACGAGGGCCAAGCTGGGGCCGCTCATTGCGTAGACGTTGGAGGAGAACTCGTATCCGCGCAGGAAATAGGTAATGCCAAACGGCGGGCTCGCGGTGCCGAATAGCTTCGCCAAGCTTTGCCAGCCGCGGTGCGGCGATTCCAGATCGTATTCGGGTTGGGTTGGGTTGGACATGACCACCATAGGCCCGCCGCCGCTTTCGATCGGATAGCTGGACGAGGCGCTCCCTTTGACCGCATTGGTCGGAAGACAACGACAAGCGGGCCTATGCGGTTTAGCTGGAATCCCGCGCCGCCCCTGGCCGGGCTTGGCGGGCGTGTTTCCACACCCGCTCCAGCAACGGCTTTCGACCCGCTGCGGACGAGCCACTCGCCGCCATCGCGGCGAGCGGTTCAACCAATGTAGCCCACCTTGTAGTCGAGTTTCATCTTCTCTTCCGGCCACCACTTCGCGCTGACTTTCTCCTCGCCGGGGTAGACCGACTGCCCGGCGATTTTGTCGATCCGCAGTTCGACAAAGTTGAACTCGGTGAGCTGGTACTTGGTGATGAAAGCTGGCGGCAGCAGCACGGCAAGCCCCGACTCTTTTGCGGTCTTCCACTCGAAAGGCTCGTTCGGAGTGCTGGTCCTCACTCCTTCCCCGTTGTACACCGCCAGCAGAGTGCCCGACACGGTGTCTCCCGCCTTGACCTTGTACTGCTCGTAAACCTCGTCGGAGAGGTGCCACCACAAGGCCCGTTCCCCGGTCTTCACGTAGCCTTTCACGATCATGGGGTCGAAGCCGCAGACCCCCACCCGGCATTTCTCAGACATGGCTCATCCTCCTTCACTGGCCTTCAGCTCTGTTCCCCCTCAATGATCCGCGAAGGTCCTCAACCTGGCTGTAGCAGAAGTCCAGGAACTGGTCGATCTCGGCCCGGTTAATGTAGTCGCACTCGAGCAGCCGGCGGGCATAGGGATAGACCTGTTGCTCGATCTCCTCCAGGAGTTCGAGGGCAAGAAAGTCGCCGCCTCCGCCCTCCCGAGCCGCCTGGAGATAGCTTTTCTTCCAGGCAAGCACCATTCCCTTGAGTTCTTCCAGTTCCTTCTGAACCTTCTCTTCCATCTTCACCCGCGACACGGTCGGCCGTTTTGGCTAGCGAGAAGCGCCGGCGGCAGCGCTATCACCCCCAGCAGCCACACGGGCCTCCTTGACCGCAAAGGCGTAACACTTCCTGACCACGTTGCCCTCGGTAACGCACCAGTAGAACGGCCAGTGGATTTTCATGCACCAGCCGATGGTGTCCGCCGGAGGGAAGCCGGAATCCTTCAGCACCGGCTTCAGGTGCTTGCACTTCCAGCAGATGTGCTCACTGGACTTCTCCGCAACAAGGACCGTTGCCAGGAATTCTTCAGGTGTTAGCTTGGGCATGTATTCCTCCTCTCACCACTCCTTGACTTCGCCCTTCTTAAGCTTCTCCTGATAATCCCGCCATACCTCGGGAGAGAGCTTCTGGATGTCCCAGCCAAAGCCGAAGCTTCCAGCCAGGCCGGCGCTGGGCGGCTGCGGCCGCCAACCGCGCAGCGGTTTGCCCCGGATGCTGAACTTCACCATGTCCGCCTTGCCCAGGTAGATATGGCGAGGCAAACACTGGTACGGCCGGGTCCGGCCTTCTATGCCAGGCAGGTAGGACCGGTAGCCCTCCAGGGGCTTGTCGGCATACAGCGGGCTAATTTCGGGCTTTTCACCCGGCTTCTCGGTCGGACCGTCGTACATGTGGCCCTGGATCATGTGGATGTAATAGACGGTGCCGCACTCCGCGCAGTTGATCTTCCCTTTCCAGTTCCAGAAGCAGTACGGGTCCAGATAGTTGACGGTATTACAAGTCTTGCCGTCGATGGTTTTCTTGCACCAAATAACATCCGCCATGGCACCTCCTTATATCCAGCTCTTGGCATACCAGTGTTCAATCTTGCTGACCGGGTAACCAAGCAATTCGTTGTAGATTTTCGCGTTGTCGGCGCCCACCGGTCGCCAGATCCAGTTAACGCGGCGTGGAGTCTTCGACAGCAGACCCGAGCTGTACCCGCTCTGCACGAGGAAGTCGCCGTAGAGCGGGTCGTCAATCCAGCGGATCGTGCCGCGCTGGCGGAAGTGCTCGCTCTCATAGACCTCACGATCGTTCTTGACCGGGGCAGCCAGAATGCCGGCGTCGGTCAGCGTCTTTACCACCTGGGAGCGGGTCTTGTCGGCGGCCCATTTCTCCAGAGCGGTGTAGATTTCGACCTGGGCTTCGGCTTCCACTCTTTCGTTGTGCGCCTTGTACTTCTCATAGAGTTGCTTCTGGCCGGTGATGGCGCACAGTTCCTTGAAGTCGGGATCGTTAAAAGCGGAGATCATGACGTAGCGGGCGTCGTGGCGGTCCTGTGGATTCTGAGCATCCGGAAAATCCGACTTGCCGCACAGGATGATCCCGTGCGCACAGAGCTGAGTGTCCCAGTTGCCCCAGCGCTGGCGGACAATGCCGAAGCGTCCGTAGAGTGGTACGGCATATTCGGAGAACCGGGCTGGCGTCTGCACCTGGGAGAACTCGACCATCGTGCCCAGTCCGGTCTTTCTCCGCCAGTGAATGGCTGCCATGATGCCGTACGTGATCAGGGTGGACGAAGCCCAGTCAATCACCCAGTTGGAGTGCTTGGTGCAGTGCCCGCCCATGAATTCGGGCATGCCGGTAATCGAAGCAAACCCCGCATGGGCCTGCCCCAGGATGTCGTAGGAGCCGCCAAACACCTTCGGACCGTAGCCGAAACCGCCGCCCCACACGTAGATGAACCGAGGGTTCAGCTCCTGCAGGAAGCGATAGCTCTGCTTCCACCGGTCGAAGGTGCCCGGCCGGTACAACTCAGTCAGCCCATCGCTCATCTTCACCAGCCGGTAAAAGGCTTCCTTCATCTCGGGAATGTGGTAGTCCATGGAGATGAAGTATTTGTTGGAATTGGCGTTGGTGAAACCCAAACCGGTGCCGGTCATGGGCCGGGTGTCGTGCAAGGGATACAGATAGGCCTCGTTGAATGGAGAGGTATGACGCATGGCATCACCCATGCGCGGCTGTTCGATTTTAATCACCTCCGCCCCCAGTTCAGCCAAGTTGGCCGCGGAGTGAGGTGTAAAGATGTACATCGTACAGCTCAGCCAACGAATGCCCTTTAGGGCCTCGGGCTTCGAGTGTTCGTTAAACACGTCGAAGGCCGTACGGCAGTACTGCTCGTAGGGCATCTTCATTTCTTCGAGCTCACCTTTACTTTTAGGGCCGGGGAGCTCTTCCAGCCGCGCTTCCCTCAGATCTTTCGCCATGTTCAGACCACCCCCTTCTGCTTGAGCTCTTCGATCTTGGATGGACTCAGGCCCGTCCACTTCTGGTAGACCTCGTAGTTGTCTTTGCCCAGCCGCCGCCCCATCCACTTCACGCGGTGTGGCGTCCTCATCTGGAAGGCATTGTTGGGTGTGGCGTACAGCACGGTGCCGTAGTCGCCCTCGATGGTGTAGACCCATGGCCGGTACTTGAAGTGCGGGAACTCAGAGACTTCGTCGAAGAACAGGATGGGACCGGCAGCGATGTCGTATTCAAGTAGTTTCGTTTCCGCTTCGATGCGGTTGATGTCCCGCAACCACCGCGTAGTCAGCGTGTAAGTTTTGATGAGCGCGTGCAAGGCATTGCGGGCGCCCATCTCCTTCAGGAACGGATCCTCGTGGATAAGCCGGCCAAACTGCGGATACTCGCGCTCGATGCACATACCAATGCGGTACCAGAGACGATCGCTCTGGCCGCCGATCATCATGTAGCCGTCCTTGCAAGGATTCCATTCGTACTGGTTGAGGTTGGGATCCCAGCTCCCGGTGCGGGCCTTGATGCTGCCGTTGAAGCCATACCAGGAGATATCAAAGTCGAGGATATCCATCTGCGCTTCTGCGCCGGTAACCTCGATGAATTGTCCCTCGCCGCTGACTTCGTCTCTCCAGTAGAGCGCCGCCAGTACGCTGACCGCGGCCTGCTCGCCGGCAATGTAGTCGGCCACCCAGACGCCGGAGCGGGTTGGGTCGCCGCCTTTGCCCCTGGGGAGCTGGTCCTGCGGGAATCCGGTGTTGTGAACAAACGAATCAGCGCAGCCGGCGAAAGGTTCAAGCTCCCACTGCCCGAACTTCGAGGTCTGATCCTTCTCCGGCCCCCACTGGCCTTTCAGACCAACCCAGCAATAGACGAGCCGGGGATTGATCTTCTCCAGGTGCCTGTATCCCACTCCCAGCCCATCCAGGTACCCGGGTAGCATTCCGTCGAGCAATACGTCCGCGTGGCGGATGAGATCGCGGAAGACTTCCTGCCCCTGGGGCGTTGCCACGTCGAGCGTGACCGAATACTGGTTGCGCATCTCGTGGAGGAAAGTGAGCCCGCATTTCTCCCCTGTCTCCTTGTCCGCGAGCATGTATTCCTCGCGACCAAACGGTGTGAGCTGCCTCAGAGGATCGCCGCTCGGGGGCTCGATGCAGATCACCTCAGCCCCAGCCTCGGCCAGGCAAGAGGCAGCGAATTTGTGGCCCAGCCTCCAGAGACCGATATCAACGACTTTCAATCCCTGGAGGGCTTCCGGTTTGCCAAAACCGGTTTCAAATCTGACGTTGTCTTCCAGCCACTTGCCAAACTCCTCCGCCTTCCGCTTGGCATACACTTTCATCACTTCTTCCTGCGAGGGAGGCGGGGTAACAGGCCAGGGGCGGTTTTCAGGAGTGATCAGCTTTAGGGTGTCTTGTCGATTGTTGATCTCGACATCCCTCTTTTCTGCCATGTTCTACCTCCAAAGAGCAGCCTTATCCAAAGCGACAGGAACGGCCGCGCCAACATTCCAGGGTGCCGGGCATTGCGTTATCGAACGTTCGTTCTTCAAGCGGGCCTTCATGAAAGGGGCCTCAAGACGGGCCCCAATTTTCAGGGCGCCAAGCTACCAGCACACTTCACGGGCTGTCTGTGACCAAAATCACATATAGATGTTATTTACACCCAGTTGGGGGAACACGAATCGATGCTAATTACATCTAGTCGCACATCACACTGTCTCGGTGACGGGCGTCACTGCTCTTCCGCCCGCGGCATCGCATACTGCTTTACAAGGCGGTGTCGACTAGCTGCCTTCGTGCCCTGCCCGGGTCAGATCCTAACAATCTGCAAATGGAGGCACACATGGATAACGTCTACACATGCAGTTGCGGTAATCAAACGTGGTCGGTGCTCGAACAGGCGGTCCTCTGTACGAAGTGCAACGAGAAGTTCCCCTTACAGCTGATGGCCGTCGCTGAGTTCAATCACTTGGTGCTGGAAGAAGTGGAAGAGGCGGAGGAAGCGTTGTAGCCCACCGCGCATCAGACGCCCGCGCACAGGGGCCGCAATTCCGCATAAACGCAAGCTCAGAAGGGCCGCCGTAGCCTACGGCGGCCCTAGTTTTGTTTGGCAGTCGCCTCGCGCGAAATTTCCGGCATTACCGGGCGTTCTGCGCGCTGGAACCGAGTCGGCGGCAACCATCCACCACATGGCGATCAGAATTCCAGGAAAGAACACCGCCGCGGGAGCGTTCTGTTGGAGCGGAAATTGATCCTTAGTTCGAAACCGCCCTGGCTTTTTTTACCCTTCTCGCCTGCTCAACAAACCGCCCCATCGATTTTGAAACGTGCTCCAGTACGGTGGCCCACTCCTGCAGGTGACGGTCGCCTTTCGGGCTCAGCTTGTACACACGCCGAGCAGGACCACCGTGATCGACTTGCCAGCCGGAACGGACCATGCCGTTCTTTTCCAGTTGGCGAAGAGTCCGATACAACGCTCCTCGATCGATCTCTGCGTCGGTCAGGGCGTGTTCTTGAAGATGAGCGGAGAGGTCGTACCCGTAAGACCGTCCCTTCCGCTTCAGGAGCAACAGAACCACCGGTTCAACAAACCGGTACAGGTTACCCATGGCACAGGAGCAGGGGAAATCTTTTCCGTGGCGACGACAAGGTCTACGCGGCAATTGACCAGAACCTCCCCATGTGGATCGGTTTCCTACTGTAGCACCGAACAGTGTGGATGCAACCTACATCTATTCCAGTATGGGGCACGGGAAGGACCGCCGTACGGCGCGGGGGGAAAAGCTCGCTCGCTTATCCCAAATGTGTAACGATTCCCTGCTCCGATGCATTCATCAAACGAAGGGCTCCGGCTGTTCCGGGGCAGGCGATCAAATGCACAAAAACGGTCCACGCGCAGATTCGTGCGCAGGGAGCAATCCAGGCATGTCTACTCAACCTGCAAGCGCCTTTGAAACCATGAGCCGAGAAGAGCTTCTTCGCGCCCTGGAAATGTTTGCCAAAAACTGGCTGGCGCACGATGGCTGTTGGTTCCTGGCAGCGGAGGAAGGGCTCGGCATGG
>JBGPJK010000261.1:0-6623 GCA_041485425.1 Terriglobia bacterium | reverse complement strand
TCGAGGTGCGGCAAGCCCGGAACATGAGACAGGTAGATACCCGGGTTGAACGCCGCACGCCGAGGCGAGGCAAGCGGAGAAGGATCGTCGTCCACCAGCGAATCGGTGTACACGGTCAACCACTTGCGCAATCCAGGCACGCGGTAGCTGAAATCAAATCCCCCGCGGCGATCGCCAGGATCTAGCTGCGCGGCTGAGCCAGGATGGTCGTTAACAGCAAACGTGGCTTTGTAGAAGTTGTGCCAAGAGATGGAATTGTCCCCGCCGGCAAAAATGGTGATTTTGGAAAATCCGAACTCAAGGTTCGGTGTGGGTTTGAAACTGATTTTCTGAGCACTGATGTAGGGGTGTGCCGGGTAATGGTGGCCTTCCAGTCGGCCGATTAACATATCGGTCCGCACCGGGCCCAGGAAGCCTAGAAACGACGGCAGTTTGACGGGGCTGACCTGGGTCCAGCGAAGCGAGTAAAACGGCAATGCGTTGTCGCTGAACATGAGCGCGCCGCCCTGGCCCGGACCCCACCAGGTGCTTTGCCTGCCAAAAGAAATCTGATTGTTGCGGATGCTTAACGCCACATAAGTGTCCAGCAACTGAAACTGATTCTTTTCGGCAAACGGAACGGCCGGTTGGACGGGATTGCCGTCGCTACCCGCAATGGCGTTGCGGATGTCAGCGGAGTAGGCGGGCGCCGATGGGGCATGCTGGTATTCTCCGCGAACATAGAAGGCCAGCGGGCCGGCTTCAGCGTGGCTGGTGAAGCCGGTGATCATGTTGAAGCCTTCCTGGTACGGACGGCCGTAGTCGTTGATGATGGTCTGCCCAAAGTGGAAGCTGTCGTTCAGCGGTTTGCCGGAGATGCCGGTAAACCGCGTGTAGACAGATTCCAGTTCGGCGCTCAGGTTCCGGTCGCCACCGAGGCGACGGGATTCGATGAGAAACTCCGCCCGCAATGCCTGATCAAGCCGCACCGCTTCAACACTTGCGGCCCCGCCGCCGCTATCGGACTGAATGTGGCTTTCCGCTTCTTGCAGCAGGCGGGCACATTCCATGCGCGTCCACGGACGCAATCCCGCAAAGGCTGAATTGATGTAACCGAGGGCCGAAAGGCGGTCCATGGCTGGATACACCCAACTGTCCAACGCGACGTAAGTCGAGCCCATGTTCGCAGGATCTCGCGGACCCTCGGCTGCCCGCGCGCGCTCAAACGTGCCGTATGCGGCATCACTGATGCCCTGATCGTGATGAGCCCGGTAAACCTGCCGCCCGATGAAGTAACCGAGAGCGCTGCCGACGAGCGCGTCGGAGGCAAAGTGCTTATCCGAGGTCACGCGGGCGGCACTGATGGCGGCCGCGCCACCGTAGGCTAACAACTTGGTCAGCGGTCCCGGGTATTCGTGAGCGAAGACCGTGGCGACCGACCAGGCGGCGGAGGCATGCTCGGAGGGGAAGGAATCGCCCTTCGACCAGAAATTGCCGTGGCCATTGCTCTCGAACGGGCGATCCCGCTGCGTGATGCTTTTGATGGCGTAGGTGAGCGCCAAGCTGTCGAGCGCGGCTTCCCCGCTCAGAACGCCGGTTTCACGCATCTTGTCGTTGTGGGTAGCTAGGCCCAACATCCAGGTTGCGCCTGTCACACCGGCGAATGCCGCGACACCGTAGTTCGAGAAGTTGTTGCTGTTCTTGCGGAAGCTCGTGCTGGTGGGGATGTGGTTTTGAATATCGGTGTCGCTGGCGATCATCACCGCCGCGCCGCCCAGCAACGGCACCAGCCACTGAACATTATCGAGCCGGATGCGCAGCGGGCTTCCCCAGATCGCCTTCTGATCGGCAAAGAGGTTGCGCAGCAAGGCTCGCTCGGGCGAATGAACACTGGGGCCGGCCGGCCGCGAAACCGGCTCCGGTTCAACGGCAGCCGAGGAAGCTACACCGGAAAGAGCGGCACCGGAACCCGCATCCGGACCACGAGTCGCCTCCGTCGAAACCGCGGCATAAGTCTTAGCAGGACAGGGCACCGCATGCCTGCCGGACAGGTCGGTGCAGCCCTGCGCCAGTACGAGCGCGGCAGAAGCGGGACTGCTCGCGGACGGCTGCGGCTCCTCATGAGGCGGTTCTACTTTCACCTTCGGGGGCGTTGTAGCCGAAACCGGATGCAGCCCAGTTGCGGCAGATCCGTCATGCTTTTTCACCTGGGCAGCCGGTACCGACACCCCTTGCACACCTGAGTCCGGCGCCGGCGCGGGTGCTCTGGCAGGCTGGGCCGGCGCGGTGTGCTTTTGTCCGGGACATGGCAGCGGAATCTTGCCCGACAGATCGGTACAGGCTGGGCCCATCGAATCGGCTTTGGTCGGACCGGACTGCGCCAATACGGCTAAGTCCAACAGCAACACCATTACGAGTTTGGCGCCAGTAACCTTCAAAGCATCACCGTGTAACGTCCAAGAGAGAGATTCACTGCGATCCCGGTTACTTCAAGTAGTTCAGCATGACGGCGGTGGTAGTAGCGATCGAGGTCGCGACCTGAGCTGCCATGAAAATAGCCTGCCAGTTTCTCGGACCCGCGGCGGCGCGCTCGGGGACAACAACCGTATCGCCCGGCTGCAAAGCGACGGAGAGAGGACTGCCCTGCCAGAAGCCGCCGCCCGCGTTCCCTACGACCGAGCCGTCGGCGCGGATCACAAACACCGCCTTCTTATTGGCGAGCGTAGTGGGTCCGCCGGACTGTTCCAGGTACCAGCGGGCACTCTTCCCCGGACTGTACGTGAGCGCGGTGGGATTGAACACCTGGCCGATGACCGTTACGTAGTTCGGACGCTTGGGAATGATGAGCACATCGCCGGCACGGACTTCAATATCGTTGGCGGTGTTCTTCCCATGCCCGATCTCGGAGCCGATGTGAACCACCAGACGCCCCTGGGGAGGATTGTCGCGCAGCTTTTGCAACGTTATTTCCCATTGCTGAACGGCAGCTTCCTTGGCCTGCTTTTGCTGCGGATCGGTGTCCTGGATCAGCATCAGGTTGCCCTTCTGGCCCTCGACTCGCCGAATGACCTCGGACTGGCTCTTCTCCTCGATGTCACGGACCTGTGTGCGCAACAGGATTGCGCCGTAGGGATACGCTCCGGCGCGGAAGCCGCCTGCACGCTCCAGAATCGAGCCGAGGCGCTCGCCATCCTGGATGCCGTAGGAACCGGGGTGAACAACCTCGCCCTTGACCGCAATGGTGGCCCCGACATCGGACCAGCCGGCCAGTTGGCGAATGGTAAGCACGTCGCCATCGCGCAGGCGCATGTCAGTATCGGCGTCGCCGGCGAGGGCCTTGCCAATGGCGACCTCTTCGTGTTCTCCGATCACCTTGGCGCCATTTTGCAGGATGTAGCGCGTCAGATCGGCCGACCTGCTATAAGCGCCGCGCTTCAGCCCTCCGGCTATACGCACCAGATCAGTGGCAGTCATGTTCTCGCCGAGCGGATACTTGCCAGGCTTGGCGACTTCGCCCCCAATCGTGACCCGGGGGGGATCCAGTTTGGCCAGGTCGCGGTTGATGATAAGGCGATCCTTGGGTTGCAAGAGGACGTTGTGGACTTCGTCGCCGGCAAGCGCCTTGGCCAGATTCACGCTGATGACCTGGAGGGTGTTGCCGTCCTTGCGCAGGATCTCGGCGTCGTCAAGCTTTGCGTCGGAGGTCACGCCGCCTGCTAAATACACGGCATCGCGCACGTGTGTGACTCCGTTGGTCAGCCGATCGCCGGGGTCGCGAACTTCTCCGGAAACGGTAATCTGCGGGGGATCCTCGAAGTCGTAGCGGCCGAAAACACGAACCGTGTCAAAAGGCTTCAGCACCGGCACGTCGCCTTTGCCCGACAGCGCGTCCGCCAGGTTGAAAGCAAGCACAGTGGGAGTGAAGTCGGGCGGGTTGAGGCGAATGATCTCGGCGTGGCGCTTGGAGGGCTCTGGCAGCAGGTCGGAATACGACTTCACCAGATCCGTGAGCTTCATGCCGTCTGTCCACGGGTACTTGCCGGGATGGAACACGTGCCCGTCGAGGTACACGGTCTTGTTGCTGTAAGGCAGAATGGGCGAGATGCGGACCTTGTCGCCGTCCTGGACCTTGAAGTTTTCCAGCGCCGTGGTGACCGCCTCCTGGTTGTTAGTCTCGGGAATGTCGAGGTCGAGCATGGTGCGCTGTTGGTGAGCTAGCACGCGCTCGACGGCGACGTGGCGCAGAGTGCCGATGGAGAGCACGCCGCCCGCCAATTCCAGCGCTTCCGCCAGGCTGGCGCCGGGGCCATGCAATTCGTAAATGGCGGGACGGCGAACCATGCCTTCAATGGTGACCTGGGGGCCGATCGGCGGCACCAGGATGGTGTCGCCGGGCTGCAGGCCGAGCATGTCCGAGCGCACACCGTGAAGAATCAGGTCGTAAGTATCGACGTCTTGGACTTGTTGCTTGCCGCGGTAGTGCTTGAGCGTGCGCAGCGAGCCGCGCGAGGTAGGCCCGCCAGCCGCATACAGCGCGTTCAGCGGGGTGGAGAGCGAACTGATGTCGTACGCGCCAGGGCGGTGAACGTCGCCGACTATGTACACGCGGATCGTACGCAGCCTTCCGAGGGAGACATCGGCCTGCACGTCGCGAAACTGGGTGCGCAGCACAGTCTGAATCTGGTGTTGGACATCACCCAGGTTTCGACCCGCGACGAGCACGGTGCCGACCTCGGGAAGCGCCACCCGGCCCTCGCGATCCACCGTGCGCTGCAGCCGCTGGGAGATTCCGCCCCACAGGTTGATGGTAAGGCCATCGCCCGGACCGAGCACGTAATCGGGACCGGCCGGCAAGTCCATGGGAAGTTCGTCGGTGTTCCCGGTGCCGTTGACGAAAATGTCGACGCCAAAGCGGTCCAGCACCGGCAATCGGCGGGACACCTGCGCATAAATGTCGTAGAGCGATGGAACGTCGGCGTAAGGGTTCGGGCGACGCCGGATCGGAGGCTGCTCGTACCTGGGCTCGCGCTCCGGAAGCAAGGGGCCAAGGGCGCGCCGGTTCAAGGCGGCGAGCTCAGAGGTCCGCGGCCGCGAAGATTCCTCGACTTGCGAACCATACGAACCCGCGGAAGGCAGGCTGGCCGCCGGCATGCCCGACTGCTCCGATCGCTGGTTCCTCCGCTCACGGTCAGCGGCGAGGGTTGGCGTCTCGACGGATTGCTCAGGAAGAATGCCGGACAAATCGTCGGGGCGGACGCGCGCCATTTGCGGGACATCGGTATCAGCCGGTGATTCGGTGTTGAGCGAGGCGCGATTCTGACGACGCTGTTGCTGGGGCTGGGACTGGTCGTAATCGGGGGCGGGCTGCTGGTCCGGAGATTGCTGTCGGGGCCGCGCCTGCGAAGGCGGGACGTAAGGGAGGGATTCGTGGCGGGCGTAGTAATCGTCCTCCTGCCCGGTGCTCTGAATCCGTCGCTGGTCAGTTCCCTGCTGCTGCGGTTGCGCGGGTTCGCGTCCTTGCGCGCCTTCCAGCTGGCGCCAGCGGCGTTCCAGTTCGCGTTGCTCTTTCTGCTCCTCCAGCGTCGGCTTGACGCGAATATAACCGCGAGTTTCCATCTCGCGGGTGGCGAGAATGCGAATCTTCTGGTCGTCGCGGATTAGATGGAAAAGGATGTCGTCGGTCAAGTCTTCGGGATCGAGCAGCCGGCCCTGCTCATAAGCCTTTTCGACCAGGACTTTCTTCACCTGGAGCAAGAGGCCGGGCTCGTGGCGCAAAGTGTCAATGATGATTTCGGGCGACAGAGCGACGGCAGCGTCGGCGGCACGGCGAGCGGCCGAGACTTGCGGCTCGTCTGGGTTACGGCGCGGGCGAACGTCATCCCGCGAGATCTGGGCCACCGAAGCGGTGGCCAACAGGAATGCAACCAGGATCAGACTGCCCATGAAACGGGCCGGAAGAGGCACGCCAAGCGCGCAGACCACTTTGCACGAAGACCGGTAATTCTGGGGGATAAAACTGCTCATACCACCTCTCCCACAACCGCATCGAACGGAAACTAGAAACTTCACCCCAAGGGCTCGACATCGGCGGCGTCGATATCGACCGCGACCGAGCGCATGATCAGATCGATGGACACAATCAGCCGAAATTGATCTTTCTTGCGCAGCAGAATGCCTTCGGTACCGGCCAGGGGGCCGCTGCGGACGCGCACCCGCCGGCCGACCTTCAGATAAGGATGGGGCTGGGCGCGAAGCCCTTCATCGAGTCCGCTGCGCAGCCGCAGCAAATCGCACTCGGAAAGAGCGGCTGGACGGCCATTAAACGAGACGAAGCGTACCGCGCCAGGAATGTTGAGCACGTCGATCCGGTGCTGTAACGAGGTGTAGACAAAAATGTAGCCGGGAAATAAGGGAAGCTGCAGACTGACGCGCCGGTCTTTCCAGCGGCGGACGCTCGCATAGAGCGGAAGGATGAACCCGATGCCGCGCTGCTGAAGCTGTGCAGCGACCTGTTTCTCATGTCGCGAGCAGGTGTAGAGTGCGTACCAGTTCGCCGGTCGCGATTCGACGCGGTTGGTGGAAGCGGCAATTTCAGTCGAAGGCGACAGCAATGTGCCCATCCAGAATGCATCGGCAAACGATAC
>JBGPJK010000260.1:0-6637 GCA_041485425.1 Terriglobia bacterium | reverse complement strand
TGGCTTGCGAGAACTTGGCGCCGAGGTCGTAGAGATTCCTTTTATCGAAATCCGCAAGCCCCGCTCTTACAAACCTCTGGACTCAGCCCTCAAGAAGCTGCACCAGTACGACTGGCTCATCCTGACCAGTGTGAACGGAGTCGATGCGGTTTGGGAGCGGCTTCGTAAACTCCGTCTGACCAAGAGGCAGTTGAAGCACTTGAAAGTTGCGGCCATCGGACCCGCGACGAAGAAGGCGATCCAGAAGCGCGGTATCAAGGTGAACGTCGTTCCTGAAGAGTACGTAGCCGAATCGGTAGTCAAGAGTCTGCGCAAACAAATAGCAGGGAAGCGCGTGTTACTGGCCCGAGCCCGCGTCGCCCGCGACGTAATCCCCCGCGAATTGCGCAAGGTCGGCGCCAAGGTGGACGTTGTGGAAGCCTACGAAACCGTAATTCCGCAATCCTCCCGCACCCGGCTGCGCACTGTCCTGAAAGACTCGAAGCGTCGTCCGGATGTAATTACGTTCACCAGTTCGTCAACGGTGAGAAACTTCATCGCACTGCTAGGAAAGAACATGTGGCGCCGGCGCCCTCGCCCGCGAAAAGCAAGCCCGATTAACGGTATCCGCCTCGCTTCGATCGGCCCGGTCACGTCCTCGACGCTTCGCGAGCTTGGCCTCCCAGTCGACATCGAAGCAAAGGAATACACGATCCCAGGCCTGATCAAGGCAATCGCCGTTGCTAGTGTGGAACCGGGTCTCTGACCCGGTTGTGCCGCCCAGAGGGCGGCTGGATTGTCACAGCGGCCTCGCGGCCGCTTAGACGGTCAAAGACCCGTCTCCACACAAGCAAGCAAACCTACTCGGTCAGCGAGCAGTTGCAATCCGCCGGCGGCACGTGCGCTTTCAGGAAGCCGGACACGCGCTGATAGGCGTCGATCTGATTCTCCACGCGGGCAAAGCCGTGGCCTTCGTTCTCATACACCTTGTACTCGACCGTTCCGCCGCGCTTCTTGACCGCATCCACCACCTGCTGGGCCTCTTCCTTAGGACAGCGCGGATCGTTCCCGCCCGCCAGCAGCAGCAGCGGAGCTTTGATCTGATCCACGAAGAAGATCGGCGAACGATCCTGGAACAAGGCTTTGTTCTTCTCTAGATCGCCCATAGTGGCCATGTCCGATTGTTGCAACACCGGATCTTCATTCTGGATTTCCGTAAACCAGTTGACAAATGGCACGATCGGAACGCCCGCAGCCCAAACCTCGGGTGCCTTGGTGACACCCATCATTGTCATGTACCCGCCATAGCTGCCGCCCATGAGAACTATTTTCTTGGGATCGAGATAGCCGGTCTGTTTGATAAAGTCCGCCGCCGCCAACACGTCCTGCAAATCACCGCCGCCCATGTCGAAAAGGTTCGCCTGCTGGAATTCCTTCCCATATCCGGTTGAGCCGCGATAGTTCGGCGCAATCACCATGTATCCCTGGTTGGCCATGTGCTGGATAAACCGGTTGAACGAGTTCACCGTCTGCGAGGTGGGCCCTCCATGCACGTAAACAATCGCCGCATTCTGCCCATTGCGCACCATGTTGTAGGGCACATACACGAACGCGGAAATGGTCCACTTGCCATCGCGGCTTGGATAATGCACCAGAAATGGCTCGACCATGTCTTCCGAGCGCACCCCCGCTACCAGCGAATGCGTCACCTGATGAGATTTCGCCGTCGCCAGTTGATAGACCCAAAGATCTCCCGGAGCGCTTGCGCCGTTGTGGTTGTAGAGCAGGCGTGATCCGTCCTTGCTGAAGGCGGAAGGTTCACCCGCAAGCCCATTCACACCTTTGGGCAGCAGTAATGCCGTGGTCGTGCCGGTGACGAGGTCATGCAGGTAGATGTCGGTATTGCCCTCGACGTTCGCAGTCCACGTGACATGCTTGCCGTCGGGCGAGAAGTCGCCACCGCCGATCTCCCACTTGTCCTTGGTCAGCCACGAAATCTTCTTGCTCGCAATGTCCAGCAACCCAACATTGTCGTAGCCATTCGCAGCGTTGGAAGTGACCAGCAGCTTCTTGCCATCGGGAGAGAAGTCATTGGCGCGGTAGAGCTGTTCACCATCGTGGGCAGTGAGCAGGGTACTGTGGCCGGTGGCGACTTCCGCCACAAAGATGTTCGAATCCGTTCCTTTGGCCTGCTCCTGGGTATAGGCGATCCACTTGCCGTCGTGCGACCAGATCGGATTGTCATTCAACTTGTCGGCCGCTGTGCCGGTCGTGATGTGTTTCACGTCCCGCATCAGCATGTCGTAAACATCAATCTCGAAAGCGGACGCCGTCTTCGGTTTCACGGTGTAAGCCAGATAACGGCCATCGGGCGACCATCGCGGATTCTCTTCCGCGATCTCGCGAGTATGGGTCAGATTCACGACCTGCCCGGTCTTTGGAGATACGATAAAAATATCCCACTGCTCGTCGCCGTCATAGTCCGACATGTAAGCGATCCATTTGCCGTCCGCTGACCAGGTTGGCGCCGTCTGCCGCTGATCGCTGACCGTGAGCTGCGTCGGCCAGCCACCTTCCGCCGGCACCAGCCACAGATTGCTGCGGCCACTGATGTTGCAGACGAACACAATCGTCTTACCGTCGGGCGACCATGACGGACGCCCCACCTGGCGCGTCATGTAGAGCTTCTCGATGGAGAGACTCTGCTGATTCTGCTCCACCTGCGCGTTAGGCTTGCCGGCGATCTGCTTGGGATCGGTAATGGCCTGAGGTACGGGAAGAGTCTGGGCCGAGGCGAAAGTGCTCATGAGTATGACGATAGCAAACAGGATGACAGTGCGCATAAGAGTCCTTTGTAGCCCCGCCGTCCCGGCGCTACAACTGGGAAGGAAAAGTTTAGCAGAGAGCTGTTTCTGCCCTCACCCAACACTGTCAACCCTCACCCACCCACTGTCATCTTGAGCGAAGTAGCTTCTTCGCGAAGCGAAGAAGCTACGGAGTCGAAAGATCCCTACGTGCGGCGCTAAACGCGGCAGGGAATTCTGGCAACGAATCTCAGGCAGCCGTTACAGCTTTGCGTTCTTATGCATCTCGACTGTGCTCCACGTCTTATCTCCGGCATGGCAAATATTCTCCAGCGCACAGTCCACGCATTTAGGCCTGCGCGCAATGCACAGCTTGCGTCCGTGCCAGATGATCTGATGCGCGAACAGGATCCACTTCTCGCGCGGGATCACCTGCCTCAAATCCTGTTCGATTTTCGGCGCATCGATGTTCTTGGTGAGTTCCAGACGGCGCGAGATACGGGTGACGTGCGTGTCCACGACTACGCCTTCCGCTTTGCGAAACCATGTGCCCAGCACGACGTTGGCGGTCTTACGCGCCACTCCCGGCAAAGTAAGCAGCTTGTCCATGTCATCTGGCACCTGCCCGCCGAACTCGCTGACGACTCTCCTCGCGGCGCCCACAACCGACTTCGATTTGTTGCGGAAAAAACCTGTCGAACGAACGTCGGGCTCGAGCTGCTCCGGCGTGAGCGCCGCGAAGTCCGCGACCGTAGGGTACTTGCGAAACAATTCAGGCGTTACCCGGTTGACATTAAGGTCGGTCGACTGCGCGGACAAGATGGTCGCCACCAACAGCTCCCACGCGCTCTTGTGAGTCAGCGCGCAGGTCACATCGGGATAAAGTTGTTCGAGCCGCGTGAGGATTTCGGCAATGCGCGCTGGCGCGAGCGGATTGTAGCTTTTGCCAGCTAGCGTCGACTTGGCGGCAGCTTGTGTGGAGCCCTTGGCTTGTGTGGGGCCGGGTCTCTGACCCGGCCGGTCCGGGCGCAGCCCGGCAGTTTTATGCGACGTCTTAAGTGAGCGCCCGATCCGCGCTCCTTCGTGACGCCCTGTCTTTGCCGGTTGGCGAGGAACTATGCCGCGTACCATGTGCTTTCCTTCGGTTTGTGGAATCGAGCCTGAATGTTAGCAGAAGCAAATCCCCGATGGAGAGTCCGAGAGCTTCTTCCAGAAACGCAATCCAACCCTTTCGTAATCCACAGGACCCTAGCTGTCCAATTGACGGGGACCCACCCGCTAGGTAGTCTGGAGGTGATCCAACGAAAGTTAAGGAAACTCCCGTGGCAGTGAAGTTCATCCAACTAGGGCAGGTCTGGCGCAAGGATGACGACGGACAGGACTACCTCGTCACCAAAGTTTACAGCGAAGTGTTCTCGCAGTACGCCATGCTGCGTCCGGCCCAAGTAACCGCTCCCGACGCCCCCACTGTGCGCGTGAAAGTGGCCAAAGGCGCACAGGGTGCATCCCTGCCAGGATTCACCTTTACTCAGGAAGGGTCATTCTAGCTGCTCGTCGTAACTCTTTCTGTAGAGACGTTGCTGGCAACGTCTCACCGTGAATAGAGACGTCGCAAGCTACGTCTCTACAAGATTTGGCGACTATTCACTACATGACTGAGAAAATCCTGGCAGTTCTTTTTTTGTTCATCAAGTCCGTCATGACGGGCTACAAAGGCCTCGCCCTCCTCATGGCGATTGAATCGGCCTGCATCCCGCTACCATCCGAGTTGATCATGCCCTTCGCTGGTTATCTGGTCTTCGAGGGCGCAATGAAATTGTTCTGGGTGGCCACCGCCGGAGCCATCGGCTGCAACCTGGGATCGCTGGTGGCCTACGAGATCGGATGCTACGGCGGCCGCCCGCTGGTAGAAAAATACGGGCGCTGGATCTTGATGAGCCAGCGGGAACTGAATTGGGCCGACCGCTTTTTCGCGCGCTGGGGATATCTTGCCGTTTTCATAGCGAGGTTGCTGCCCGTGATCCGCACCTTTATCGCATTGCCCGCGGGAATTGCCCGCATGCCCCGCGGACGGTTTCATCTCTACACTTTTCTTGGATCATGGCCGTGGTGCTTCGGACTAGCCTGGCTAGGCATGAAGCTAGGAGAGAACTGGCGCGAACTAGGCAAGTACTTCCACCAGTTCGACGCCATCATTGGAGCCCTGCTGGCGGCTGCTATCATCTGGTTCGCATGGTCCCACTGGCAAGACCGGATGCGTACTAAGCCGCTGTGAACTAAGATCTGAGAACTGACAACCGAGAACTGGTTTCTGCCCCCTCGATGCGGACCAGTTCTCATTCACCCGGGAAAGGAGAATCGTGATGAAACTCTTCGTTCGATTGCTGACACTCACCACGGCACTAGGCTGGATTGGAACGTTCAGCACACCTGCCGTGGGACAGTCTGTCACGGGCCAACCCTTCGTGGTCGAGTACTACTACAAAGCAAAATGGGGACACGCCGACGAGTTCCTCCGCCTCTTCAAGAAGAATCACTATCCGCTCCTGAAGAAAGAAACCGAGATGGGCCGCATGCTCAAGGTCTGGATGGACCAGCCGCGCTACCACACCACGGAAGACGGCCGTTGGGACTATCGCGTGACCATCGTGTTCAAGAATGCCATGGTCGCCAATGAGCCCTTCGACGAAGATGCGCTCAAGAAACAGCTATTCCCCGACAAGGAAACCTACGAGCGCGAAGAGCAGCAGCGTTTCGAAATCCTCGAAGCCCACTGGGACCTGCCGGTGAAGACGGTGGATTTGGAAGGGAAGTAAACTCAAGGCCGATGGAGGACAGGCGCCCCATAAGCGCTAGCTTAAGCTGTTTTGGCTAGAAGTCGACGTTCAACATGTGATGGTGGAGGTGCGGCAGGTTCTAGACGGTCGCTTCCGGTTAGCCGACGTTACACGACCACCATCGACAAGATCATGTTCACAATCCACGTGTAAGACAGCAACTCCTCACAATGCTGTGGTATAAAGTCTTGGTTTGATCTGGAGACTACTATGATTCCAGAATCGGCCTTGGCGAAGTTCAGGGCGTCCCTCCGGGGCCAGTCATTCTGTTTTGGCGAACCGGGCTATGACGCCGCCCGGGCGGTTCCCAACGCCATGGTTGATCGGCGACCGGCCCTCGTTGCCCGGTGTGCCGCTGCTGCGGATGTAATCGCGTGTGTGTGTTTCGCCCGCGAACACGACGTTCTGGTCTCGGTGCGAGGCGGAGGCCACAGCGTTGCAGGGAAGGCAGTTTGCGACAATGGTCTGATGATCGATCTGTCCTGCATGAAGGGCATACGGGTCGATCCTGCCAGGAGAACGGTGCGGGCGGAGCCGGGTTTGACACTCGGCGAGTTCGACCGCGAGACCCAAGCGTTCGGTCTGGCCACGACTATGGGCACGGTTTCGAAGACGGGCATCTCTGGCCTGACCCTCGGTGGGGGGTGGGGCCACTTGCACGGCAAGTACGGAATCGCCCTCGACAACCTGATCGGTGTAGATGTGGTCACCGCCGACGGGCATTTGGTCACTGCGAATGCTTCTGAAAACGCAGACCTCTTCTGGGGCGTTCGGGGCGGCGGCGGCAACTTCGGAATTGTGACCTCTCTGGAATACCGTTTGCACGAAGTCGGTCCGGTGCTGGGCGGAGCCGTATTCTATCCGGTAGCAAAGGCGAGAGAGGTTCTACATTTTTACCGGGAATTCGCAGACGCCAGCCCCGACGAGTTGGTTACCCAGGCCGGTTGCTTCACAACTCCGGAGGGTGCTGCGGTCTTTGCCGTTGGCGGATGCTATTGCGGATCCCTATCCGAAGGC
>JBGPJK010000259.1:0-6639 GCA_041485425.1 Terriglobia bacterium | reverse complement strand
CGACCAGGTCATGTCGCCTGATCGGTGGCTGCGAACCTCACTTGTAGCGAGCAGATCATTTCTCGGAAACAGAACAGCTCCGGCAACGCGGTTGCAGTACGCTTCGATTACTGCGCTTGCGTTTCGCCGCTGATTGTCATCCAAGTCGCAGATTCCTCCGTCATTCAGAGCGAGGTGCGTTGCCTCGTGCAACAAGGTGAAGATGCGTCCTCGATAGGCGTCCTTAATATTCACGACAACCACTGGCAGCGGCTTGAGCGAAATAGAAAATCCGCGCGCCTCCTCAAGGTCGAGATGAGTGGCTTGAAAAGTCAGTATCCCAACACGTTCAAGAAGAGCGCGCCACTCGCGGAATGCTTCGTTGTCGACACGCCATTGACTCTGTATGTCGGTTCGAACACCGAGAGCAGCACGAATCTTCCCTGCGGCAACTTCTGTATCTTCATGCAGGCTGAGTCTCACCTTAAACGTGGAGGGCGTTAGCTGGAGACCACTCATCAGTTCGAGTGCCCATTCCCTCCTGTCATAGGCCTTTCTGATTTCGAAGGTAAGCTCGGGTGAGATGGCTGATGGTACCGCGGCGCTTGCCCCAGCCCGGAAATCGTGAAGCGCATCGAATGCGCGGGGTGGTTCCGCAAGGTAGAAAACGGCCAACGGCCTCTTTGTTGCTGCCGCGACATTGCGGAGCTGAGCAACCGACGGGCGCTCCTGCCCAGCTTCCCAGGCCCGGATGCGTTCTGCTTTGACACCAATCTTATTAGCGATTGCCTCTTGCGTGAGGCTAGCTGATTCTCTGGCCCAGATCAGCAAAGCCGGATTCGCGAGTGCTTCCACGTGTACCATGTATTGTTAGAGCGTGGCAGTGGCCGACACGATAGTCAAGGGTTAAACCATCGGGGCACCTGCAATGGCGTCGCATTATTTCCCAGGTCAGATTGGCCAAGTACAAGGCTCACAACTGTTTGTGATGTCAGCCTTGAGCGGCAGTTCCGGCCCTTTTCCGGTGCTACAATTATCTGTTTAGTACCCATCCCAGGCAGCATCGATATCTCTTTGAGGTGCACTTATGGCAACGGTTGAAGCCCCTACTCGCCTCCGGGTTCGCCTGCATGAAGGGCCGTTTGTGAACGAGCCGCTTACCGATTTCAGCAAGGAAGAGAATGCGCGCAAGATGCGTGCCGCTATTGAGAAAGTTCGCGGCCAGCTGGGTCGCGAGTATGACCTCATCGTCGGCGGCAAGCACGTCAAGACCGCGGACAAGATCAAGTCCATCAACCCCTCGAAGCCGTCGCAACTGGTCGGCTTGCACCAGAAAGCAGGAAAAGAGCAGGTTGAGCCCGCAATGAGCGCGGCGCTCCGCGCCTTCGAAAGCTGGAGGCGCACTTCCGTCGAGGAGCGTGCCGCCCTGCTGTTCCGCACCGGCGACCTGCTGCGCGAGCGCAAGTTCGAGTTTGCCGCCTGGATGGTGTTTGAAGTCAGCAAGAACTGGGCGGAAGCGGACGGCGACATCGCCGAGACCATCGACTTCTGCGAATACTACAGCCGCGAAGCGCTGCGGCTGGCGAAGGTCGAACCTCCGGTGCAGCTCCCGGGCGAGCGCGACTACCTCTTCTATATTCCCTTGGGCGTGGGCGCGGTGATTCCGCCGTGGAATTTCCCCTCCGCCATCATGGCCGGGATGACGCTGGCCTCGATCGTCTCCGGCAACACCGTCATTCTGAAGCCCTCGAGCGACTCGCCCACCATCGCGGCCAAGTTCTTCGAGCTGCTGGAAGAAGCCGGCATGCCCGAGGGCGTGGTCAACTTCTGTCCTGGCGCGGGCGCCACCTTCGGCGACGCCGTGGTGGCGCATCCCAAGACCCGCTACATCGCGTTCACCGGATCGCGCGAGGTCGGCCTGCGCATCAACAAGGTTGCGGCCGAGAAACCCGACGGCCAGATCTGGATCAAGCGCACCATCCTCGAAATGGGCGGCAAGGACGCCATCATCGTGGATGCCGACGCCGACGTGGACTCCGCTGTCGAGGGCGTAGCTTCGGCGGCTTTCGGCTTCCAGGGCCAGAAGTGTTCGGCCTGCTCCCGCGCCATCATTGACGAGCGCATCTACGACAAGTTCCTGGAGAAGCTCAAGACGCGGGTGGAGAAGATCACGGTCGGCGACCCCACGGAAAACCCGAACATGGGCGCGGTGATCAACGAAGGCTCCATGAAGGACATCCTCAACTACATCGAGATTGGCAAGAAGGATGGCCGGCTGATTACCGGCGGGGCCCGCGACACCAAGGCCGGGGAGGGATTCTTCGTCCAGCCTACGGTAATTGCCGACATCCAGCCCAAGTCGAAGCTGGAGCAGGAGGAGATCTTCGGGCCAGTGCTGGTGGTGATCAAGGCGAAGAATTTCGATCACGCGCTGGAGATCGCCAACGACACCGAGTTCGGCCTGACCGGCGCGGTGTACACCAAGTCGCGGGAGAAGATCAATCGCGCCATGCAGGACTTCCACGTCGGCAACCTGTACATCAACCGCAAGTGCACAGGCGCCATGGTGGGCGCGCACCCCTTCGGCGGATTCAACATGTCAGGAACTGACTCAAAATCCGGCGGGCCGGATTACCTGTACCTGTTCACGCAGGGCAAGTCAGTGGGCGAAAAGATCGTGTAGGTTTTGCTCTCACTTACAAGCCGGAGGCTTCGACCTCCGGCTTTCCTTTTTTGCGAGACAAAAAAGGCCGCCCTCGGGGGGCGGCCTTCTCCAAGAGAGAAGCAGCTTACGAACTGACTCCGGCACCGGGGCCAGGCACCGGGGTGGCGGCGGCCGCGGTTGCGGCTGCGGCTTCGTTCAGAATCCGGTGATGGATGGTGAACAGCGCCAACTCCAGGCGGTCGGAAACGCCAATCTTGTCATACACGTTGCGCAGGTAGTTCTTGATCACCTGCTCGGTGGTACCGAGCTGCGAGGCGATTTCTTTGTTCTTGTAGCCCTGCACGATGAGTGCGACGATGCGCAGTTCCTTGGCGGTGAGGCGATCGCGCACCCGCAAACCGACCATGTCGTTCTCGGTCAGCTCGCTGGGCACGGCGATGTCCTGTACCCAGGTGTCGCCGCGGGCCACCTTGCGCACGCAGTCCACCAGCGACGCGCTGGTCACGTTGCGGTAGACCACTCCTTGCGCGCCGGCGCCCATGTAGCGCTGGGCGCTCTCGCCGGTATCGGCGAGCACCACGACGCGAGTCTTGGCGTGGTTTGCGGCTTGCAACACGGCATTGAAATCGGTGTGGAATCCTCCCGCGACAATCAGCACGGCGGCGCGGAACTTATCCAGGGCCATGAGCATCTGCTCGGGAGTCTGGGCCTGCGCCACAATGCGCATCTCGTCTTCGACCGCCAGCACTTTGGCGATTCCCGCGCGGAAGATTGCCTGGTTATCGGCCAGAATCAGTTTCAGCATTGCCTCTGCACCTCGTTACGAGTGGCGAACGAAATCGTAAGAATCGATCACGCAGGCCACGCCACGGGCCTCCGTGGGGCCGCTGCCGGCAGGGGGTTCGTCGGTGCGCACCACCCGGCCGCGGCACTGGATAATCACGCTCTCCTGGGCTCCGGTCACCTCGGGCGGCAGGGCGATGTCGAACTCCACGTTGGAGCCAACCTCGAGCGTAGCGTCGGCGCGGATATAAACTCCGGCCGCGCTCAGATTGCCCGTCACTCCGCTCGATTCTGCGCCGTCTGCCTCTTTGTGAATCTTGATCGGCAATTCCAGGGGAAATCTTTTCCCCGTGCGTGCGTCGGACACAAGACCTCCTCGGTGCTGGCCTTTTTTGCGTGCCAAAGCCAGTTCCAGAAAGCGACTCCTGATGGCCAGAGTACTTAGGGGCGGTTATATCACAATGACACTCCCGGCAAAAGCCTGATTACTAACTTATAAAGGGTGCGAACTAGGTTCCTCCCCCTGGGCACGGGGACTGGTTGGCGACGTCTGCTGGGGACGGGGTGTGGCAATCCCCGCCCTCGAAGGGCATGGCACCCGGCGCAACAGTTCTACGGTTTGGACCAAAGCGGGGCCGATTGCAGAGGCTGCCGTCGGCTTAGAACGCACCGCCACCGCCCCCTCCGAAGCCCCCGCCGGAGAACCCACCGCCGCTGCTGAAGCCTCCGCCACTCCAGCCTGAGCCGGTGGAACTGGCGCGCGGGGCGGAGACAAAGACCTGGTGCATGTCGGTGGCCATGCTGTGCATGGAGTTGGAGAAGAAGATCGGGTTGAAGCCTGTGGGATAGCCGGCCGGGGAGGCGTACCACGTCGGCGGATTCTGGATGATGCCGGCAAACTTCTGGGCCCAGATGTGCTCGACGCCGAGAGCCATGGCGTAGGGAAGATATTTCTCGAAGGTATCGGGCGGCATGCGCTTGAGGCGGTCGGCGTCCACGCGGTTCATGAATTCCTGGAAGCCGAGGACGGCGACGCGGGTGCGTCCGCCCTTTACGGTTCGGGCCTTCATTTGGCGAGCGAACAGCCACCAGATGATGGCGGAAATGATGGCGGAGACAATCAGCGGGCCGGTGGAACTGAAGACGTCCTTGTATCCGGTGAACTGGGCGATGGCGAAGGGCGCGATGATGAGGACAGCAGCGCCGATGCTGTAGGCGTTGGCGGATTCGGGATCGAGCAGGTACATACCTTTCGAGCGCAGGGACGACATGAGGTCCTGGCGGATCACGGGAATGGCGGTGTAGAAGCGGTTCTTCAGGCTGGAAAGACGGGTCTCGGCGCCTCCGGCGAAAACATTTTCCAGCATGACGCGCTCGTGGGGGGCGAGGCCGGTCCACTGCTCACGCGGCTTCAGCAGGTGGAAGGTGTAGTCCTTGTGGTGGAAGACCACCAGTGTGGTATCCACCGTTTCTTCGATCTTGACGTAGCCGCGCACGGCGAGGTCGACCAGAGTGCAGGTGATGTCACGAGGATGAATCTGGTCGTCGATGAGGGTGCCGGCTTCGGCGGGTGAAATGCCTGGCGGCGGCTCATACATGGGGGCGACAGAGAGGCCGGGGTCGGGATCGCGTCCCTTGTACCACCAGAGGACGAACATCACGCCGAAGGTGACGAAGGGCAGGAATACGATGGGATTGCTGCCGAGGAACCATAGCGCTTTGGTGAAGGCACTGGGTTCTTTAAGGATGCCTTTAGGGATGAAAATGTCGATGGTCATGCCGCCGCGCATGGGCAGCGGATTCGAGGTCTCGAAGGAGGCATCGGGACCTTTAACTTCCGAAGTGGCCTCGCGCTCGGTGGATCCATAAACCCCGGTGAAAGCCTGGGCCCGCAGGGATCCGGCTGCGGCGCTGGGAAACTGAACCGAGGCCGAGGCATGATCGATGGGCACCGGCCAGTCGTTGCCGGTGACGTTCCAGTAGAACTCCTCGTGGTCGTCGAAATAACGGACCGCATTGCGGACGGCGTAGTCAATCGCGACAGTGCGGGTGGTGTCGACCGCGCCGGGAACAATAATCTTCAGGTTGCGGTAACCGTTGGAGGTGCTGGATTCGTACTTCAGCTTGTTGCCATCGCCGTCGGTGATGCCGGTGAGGTCGAGAAAAAGCGTGAAGTTGGTGCCGCGAGGCCCGGGATACTCCACCGGAATGGTGCGACGAATACCGTGCCATTCGCCGATGAAGACCATGGTGAGGCGTTCGTGAACCACGGCGGAGCCGTCACTGCCGATGGTGATGGTGTCGTTGAAGTCGGCGATGCGCCAGGAGCGAGCGGCGGCGGGAAGGGATACGCAGAACGCGAAGATAGCGGCGAACAGGAAATACCTGCCGAGATGCGCTCGGCTGGACGGGCGAGGGCGCCCGTCCCCACACGGGCCTTGCTGATCTGGAGTGTGTTTCATCTCCTAGAACTTCACCGCGACCGGTTCGCGGTCGGCGGCGGCGACTTCGAAGAACTGGCGCTGCACAAAGCCGAGCATGCCGGCGATCAGGTTGGTGGGGAAAGACTGAATTTTGGTATTCAGGTCGCGCACCACGGCGTTGTAGTAGCGGCGGGCGTTCTGGATGGTGTCCTCGGTCTGGCTGAGCGAGCCTTGCAACTGGGTGAACTCCTCGGAAGCTTTTAGTTGGGGGTAATTCTCCGCCACTGCGAACAGGCTCTTCAGGGCGCCGGTGAGTTGATTCTCTGCGGCGGCCTTGTCGGCTGGCCCGGTGGCCTGCATCGCCATGGAGCGGAACTTGGCGATGTTCTCAAAGGTGCCTTTTTCGTGGGCGGCGTAACCCTTTACGGTTTCGACCAGGTTGGGGATGAGATCGTGACGGCGCTTGAGCTGCACATCAATATCGGACCATGACGAGTCGCAGCGGACGCGCAACTGGACCAGGCTGTTGTACATCCCGATCAGCAGGAAGGCGATGACGATGAGGACGCCCAGGAAGATCCAGGCCATAGAGTTTCTCCCTCGCTTGCAAAGTGGGAATCAACGCGACGGTAACACAGGGTGGAAGCTGGCGCAATTGAAAGCGGAGGTGGTGTCGTTAGCACATGATATGTCCGGTTGATTAAGCAAGTGAAGTGTCCGCTTTCAGGCGGCGAGGGTAGGAGACCATGCAGGGCATGTTCTCTTACACGCAGGCCGCAGTGGAGCGGG
>JBGPJK010000258.1:0-6641 GCA_041485425.1 Terriglobia bacterium | reverse complement strand
GAGGAGATTGGAAAGATCGCAACCGAGGCCGATGTTTACTTCCACACGGACGGCGTGCAGGCAGCGGGGAAGGTGCCGATCGACGTGAAGCGCATCGCTTGTGACCTGCTGTCTATCTCGGGGCACAAGATGCACGCGCCGCAGGGGATTGGCGCTTTGTATGTACGGAAGGGGACCCTGCTGCAGCCGCTATTCTACGGCGGCAGCCATGAACGATCGCGCCGGGCCGGGACCGAGAACGTCGCCGGAATTATTGGTTTGGGAAGGGCAGCCGAGATCGCCAGAGAAGCCCTCGAACGGGGTGACTTGACCCGAATGTCAGAGATGCGTGACCGCATCGAGGCAACGATCCTCAACGGAGTGGAGGCAACCGGGGTGAACGGTGCAGGTGCTCCGCGCGTGCCCAACACCACCAATATCTACTTCGACTACATTGAGGGTGAGGCGCTGGTGATCGCGCTTGACCTGAAAGGATTAGCTGTGTCGACGGGGGCAGCCTGTTCGTCCGGAGCGATCGAGCCTTCCCACGTGCTGACTGCCATGGGTTTGCGGCCGGACCGCGCCCGCGCCAGCCTGCGCTTCAGCCTGGGCAAGGAGAATACCTCCGACGAGGTGGACTTTGCTCTGAGCCTCCTCCCTGCGACGGTAGCTCATCTGCGCGAGTTGTCGCCGGTTTACAATAAGGCAGCACTTAGCAGTTAGCACTTGGCACCCAGACCCTCCGCGTTTGTTTGAAATCGTGGGATTCGGGGTTTCTTACTCAGTTAGCAGCCAAGTCTGACTACTAAATGCTAAGTGCTAAGTGCCAAATGCCGGGTTTTCAAACCATCGCCGTCGCTATGTCGGGCGGGGTTGACTCTTCCACCGTTGCGGCCATGCTGCGCGCCGAGGGGCATCAGGTCATCGGCTTGACCATGCAGCTCTGGAACCAGCGTCGGCTGGCGAACCATCCCGGCATGCCCGAGGCCGTGCAGGGGCGCTGCTGCTCGCTCGACGACGTTTACGATGCCCGCCGTGTCGCCGAGACCCTCGGCATTCCTTATTATGTGGTCAACCACGAGGAGAGCTTTGAGCGCGACGTGGTGCGCCCCTTTGTCGAGGAGTACCTTTCGGGACGCACACCCATCCCGTGCAGCCTGTGCAACAACCACCTGAAGTTTGACGAGCTCTTGGTTGTCGCCCGGCAGATTGGCGCCGACGCGCTCGCTACCGGACACTACGCCCGCGTGGAATTTAACGACCAGCGCGGCCGCTGGCTGCTCAAGCGTCCCGCCGATCTATCGAAGGATCAGACTTATTTTCTTTTTGGCCTGACCCAGGACCAGCTCAGCCGCACCCTGTTTCCGCTCGGCGCCATGACCAAGCCCGAGGTTCGCGAACTCGCCCGCCGGCACGGGCTGGCCCTCGCCGATAAGCCCGACTCGCAGGAAATCTGCTTCGTCCCCGGCGGCGACTACAAGAATTTTCTCGACGCCTACCTGGCAGAGCAGGGAGAAGCCCTGCCTGACACCGCAGGCGAACTGGTCACGAGCGATGGCCAGGTGATCGGCGAGCATCAAGGCATTCACAACTTCACCGTGGGCCAGCGCAAGGGCCTGGGCGTCGCGACCGGCTCGCCGCTCTACGTCATTCAGATCAAGGGAGACACGCGCGAAGTTGTGGTGGGCAATCAGGACGAACTTTACTCGCGCACGCTCCGTGCCCGCCGCGTGAACCTTATCGCCGTCGAAGACTTGCGCGAGCCCATGCGCGTTGCGGTCAAGATCCGCCATCGTCACGAACCCGCGCCCGCCACCCTCGAGAAGTCCGGCGCTGATGAGCTGCTGGTCACCTTCGACCAGCCGCAGCGCGCCATCACCCCCGGCCAGGCGGCTGTGTTCTACGATGGCGACGTCGTGGTCGGCGGCGGGTGGATCGCCTAGCGCGGTTCTCAGTTCACAGGGACAAAAACAGATGGCAGCGCATCGCGCTGCCGTTTCGTTTTCCGAGCAAATTGTCGTGGACTACTTCGCCACCATTGCGTTGAGGCGGGCCGAGAGGCGGGACTTGTAGCGCGAAGCGGTGTTCTCGTGAATCACGCCCTTCTGGATGGCCTTGTCGAGCGCAGAAGCGGTTTGCCGGTACATCTGCTCGGCGGCCGGCTTGTCGCCCTTGGCCAGGCTCTCACGGAGTTCGCGCAGCGCGCTGCGCAAGCGGGAACGGTTGGCCCGGTTCCGGGCAGTACGCTTCTCGGTCTGACGGGCGCGTTTGATCGCCGAAAAATGGTTCGCCATGTCTGCTTCGTTACCTTCGTTTCTCTCAGTTTTCTCTAGAATAGAGATGTTCGGGTGGCTACCGAATAGGCTATTTTACGGGAGTGAGTTGCGGCTGGTCAAACTGAGTTGCATTGCACGATGCGCGAAGGGGCTGGTGGAGTAGAGGAATGTGGGGGGAAGGGCAGGCGGGCGCATCGCTGGTCGGCGGCGTTCGCGGTGCAGGGGATAGATTTGGAGGAATTTTTTTTATGTCAAGTTCCGGGAAACGCGGGAGTTACGGGCGCTAGATTTCGTAAAATCGGGATTCCATTGGACTTACCGTAAAATTGGGAAAACATTGGGCTTAGCAGGGCCGCGATCGCGGCAGGAGGGCCTGTCTAAGCATGCGAATGCCCACGGCGATTGGGCGTGGGCAAGGATTCATGTGTCACTGATGAGCTATTTGTATTTCTTTACTATCTACTCTAAGCATAGCAGGTTTCAGAGGGTAAATGGGACATGGGGGAGAATTTTATTTTGCCTTTGGGGTGAGGGAGTTGGGAGGGAATGGGGCTTATTGGGGGGGGACAAGTTGCGCCCACCCTTCGAAAACCGCGAAGGTGGGGCAACCGAAGTGTAGACTCTCTGCCGCAAGGGTGGGCCAGCCCCCAGAAAACGTCCCGTCTGTCCCCGGTTTCCTCTGTCCCCGGTTTCCTCCTCCCGTGTAGGATTTGAGTGCGCACCCAGACCAAGACTTTAAGCAAGGCCCGCTGGCAGGCGGGCTTTGTGCTATTTGAGGCCGATTTCCCTGGCATTATACGCCGCGCGTGAGATAATCCCCATCTTCCCTCTAGGTCAGGCCCCCGATTTCAGAAAGCCAACAAAACGCATCCCTGCGAAGGAGATCATCATGGCAGGACGAAACAAGGCTAAGCAAAAAATGCCTCGAAATCGCGCTATGGCATTTGCGCACGATATGATTGGCGTTCTCGGTGGGAAGCGCGGATTGCGCTGGGCGGTAGGAACAGCCGAGGATGGCACTAATGAATGCGTGGATATTATTGGCTGGAAGGGTAGAACGCGACCCGTACTAATCGAAGTCGAGCTTCGCCGCATCGCTCCCCTTGCAAATGTGGTCAAGGTTTGGAAGCATCTTAGCCAGCAGAAGCCGCGCAAGAAACTGATAATGTTCCAGGCGTTCTCCGCATTTTATCCGCGCCACGGGACGCAGCGCGGCAACGCTGAATTTATAGGCGGGGAGATGCAAAAAGTCTGCCGGGTAGAATATATCCCTCTCTCTATGAACTATCGTCCCGGCAAAAGGCGTGCCAACCAGCCGGTGATGATCGGTGCGGGACGACGCCGTTATCATGCTAGGAAGCTAGCAAGGCGGATAATCAGCCGCTTGAGCAAATTAAAAATCTAAGGGATCAGCGTAAACAGCAAGCGATTGTTTTCCACGGTGCCCGCCTTATCGTGCCCATCCCGGCTTCGCCCGCCACCTCCCGCGACTTCCCACCAGTCAACGCAGTTTTAAGACACTACCCCAGATCTTGTGCTCGCAGTGGCTTAGAACTGGAAAGGGGAAAGGAGTTGCAGGGGAAGACCGGGAAGGGTTGCTTGCGGGAAAATAAGCGCCTTCGTGCGGCCCGCACCGTAGGTTTGGCTATTAAATAGTGTCGGGTCGAATCCAATTCCGGATGGCAGACCTGGGGTTGCATAATCGTCAGCAGGATCCCTGACCCGTCCAATCCGAGCCAAGCTCGGCAGAAGTTGAGGCTCATCTTGCCACGGATGTGGGGGCGGGACGCCCCCACCGCCTGCCCCGAGCTTGTCGAGGGGACAGCCGACGGGACGCCGGCGCTACATCACCATGAAGCCTGCCTACCGAGACGATCTCGCCTACATCCATGATGTCGCATTCACTGGTTCCTGAAGGGGCACGTCGGCTTTGTAGCACGGAAAGCGTGACCGAGTTCCGACGTCGCAGCCTTATCTTTGCTTGAAATTTGTCAGTACTTCCGCTGCCGCCCTCTCGCCGGAGCGAATGGCGCCCTCGATGTATCCGGTCCAGACCGGAGAGGTTTCCGTCCCTGCCCAATGAATGCGCCCAAAACTTGTCCGCAGATTCCTACCCAGAGAGGTGAGCACTCCCGGCCCCATGGAAGGACCGTAGCAGCCCCGGCTCCAGGGATCGGCCGGCCAGTCGCAATCGATGTAGTCGATCGGGTTCGCTGCCTCAGGCCCGAAGAAGTCAACCACTCTTTGCACAATCACCTTCTTCCGCTCTTCCATGGGGCGGCCTGTCCACCGGATGGCGCGCGCCGCTTCGAAGAATCCCACCAGAAATCCGGGTTTACCTTCGGGCGGGGAACAATCCGCAAACCCGGAAGTTGGCGGCTCATCGCTCAGCACCAGCCCGTTCAGTCCGCGCTCGCGCCAAAACGGCTTTTCGTAAGCCACCCAGTACTTGATGACCGAGCCCATGGGCATGTGTTCGGCCAGGATATCGCGCTCCGGCGGCAACTCCGGCCGGTAGGTAATGCGCGCGGACAAGGGGATGGGGATGGCCACAATCGCATAGTCAGCGCGCCATGTGCCGCGGTCCCCAACCACGGTTACACCCTTGTCATCCTGCGCAATCTCTTTGACCGGTGCTTGCAGCACCAGCGCGTTCCCCAACTCGGCAGCCACCTTGGGCGCAAGCTGGTGCATGCTCCCGGGAATGTGAAAAGCCTGGGCCCCGTTCTTGAAGCTCATGATCTTGTCAAAGTTGTTTCCCGACCGCAGATAGAACAGGAAGTAAAGCAGCGACATCTGGTAAGTCTCGGCGGTAAACGTGGCGCGCGTCTCCATAGTCATGAGCGAGAGAACCGCCTTGTTCTGCGTGTTCGCGCGAAACCATTCGTCGACCGTCATGTCGTCCAGTTCTTCGGCATGCGGTGCGGTCCAGGGTGACTCAATGGGGATCTGTGCGACCAGTGCGTTCAGCTTTCCCAGCAGACGGTCATACTCGGCCTGATCAGCAGGAGCAAACCCGAAGTCTTCCCCCTCGGCGGTGACCCGCCCGCCTTCGATCTCCATGATGTCCTTGCCCGCCAGATATTGGGGCGTGGTCTTGACGCCGTACTCCCGGAGGAGTTCGAGGAGGCGGGTCTGGCTCGGTCCCACCCACATACCACCCAGATCAATGGTGTGCCCGGCGAGCTTGCCTGCCTTGACCCGTCCTCCGACGCGGTCGCGCGCTTCCAGGACGACAACCTTCCTGCCTTCCCGGACTAGGTTCCGAGCCGCTGCCAGGCCCGAGAATCCGGCGCCAACAATCACCACCTCGGTCTGCTGCGGCGCAGCGTGTGAAGCTACCTCTGCACCATGCAAGACGTCGGTAGCCAGTGCGCCGGCCGTCCCCAACCCCAGGAACTTCAGTGCTTCGCGGCGGGTGAGTTCAGTTCTCTGATTCTCTTTCTCTCTGCTCATCTCACTGCCTCCAGGATGAAGGGGACGACAAGTCCAAAACTGCGAATGTTAATGGGGAAGCGGTAAAACGTGCGGCATCATGATTCTGCAAGAAGCGAATGTCAAGCCAAAAGGGACTTGGCCGGAACGGCGTCAGGGCAGGCATCGCCACCATTGACTCCTATCTAAGGCCGGGGGTAACCTTAACTCAATGGTTGTTGCTTGCACCTCGGTGGCGAGCACCTCGGCTGGTTCCATCTCCAGACAGAAGCATGGTTTGTCCGCGTGGCCGCGGACGGGTGTCTCCGTTTCCTGCAAGCATTGCCGAGCTTGGCTCGGCCCGGACGGGCACGTCCCCACACAGGAGTAAATGAAGAAGAGCATCGAAATCAGTCCCAACATAGAAACCCTGTTCGGCACGCGCGATGAAAACCTGCACGTGCTGGAAGACGGCCTGAACATCACCATCGATCTGCGCTCCGACTCCATCGCACTGGAAGGTGCGGCGCGCGATGTCGCCCGGGCGGAGCAGGTCTTCGCTGATTACGGACATCTGCAGCGTGCCGGACACACCTTCAACAACGGCGACCTCAACAGCATGCTGCGGGTGTTGATGGCTGATCCCAAGACCACGTTGCGCGGGCTGGCGGAGGCCGGGCGGCAGCGCTCCTTCGGACGGCGCACCGTGCAGCCCAAGAGCCTGAACCAGCGTCGCTATCTGGAAGCCATCGAGAAGCACGACATGGTCTTCGGCATCGGGCCGGCCGGTACGGGCAAAACTTACCTGGCCGTGGCGATGGCCATTTCCGCGCTGCTGGCCAAGCGCGTGAACCGCATCATCCTGGCGCGTCCGGCGGTGGAAGCCGGCGAGCGCCTGGGATTCCTGCCCGGAACCTTGCAGGAGAAAATCGATCCCTATCTGCGGCCCTTGTACGACGCGCTCTACGACAT
>JBGPJK010000257.1:0-6674 GCA_041485425.1 Terriglobia bacterium | reverse complement strand
TGCTGAAGCAGTCTCCGGAATATCGGACGATCCTGGCGACGGTGAATGCGCGGCGGGCGCTGGAGTATGGGTTCACGACAATTCGCGATGTGGAGACCGAGGGCGCGGGGTATGCCGACGTCGATGTGAAGAAGGCGATCGAGAATGGCGTGATTCCCGGGCCGCGGATGCAGGTGGCGACGCGGGCGATGGATGTGACGGGAGCGTATCCGCTGCTCGGGTACGCGCCGAATGTAGACGTGCCGCATGGCGTCGAGGTCGTGGATGGCGCGGACGCGGGCCGCAAAGCCGTGCGCGAGCAGATCATGCATGGGGCGGACTGGATCAAGGTTTACTCCGACCGGAGTTACCGTCTGCGGGAGGACGGCGTGCTCGACGACATTCCCACATTCACCGTGGACGAGCTACGGGCCATTGTCGATGAAGCTCACCGCGAACGCCATAAAGTCGCCTCGCATGCCATGGCGCTGAATGGGGTGCACAACTCGGTCGAGGCGGGCGTGGATTCGATCGAGCACGGGAACTACATCGCGGATGAGGACTTGAAGACGATGGCGGCGCGGGGTATCTGGTACGTGCCGACCATATTTGTGGGCGAGTACGTGGCCCAGGGACGAGCGGCGGAGGGCGCTCCGGTGTGGGTACAGATGTTGAAGATCCACGAAGACACGTTCCGTCGGGCGATGAAGGCGGGGGTGAGGATTGCGTTTGGAACCGACGCGGGCGGGTTTGCCTGGACGGTAAATCCGGCGAAGGAATTCGGCTCCATGGTGAAGTGGGGGATGACGCCGGCACAAGCGATCCGGGCGGCGACTTCGTCGGCTTCGGAACTGCTGGGGATGCAAGATAAGGTGGGGACGATTGAACCGGGGAAGTACGCGGACATTGTGGCGGTGCCGGGGGACCCGTTGAACGATGTGACGGTTTTGGAGAAAGTGGATTTTGTGATGAAGGGCGGGGTGGTTTATAGAAAGCCCTGATTCACCACGGAGACACGGAGGGGGGGTCGATTGACGATTGAAAAACACATTTCTTGCTCCACGGGCGGTTTCCTATAGATGCTGAAGACTCTCCTGCTTGCTGCCACTTTGCTCTTAGTGCGACTCGCAGTCGCGCAGAGTTCTACTGTGTCCGACTCACACACCCAGGTAGTGATGCTGGGGGCCGGCAATCCGAATGCTGATCCCGACCGCTCAGGGCCGGCGGTAGCGATTGTGGTGAATGACACGGCGTACCTCGTGGATTGCGGACCAGGAGTGGTGCGGCGGGCGGCAGCGGCGGAGAAGGCCGGGATCACGGCACTGAAGCCGGCAAAGATCAAGATCGTGTTCATCACCCACCTGCACTCCGACCACACCCTGGGGTATCCCGATCTGATTTTCACACCCTGGGTGCTGAATCGCGCAGAACCGCTGACCGCCTACGGGCCGCGCGGGTTGCGCAGCATGACCGATCACATCGAGAAAGCCTGGAAGAAGGACATTCAAGTCCGTACCCGTGGTCTGGAGGAGGCGAATCGCACCGGCTACAAGGTGGTGGTGCACGAGATTTCGCCGGGTGTGGTTTATCGCGACCACAACGTAACGGTTACGGCGTTCCTGGTGAAGCATGGGACTTGGGACCAGGCGTTTGGGTTCCGCTTCGATACGGCGGATCGGAGCGTGGTGATCTCGGGCGACACCGCGCCGGCGGAATCCGTGGTCGCGGCTTGTAATGGATGCGATGTGCTGTTGCACGAGGTTTACAACCCGAATGGGGATGAACTGAAAGAAGCGCACTGGAAGGAGTACTTCCGGACGTTTCATACCTCACCGCAGGAATTGGGCGACATCGCGCGGCGGGCCCGGCCCAAACTTCTGGTGCTCTACCACTTGTCGCTGGAAAAACTGCCAGAGGCGGACCTGGTGGAGCAGGTGGGGAAGAACTATTCCGGCAAGTTCGTTTCGGCGCACGACCTGGGAGTTTACTGAGATTTGAGATTTGAGATTTGAGATTTGAGATTGCCGATTTTGGCTTGACGATTGGAAGCAAGATCCATCTCGAAACGTTCTGGTTAGCCAAGGAAAAGCCCCAGGGTTCCAGCAATTACTTCCTGCCCAGGAAGCGAATGCGGGTGGTGAAGGCGCGGCGGTCGAAGGCCGTGAAGGTGAGGAATTGCGGAGACTCGATGTTGCTATTCACGATCAGGGGATTCTTGCGGTCGGTGATGTTGTCGAATCCGAGGCGGATGGCAAAGTAGCGATGCAAGGCGTGGAAGCGTTTTTCCACGTATAGATTCAGCGAGAAATAGGTGGGAAAGCGGCGCGATCCGGGAGGCTCCACCAGCTGTTGCTGGTCGTTCAGCACGCTGAAAGGGAAGCCGCTGCGGGCTTCGAGCGAATAGGCGACATCAATTTCCTTGACCACAGGCAGCTTGAAAAAAGGGACCAGGCCCCAGGACAGGAAACGGTTGGGCGCGTCCCAGAGATAAGGACCGGCGGCTTGCGGGCTGAGGATGGGGTTGTCTACGTTGAAATCGAGTACCTGATTGGAGCGCGCGCTGGAGCGGGTATAGGAGCCGAAGACCATATATCGCTGCCGGAAGGTGCGGCGCAGGTTTAGCTGGAAGGCGTGATAGCGATCGTCACGAGTGTTCTGCAGCACGAAATTGCCGCCCGGCAAGCCGTTCCGCGTGTTGTAGACGAAGCCGTGGGTACCGCGCTTCTGGAGGAACTCGGCTTTGAGGTAAAGCTCCCAAGGTAACTTCTGTTCGAGGCCGATGCTCCAGTTGACGTAGCGTGGTTCCTGGAGAGTGCCTGGGTTCGCGGAGAATGTCGTCAGCACTTGAACCGGAGGGCCCAACTGGTTCCCGTTCGGGTCAAAGGAGAAGAAGGAGTCCAGCCTTTGACCGGCCGTGGGGCGGGCGACCAGCAGCAGATTTGTGGGGTCGTAAACAATTCCGATTCCGGCGGAGACCTTGGTATTGCCTTCGCTGTCGAGAACGTAGGTCGCAGCCAGACGTGGCGACAACAGCGGGCTACGGATGATCTGGTCCCAATCGAAGCGCAGGCCGGGTTCGACCAAAAGGCGGTCGGTTAGCAGCCAGCGATCCTGGATGTAGCCGCTGGTTTCGAAGTTGAAGGTTTGGGAGTTGCCGCCACTTGGGAAGGCCGAATACCGCGAGCAGGGCGAGGGCGTCACCGTCAGACAATTGTCGGGCGCGGGCGGCAGGCTTTGGGCCTCGCGCAGGAAGGAAATTGGCTGGCGTTGGAAGAGGGCGTGATAGGAGAGGCGATCCACATCGAAGCCAAGCTTCACCTCGTGGCGGCCGTGCCACTGTTTGGGCGCGAGATAGAGGTTGGAGACTCCCTGCCAGCGCCGAGCGCGCGTGTTGGCGAGAAGGTAGAAGTTCCCGCCGGTGGTCTCCGGAGAAATGAAGTAGGGCAAGGTTCCAGCCGGGGTAAGGTTCAAGCCGTATTGCACAAAGCCAAAACCGGTTTCGAGCAGCTCTCCGCCCTGGAAATAGTATTGATTTTTCACCGTGGCTGCATAAGCGGTCTCGACGTCCTGCGGGGTGGCCTCGATGGGATTCGTGGGGAAGAGGTTGGCGTGGTCGTCGTGAAAATGGTTGATATTGAAGCTGGTGGTAAGGATGTCGCGCGAGGTGAGTCTGGTCTGCAGCTTAGCCAGGTTGCCGAAGCGCCATGCATGATCGGTGTCGGCGCCAGCGGGTAATTCGGGGATGACGATGTTGTCGAACTCTCCGTCGGGGGAATCGAAGAACCATATCTTGCCTTTGCGCAACGGGCCGGAAAAGGTGAAGCGGGGATCAACCTTGTCGAACTTCAGCCCTTTCTTGTTCTGCACCGAGGGGATGAAATTGGTGGCGGAGAAGCGGTAATGGTCGTCGCCGATGCCGGTGTTGAGGCTGAGCACACCGCCGGAACCTTTGCCGTATTCGGCGGAGTAGCGGCTGCTCTGCACATCGATGGAGCGCAATGAATCGGGGCTCACCCGGATGAGGAGCGAGCCATCGGCGGGTTGGGTGACGTTGAAGCCATCGAGCAGGGTGAGGGTCTGGTAGGTCTCAGAGCCGGCGACGTGCGGCTGCCCGTACACGTCATTGACCACCTGGGGAATGAAGTTCAGCGCGTTGCGGTAATCGCGGGTGGTGGGATAGGGGAGGTTGATGATGTCCCGTCCGGTGATCTGCTCTTGCGACTGGGTCTGGGCGGGATCGATGGCGGGCGGCGACTCCACCACGTTGATGACCTCGCGCACTTCCTGCAGGTGAGAGAGTGTCACATCCACATTGGCGGTGGCGCCGACCTGGACGGCGGGCAACACCATGGCGTAGAAGCCTTGCTTCTCCACGCGCAACTGGTAGGCGCCGGCGACTACATTGGCGAACTGGCAGCGTCCGGCAAAGTCGGTTTCGCAGCGCAGAGCAACGGCCTGCGGAGAAGTCTCCAGAAAGACCAGCGCGGACGGAATGGCAACCCCGTTCTCGTCGGTAACGGTGACGGTGATTTTCTGGGGCGCAGTGGGAGCGGGAGGCTTTTGGGCCGGCTTCGCGGTCTGGGCAAAGCAAGGGAGGCCGGTGGCAAGCGCCAACCAGTATACGAACATCCGCAACCCTTGGGACCTGACCATGACTCGCCGCTTTCTGCCTATTGTCTCTCAGACCGGGTGGCTTGCGGGGTTTTCGTGGGTACGGATCAATTTCTTCTAACGCTGCAACAATCATCCATTGAAAATCAACAATTCTCTAGGCGGGGCGCGCCATGCGCTGGTATTCCAGCCCGCCTTCGTCGGCCAGCAGCACCCACAAGGTATAGATGCCGAGTGCCGTGCCGAACGGGGGATGGAAGATGGAAAGAATGCCGAGGACGATAGCGGTGATCCGCGCCCACGACTGATGTTGTATCAGACCCCAGCCCACGCAGATGCCCCCCGCCCCTACGATCAACAGGAGCCAGCCGAGTAGCATCAGCACCAGGGGTCCCAGGTACCGGGCGACGACGGCGCTGCCGGGAATCGCAAGGTGGGCAATGCCTCCCAGAGCCAGGAGGACTACCGCGGGAATCAGCCAGAGCGCGCCCACCACGATCCACAGGACTCCCACGGTTTGGAGGTGGCGGGTGAGCCGGGACTGGGCCACCGGAGCTGTGGGCCAGGACAGGACTTTGCCGCACTTGGGACAGACGTTGTAACCGGGTTGGGTTTGGGTTCCACACTGGTCGCAGAACATGGCGGGACCTCCTTACCGACGGCTTCTAGTCTATGTTACGGAGACGGCTGGCAAAAAGTTTCGCCGCAAGATACCCAGGCAATTGTCACGCGCTCGCATCGGCGTGTCTGTGACTTTCAGCAGGACGGACATTATCCTGGCGTACCGGCAGGTGGCGATGGACAACGCAGCCTGACGGGATTGAGTCATTGAGCGCAATGACTCGATCTCGCAATGACTCAATATGGTTGTTGCCTCCATTGGTACATGACCTTTTCACGGTTGAGCCTCTCTCCCGCTCGGGGGACAATCAGGCACATAGATTAAAGATTGGCGGTTTGCGGAGAGAGCTGTGCCGGGTCAACGTGTGCTCGCCATTGCGCTGATGGTTCTGGGCTGGACGACGGTGGCTGCGTGCAAAGACATGGCGCTGGTTTCCAACAAAACCAATACCGTCGCGACCGTCGGTTTGCCGGACCTGGTGAAGATCTGCAAAGGCCAGACCAATCGCTGGCCGGATGGCAAGCCGGTCACGTTTATCACTCGCGACCCGGCATCGGCCGAGATGAAGCTCGTCCTGGAAAAGGTGTACAGCATGTCCAAGGACGAGGTTACGACCCTCATCGCCGCCGCCAACCACGGCCGGGTGAACCATCCCGCGGTTGTCATAGCGAATTCCGATGAAGAACTGGTGAAGAGAGTGGAGTCGACTCCCGGTGCGGTCGGGTTGGTGGATGTGTACTCGATTACTGGAGGAGTGACGGTACTGCGGGTGGGCGGAAAATTGCCGCTCGAACCCGGCTATGCTTTGCACGGAAACTAGCCGGGGTTGGCGGTTCAGCGATTTCACAGCAAGTCCACGGGCCCAGAGCGAGGAACGGAACACCATGAGCGGAGTTGCGCCCGACCCCGGCTGTTTTCCATCAGACTCGCGTCGCCGTTTCTCACGTTACGCCATCGACGTTCGAGTCGCGGTAAGTGTTTTTCGTTCGGGTGCGACCCATTCCCTCTGGGGACGCTCCAATGAACTGGGGGAGGACGGAGTCGGAGGAACCCTGACCGGAGCCCTGGAGCCGGGGGAGGTAGTCTCCATGGAGCTTTCCCTGCCCCTGGCTCCCTATCCCATCAAGTGCCGTGCCCTGGTACGCTACCGGCAGGGTTTGCGCCACGGTTTTGAGTTTCTGGCGCTGACGCGAGAACAGCGCGACACCATCTGCCGGGTGTGCGAGATGCTGGCAGCGCGAGGGGAATAGTAGCGAGTCCCTGAGCCAGCGAAGGATTGAGCAAGGCGGCTGGTGCAACAGGCAGCCGCTGAAACTGAGCGGCCTGCGCCCTCGAACGATTCCTGAAGACGACCGATTCCTTAAGAATCGTAGCCGGGGCCGCCAGGCGACCCGCACTCTTTCCACAGCTTTTCCCAATTCCAGATCCCGTACGCCACCTGGTTCGGCAACGGGAATCCGAG
>JBGPJK010000256.1:0-6701 GCA_041485425.1 Terriglobia bacterium | reverse complement strand
CCTCCACCCATGCACTCCATTTCAACTTGACGGGTACGGATTTCGACCTCCTGCGCATTCCGAAGCTGCAGGCCAGCCGCTTGACGGTGGAAGGACGGATGGATTTCACCGCAGTGGGTTCGGGCACGCTCGAGGCGCCGGTGATCAATGCGACTCTTCACCTGCGCGACCTTACCTTCGACCACGAGCGCGCCGGCGACTTCACCATTGATGCCGTCACCCAGGGCGCGGACCTTCGCCTCACCGGGCGCTCGCAGTTCGAACATGCGGAGCTGCGCGTTGATGGCAACATTCATTTGCGCGGTGATTGGCCGTCGTCGGTCAACCTGCATTTCGATCATCTCGATGTGGACCCGCTGCTTCGCACCTACCTGCAAGGACAGCTGACCGGTCATTCGGCGGTGGCCGGCGACCTGCAACTGCAGGGGCCGCTGCGCAAGCCGCGGGAACTGAATGTCGCGGGCAACCTCACCGACTTCCACGCCGACGTGAAAAACATCAAGGTTCGCAACGACGGCCCCATGCGATTTTCAGTGTCCAGCCAACTGCTCAAGATTGAACAGTTTCGACTGGCCGGAGAGGGCACCGATCTGTCCGCAGCCGGTTCGATTCAGCTCAGCGGCGAGCGTCAGCTTGACTTCCGCGCTCAAGGCAGCGTGAACCTGCAGTTGATTGAGAGCCTCGATCCCGATTTCACTTCTTCGGGCCTGGTGACCGTGGATGTGACGGTCTCAGGCACCGCCAGCCGGCCGCTGATGGTGGGGCGGTTACGGATCACCAAGGGTGCCATCGCCTATATCGATCTGCCCAGCGCCTTGAGTGACATCAACGGATCGTTGATCTTCAACCAGGACCGGTTGCAGATTGAGAGTCTCGCCGCGCACGTGGGCGGCGGGTTGGTGACGTTTGGCGGTTACGCCACGTCGTATAACCGCCAGATCAACTTCGATCTCACTCTGCAGGGACAGGATGTCCGCTTGCGCTACCCGCCGGGCGTGAGTTCCACGACAACCGCCGCTCTCCACTGGGTGGGCACTCCCACGGCTTCCACGCTCTCTGGAGACATGACCGTCACCAAGCTGGCGATCACTCCGGGGTTTGATTTCGGGGCCTATCTGGAGCGCGCGGCGCAGACCACCAGCTTGCCCCAGACCAACCCGCTGCTGAACCGGATCAAGCTCGATGTACATATCGTGACCACGCCGGAACTGCAGATGCAGACCGCCGTGGTGCGGCTTTCCGGCGACGCCGATCTGCGGCTGCGGGGCACGGCGGCGAAACCGGTGCTGCTGGGGCGTGCCGATGTGCTCGAGGGCGAAGTGTACTTCAACGGGGCCAAGTACCGCCTGGAACGCGGCGATGTGACCTTTACCAATCCGGTCAGTACCACCCCGGTGCTGGATTTGCAGGCCGCCACCCACGTCCGGGATTATGACATTACCCTCAACTTGAACGGCAACATTGACAAGCTCAACGTTACTTATCGTTCCGAGCCGCCGCTGCCCACCGGCGACATCATCGCGTTGCTGGCGCTCGGCCGCACCCAGGAAGAGTCGGCGCAATTGCAGGGGCAATCAGCATTCAGCCAGGAGACCTCCAACGCGATCCTTGCCCAGGCCCTCAATGCTACGGTCAGCAACCGGGTGCAGCGGCTTTTTGGAGTAAGCCGGATCAAGATCGACCCGCAAGGGCAGAGCACGGAGACCAGCCCGGTCCGCGGGCCGCAGGTCACCATCGAGCAGCAGGTCGCGAATAACCTTACGCTCACCTACAGCACCAATGTGTCGCAGGCCACGCAGCAGATTATTCAGGTGGAGTACAACATCACCCGCAATGTATCGATCGTCGGCGTCCGCGACCAGAACGGCGTGGTCAGCTTCGACGTCCGAATCCGCCGCCGCAGAAAGTAGTTCTTCCGTAGCGCCAGCATCCTGCGCCCCTCCCGACCTCTCGTCACCCTCAGGACAGGCCCGCACGACCTTGGCGCTACAATCAAGACGTGGCCGCGGAAGTCCAACCCGATCGCTTCGCGGCTGAGCGCCAGAAGATGGTGACGTCCCAACTACGCGACCGGGGCATTCGGGATTTGAGGGTGCTGGATGCCATGGCCCGTGTTCCCCGTCACGAGTTCCTGGCGGAAAGGCTCCGCGCGGAAGCCTACGAGGATCACCCCCTCCCCATCGGCGAAGGCCAGACCGTCTCCCAACCCTACATCGTCGCCGTCACCCTGGATGCGCTGCAGCTGCAACCGTCCGACACCGTGCTGGAGATCGGAACCGGCTCGGGATACCAGACGGCGCTGCTCGCTGAACTCACCCGGCAGGTTTACTCCATGGAGCGGCACCCAGCCCTGGCGCGCCATGCGGAAGCCACCCTCGCGCGGCTTGGCTATGCCAATGTGAAGGTCATCGTGGGCGACGGCAGCGAGGGTCTGCCCGCGCTGGCGCCTTTTGACGCCATCGCCGTATCAGCGGCCGCACCGCAGATTCCAGCATCTCTGTTTGAACAGTTGCGGGAAGGTGGGCGTATGGTAATCCCCGTTGGCCCGGCCGACGTGCAGGAACTGCAATTGGTGCTCAAGCAGGAAGGCCGTCCCCTGGTCGAAACCCTGGAAGGCTGCCGCTTCGTCCCGCTGATCGGTGGCCAGGGATACGGTTCGGGCTGGTAAGCGGAAACGAATTCCTCGCCCGACACATCCAAGTAAGAGAGGGCTGTTCGAGACCCATGACTCTGGCAGCGCGCTGAAAGCAGTAGCGCCGGCGTCCCGCCGGCAGCCTGCCCTGAGCGGAGTCGAAAGATTCCCCGGGGTCAAGGCCGCCGAACGCCGGCCAGCCTGTCAGCAGAGCCAACCAGTTTTGGGCCCGATGCAATCTCGAGTGGAGGACAAGAAAATGAAGGCGATTAACCGGCTGTATTTGGGTTTTCTGCTCGCGGCACTTCTGGCTGTTCCAGTATGGGCACAACAGCCTGACGACCAGCAGGCCGCGACCTCGGCTGGACGCTACGACCAGCAGATCCAGGACCGGGTCACCAAGCTCCTGAATTCAAAAGACAAGTGGAAAGGCATCTCGGCCACCACCGAAGATGGCATCGTCACCCTGCAGGGTTCGGTGAAGCTCTATATCGATAAAGCCGACGTGGCCCGCAAGGTAAACCGGATCGAGCACGCAGAAGGCGTGCGCAACCAGGTGCAGGTTGAGGGCAACGTGCCCGATGCCGAACTGCAAAACAAGTTGGCCGACAAACTCCGCTATGACCGCATTGGCTTCGGGATCATGTTTAACAACCTGGGGCTGAAGGTGCAAGACGGCGTGGTCACGGTGAGCGGCGACGTGCACGATTACCCCAGCCGCGACTCTGCGATTGCGATTGTCGGAACCACACCCGGCGTGAAAGACGTGATTGACGAGATCAACGTCTTACCCACCTCAGGCTTCGACGATGACCTGCGCATCCGCATCGCACGTGCGATTTACAGTGATCCGACCTTGCACAAGTACGCCATCGATCCGCAGAAGCCCATCCGCATCATCGTGGAAAATGGCCACGTAACGCTCGAGGGCGTGGTGAATAGCCAGCTCGACAAGCAACTCGCCGGGGTCCGGGCCAACTCCGTGCCGAGCGTGTTCAGCGTGACCAACAACCTGATGGTGCCCGGCAAGAAAGGGAAGTGATCCGGCAGACTGGCGGAAACTCAGGTTTTGGGTGGCGCTGCGCTGGTGTTTTCTTGCCCCAAAAAAAGGGTGACGTCATCCCGAACCCGGCGCACTTCAGCCGGGCGAGGGATCTCGCGCGCAGCGGCAAAGCTGTGAGAAGGCGGGCAGAAAGATACTCCCTGCTGCCGGCCCCCGCTTCTGATAGCTTAGAATCTCCCCGTGGCCCTAGTGCACAACCTGCGCGTCACCCTGGAGATGATCAAGTGGGAGCACTCGGTGTTCGCGCTCCCCTTTGCCTTGTGCGGCGCCATGCTGGCCGCGAACGGCCTGCCGACCGTTCATCAATCGGTGTGGATCGTTGTCGCCATGGTGGCGGCGCGCTCGGCGGCGATGGCCTTCAACCGCCTGGCCGATGCCTCGATTGACGCCGCCAATCCCCGCACCCGCACCCGCGCCCTGCCGTCGGGGACGTTGACGCCGCGCTTCGTGGCAGCGTTTGTCATGGTTTCCTGCGCAGTGTTCGTGCTCGCGGCCTGGCAACTGAACCGGCTGGCACTGCTTCTCTCGCCGGTCGCGCTGGCTGTGGTGCTGCTCTACTCCTACACCAAACGCGTCACGCGCTGGTCGCACCTGGTGCTAGGATTCGCCTTGGGCATCGCCCCCACGGCCGCCTGGATCGCGGTGCGCGGCTCCTTCGATCCCCGCATTCTCCTGCTGACCGCTGCTGTGACCTTCTGGGTGGGCGGATTCGACGTGCTCTACGCCTGCCAGGACTACGAATTCGATCAGCAAGCCGAGCTGCACTCCGTCCCGCGCTATTTCGGAATCGCCCAATCCCTCTGGATCGCCCGCGCCTTGCACGTCCTCATGCTGCTGTTGCTGGTCACCCTGGTGCTGACCTTCGGGTTGGGCAAGCTGGCGATCGCGGGAGTCGTAGTGGTGGCGCTGCTGCTCGCCTACGAACACTCCCTGGTCTCAGCCGACGATCTCTCCCGGCTTAATGGCGCCTTCTTCACCATGAATGGCGTGATTTCGGTGGTGTTTTTCTGCTTTGTAGCGGCTGACCTGCTGGTGCCCATGTGAGCGCCACCGATCAGATAAATGGACTGCCCAGCGGTTGCTGGTGAATTGGCGATGTTACGACAGCTATGGCCGACGAGTTTGTGAGCGGTTAGCGTGACTGTCTGGACGAGCGTCTCTTTGCCCGCGCCCTCCCGGTAGTACAAGTACAGGACAGGGCCGATATCTCGTCCATACGTCGTCACAGTCCTCAGTCGCGTAGCCTCGTCCTCGTCCTCAATGGTGATGCAATCGGAAATCTTCAGACGGTTTACATGGCAAGGTCTGTTGATTGAGAGCACGTGGAAGCTGCGGCGGAGCTTGTTGGACCCTTGTGGGTTACCAGGTTGTGACCATCTCTCTCCCGCCTGTACAGGGAACTTCATAATGAACGTGTCAGAGGAATTCTCTTTGATGCCTTGCGGAGTCACTGCGAGTTCCATTGCCTCGTCATCGGCTTGCATTGGCTTCGGCCACACCTGATAGACGATGTCCGTACCTGATCCCTGAGCGTGTGTCACACGCCACTCGACAGTCGAGTCCCTCAGGTTGGTAGACACGCGGTGAACGCGGTACGTCCAGACATTCCCTAGCGCGAGGGGGTAGTATCGAGCCTCTGGTGGCTTAGTGGTCTGCTCAGCGCATAGCAGAGGCAGGGCTACAACGCCCAGTAGAACCGCTATGATTATCGAGCACTTCACGGTCAGCACTTTACGCCGAACTGCGACAGAGTTCCATAGTTGATGTAATCAGGCGTGGGTGTTGAAAAACTCACTTTCTAAGAATCCGCGGAAATTAGATCGCGTCAGGATGCCCCACAAACGACTTTCTCTGCTCGGCCAGACATTTTCTATCCCCCGAATTCTCCCTGGTTTCTGAAATCTTCGAGTCTTTCAACAGCCATAGGCGTTTACACCAGAGACCGCGCTCTTGCGCGAAGCAGTGCGCGCCTGCTTTGGACGCTTCGCGTGTGTCAAATAGCGCTCACCGCGGCCTACTTGAAGTACATCCATACCGCCACTGCCAACAAGACGACCGTGAAGATCCAGAGGGACGAATCGTTCATTCCTGTTTTCTTCGCCATAAACCAATTCTAAGCCTCACAGACGAGCTTTTTGCTTCAACTCCTGGGCGGCCTGCATCACGTGGTCCGGCCTGCCGAGATCACGCCAATAATACTCGTCGGCGCGAAAGGCGAGAATGTTTTCTCCCTGGGCAGCGAGTTGCAGATAGGCGGGGATGATGGGGAAAGCGCCCTCGTCTCTCATCACCGCGAACAGCCGAGGAGAAATCACGTGGATGCCGCAAAAAGCCAGCGCCAGCGCCTGCGGGGACGATCGAACCAATTCACTTTTCTGATCGCTCCCCGACCGCCGCCCGCAAAGCTGAAGCTGCTGGTCGAAGAGCAGGTAGCGGGCCGTCTCCCGGTCTTGTACCGCCAGCGTGGCGAGGGTCTGATGTTCAGTATGAAACTGCACCATGCGACCGAGATCAATCGTGCTGATGACATCAACATTGTGCAAAATGAACGGCTCGTCACGACCTTTGTCGTCCTCCAGAAAAAACCAGGCGGCCTTTTTCAGCCCGCCGCCGGTGTCGAGCAAGTCCTCCTCGCGAGAGACTTCGATGCGCATGCCGAAGTTGTCGTTCGCCTTCAGATACTCGACCACCATGTCGGCAAAGTGATGCACGTTGACAATCACCTCGCCAACTCCGAAAGCGCGCAAGCGGGAGAGGGCGATCTCCAACAGCGTGCGGCCGGCGACTTCCACCAGCGCCTTGGGCCGGTTGTCGGTGAGTGGCCGCAGGCGCGTACCCAGGCCAGCGGACAGAATCATCGCTTTCATTTGCCCAGCTTCTCCAGTTCCAGGTGCCGCACCACCACCTCCAACCCGTTGCGGTCGCGCAGATGTTTCGCCAGTTGCTCCGCCAGATAGACCGAGCGGTGCTGTCCGCCGGTGCAGCCGAACGACACCATCAAGTTCT
>JBGPJK010000255.1:0-6747 GCA_041485425.1 Terriglobia bacterium | reverse complement strand
TATTATTTAAAGGCCCAGAAGGTGCGGACGTTGCTGACACGCGACTTTGAAGAAGCGTTCAAGAAAGTGGATGCGATCGTGACCCCCACCAGTCCTACGGCAGCCTTCAAGCTGGGGGACAAGGTGGATGATCCCCTGGCCATGTACCTGGCGGACATTTATACCGTGACCGCCGATCTGGCGGGGATTCCTGGGATCTCGGTTCCATGTGGCGAGACGCGCGAGAAGCTGCCCATCGGGCTGCAGATCCTGGGACGGCACTTCGATGAGGCGACCATCTTGCGCCTGGCGCACGCGTACGAACAGGCGCAGTGAGGCTCTGGGCGTGTCGTCCTTCCGAGACTTGGCTGAGAGCTGGAAGCTCTTAGCTACCCTACGACTTCTCCAGCCGAATCGACCCATCCCCGGTATGAATGGTCAATGATTTTCCGCCGCCATTCAGTTTTCCGTGAATGTCACTTTGGCCGATACGTCCTTCCACCGTGACCGGCATATCCAGCGTTATGTGGCCGTCACCAGTATGGAGATCCACATCGGCGGCGAAATTGTCCGGCAACTGGAGAGTAATGCTTCCGTCTCCGGCGTGCAGGTTCCAACTGGAAGCAGCGGTGGAGCCCGGCAGGGCGCGAGCCTCGATGCGGCCATCTCCGGTGCCGAGTTCTAGCCCATCGAAGCGCCCAGTGGCGCGGATGCGGCCATCGCCAGCGCGGCCCCGCAGCATTCCATCGACCCCCTCGATCTCCTGGTGGCCGTCGCTGCTTTGCAGTTCCATGTTGCCCTTGAAATTGCTGAGACGGATGTTGCCATCGCCGGTATGGAGATAAACCCGGCCTTCTCGGGGCATGTGGATTTGCACGTCCACGCGGTGCGTTCCGACTTGGAAAGTGAAGTTGTGGTGCGGGAAACGTACTTCCAATTCCACCGTGTCGCCGGTCTGGTGCTCGTAAATCTTGATGCCGTCCTCGCCGATCTTGTAGCGCTCGGTGACCACCCGGGCCTCGATGGTGTTCTGGTCCCAGGTGTCCACCTGGACGTTGGCGTCGGAAGTTTCGACGCGTAGGTCAGGCTTGCCGGTGATGGTGTAGGTTTTCGTCCACTCATCGGCGCGGGCTGCGGGCACCAGCGCCAGGCACAGGCCCAACAGGGTGAATGCAAGACGTCGCATGGGATGGCTCCTCATACTCGGGCAGACACACACACGCCCTCAGGTTCAAGACGGTGATACGCGAGCCTGGTGAGCAAGGTTCCCACTATTTTGCCGGCGGTCAAGCCGGCCTGGACGGGTACGCCATTCGCACCAGCGTCCTCTCGGAGAACGGCACATACAGGAGCGCGGCGGTTGCGCCAAAGGCAGCGCCAAAACCGATCTTCTGAGTGAGGAGGAACGGGGCTACCGCCCAGAGCTGGTCGAGCGGCAGAACCAGCAGGAACAGGCGCTCGAACTTTTCCCGCAGGCGCTGGTAATCGAATCCAACCGCGGAGAGCAGGTAGCAGCGGACAATGATTCCCACGCCGGCGGTTACGAGCATTCCCGCGACGATCGCGAACGAGCCCCAGCCGGGTAAGAACGTGTCGGTAATCCGGTCTACCTCCGGCAGATGAAAAAGTGCTGCAAGGTAGAAGATCAGGTACATGAGCTGGATCAGGGCGAACAAGCTCCGGGTCAGACCGCGATGGGGTGGGGGGACATCGAGGTCGGGATGTAGTGCTGCGGCTGGCTCGATTGCGGGTGGAAACGCAGCCGGCTGCGTCTCTACCGCCAGGATGGGTGCGTCGGATCGCTGAACGGGAGCCAGGAAGCGGTAGCCGCGGCGGGCCAGGGTTTCGACATAGCGCGGGCTATTGGCCGAATCGCCCAGCGCCTCACGTAGCTTGTTCACGGCGGTATTCAGGCTGTGATCGAAATCGACGAACGTATCCGCCGGCCAAAGTTTCTGGCGGAGTTCCTCGCGGGTGACGATGTCGCCGGGCCGCTCCAGCAGGAAGGCCAGCACCTGGAATGGCTGCTCCTGGAGACGGATTCGCACGCCGTTTTTGCGGAGTTCGCCCGAGGCGAGATCGACCTCGAACACCCCGAAACGGACCACCCGCCCTGTGGGATTGGCTTGCGGCATGGGCATAGTGCGAGAGGCGTAGTTTAGCACCGTCGCAGGGAAGGGTTGCCGAGCTTGGCTCGGCCCGGACGGGTCAGAGACCCGTCCCCACACCAGCCTCCCCATAGCAACCTTCGGCGCTACAATAGCGCTGTGCCCGCAGCCCAGCCACAACGGAAGTTGGAGCCGGCGTCCCCGCAACGGCACCCCAAGCCCCACATCTACACCTTGGAAGCCACCGGCTTGTTGGTGATCGCCATCCTGATTCTGATTCTCACCCTGGTCCGCCACTGGCATCACATCCCCTGGGGTGCGCGCTGAACGTGGCAGCCGAGCCGCTGCTGGTGGTGGTGCTGGGCCCAACCGCAAGCGGGAAGACGGCCCTGTCCCTGGCGCTGGCGGAGCGATTCGACGGCGAAATCGTGAACTGCGATTCCGTTGCCATGTATCGCGAGTTCGAGATCGGCACCGCCAAACCCAGCGCTGCCCAGCGGGCGCGTGCTCCCCACCATCTGATCGATGTGGTAGATCCCACCGGATACATGACGGCGGGGGACTATGCGCGCCGGGCGCGACCGGTGCTGCGGGAGATTGCAGCGCGGGGAAAGTTCCCCATCGTGGTTGGCGGAACTGGACTCTACCTCCGTGCGCTGCTGGAGGGCCTTTTCCCCGGCCCGGAGCGTTCGGAAGAATTGCGAGAGCGTTTGCGGGAGCGGGCGGAGCACAAAGGTCCGGGCTACCTGCACCGCCTGCTGCTGCGGCTTGATTCTGCTGCTGCGACGAAGGTCCATGCCAACGACACACCGAAGCTCATTCGCGCCATAGAAGTGTGCATCGCGGCACGACAGAAGATGACGGAGATGTGGAAGGCCGGGCGCGACGCTCTTACCGGATTTAGCGTTCTGCGGTTAGGCCTGAATCCGGAACGCGACCTGCTCTACGCGCGGATCAATGCGCGGGCGCAGCGGATGTTTGATGCGGGGCTGGTGGAAGAGACCCGCCGGCTGCTTGAGAAGTATGGTGAGGCGGCACGACCGCTGGCCTCGCTCGGGTACAAGCAAGCGGTGCAATTGCTCCGGGGCGAGATCAGCGCGGAGGTTGCGGTTCAGGCGGCGCAGCAGGCGCATCGCAATTACGCCAAGCGGCAGATGACCTGGTTCCGCAGAGAGCCGGAGGTGGTGTGGTTGGCCGGATTTGGGGATGATTCCGAGATCCAGCGGGAGGCGATGGCTTGCCTGGAGAGAGCCTGAGGCCTGCTTCATGCTATCGTCTGCTCATGATTCGAGGCGGCCTTGTCTTTGTGGTGCTGGCGTCTCTGCTCGTGCCCGCCCTTGCCAAAGAAAAATATCAGCAGCCGCGGCCCATCCGCCTGGATCACGAAGGTGAAAAGTGGGCTGAGAGGACCTTGCGCAAGCTCTCGCTGGAGGAGAAGGTCGGGCAGCTTTTCATGATCTGGGTGCGCGCCGAGTTCCTCAACGTCGACAGCCCCGACTACCTGCAACTCCGGGACAACCTTCGCCAATATCACATCGGCTCGCTTGCCATGACCGTGCATGCGGATGGGCCATTCCTTTATCGTAACCAGCCGTACGAAGCGGCCATGCTGCTGAACCGGCTGCAGGAAGACTCCAGGCTGCCCCTGCTGATTGCGGCGGATTTTGAGCGCGGTGTTTCCATGCGTCTTTACGGGGCCACCGTGTTTCCGCACGCAATGGCATTTGGCGCGGCGGGCAAGCTGGACTATGCCGAGGCTTTCGGGCGGATTACGGCGCAGGAATCGCGGGCGATTGGGGTGCACTGGAACTTCTTCCCCGTCGCGGATGTGAATTCGAACCCGGCCAATCCCATCATCAACACGCGTTCGTTCGGCGAAGATCCGCAGCAGGTGGGGGAACTGGTCGCGGCCTACATCCGCGGAGCGCGGGCGAACGGAATGCTGACCACGGCCAAGCACTTTCCCGGGCACGGCGATACCGCAACGGATTCGCACCTGGGCGTGGCGCAAGTCACCGGGGACCTGGCCCGCCTGCAATCCGTGGAACTGGCGCCCTTTCGCAGGGCCATCGCGGCCGGCGTGGATTCCGTGATGGTCACTCACGTGACCGTACCGGCGTTGGAACCCGACCCCAACCGCGTGGCTACGACTTCGCCGGCGATCGCGACGCAGTTGCTCAAGAACCAACTCGGGTTCAAGGGGATTGTCGTGACCGACGCGCTCGACATGGCCGGCATCACCCGCCTCTACGTGTCCAACATCGGCCGTGCGGCGGTGGATTCGTTCAAAGCGGGCAATGATGTACTGATCATCCCGGCCGACCTGGACGCTTCCTACCGGGCCGTGCTCGAGGCTGCCCGCAGCGGCGAAATTGCCCCGGCACAACTCGATGCTTCCGTACTCAAGATATTGAAGGCAAAGGCGTCGCTGGGTCTGCACAAGGTGCGGATAGTGAATATCGAAGCGCTCTCGACCCAGGTCGGCAAGCCCGAAAACGTGGCCCTCGGGCAGCAGATCTCCGACGATGCCATCACCCTGGTGCGTGACAATGGCAAGCTGCTGCCGCTCAAACAATTGGGAACTGTCAAGCCCGGGCTTCCGTATCAGAGGGTGGAAGAAGTGCGCAACGCACTGGTAGTGGTGATCTTTGTAGACGACATGCGAACGGAAGCAGGCCGGGAGCTGGAACGCCAGATGCGCGCGCGGGTTCCGGATGCCCGGGTGATGTATGTGGACCCGCGCATCGCGGCTGCGGTTACCAGCGATGTGGTGAGCGCCGTGGAGCAGGCCCAGGCAGTGGTGGCTGCGGTTTATGTAGTACCCACGGCGGGGAAGGCGATGAAGGCGGTGGGAGGTCTGAAGAATTCGGTGGATCTGCCCGACGCCAGTGGCGCACTGTTGCAGGCTATTCTGGACCACGCCGCGGAAAAAACAGCCGTGCTGGCCATGGGAAATCCGTACCTGGCAGAGGATTTTCCTGCGATCCAGAACTATGTTTGCGCCTATTCCAATGTAACCGTTTCGGAGGTCAGCGTGACCAGGGCCTTGTTCGGTGAAATTGCCGTTCATGGTCACCTGCCAGTCAGCATCCCGAACCTGGCCAAACGCGGCATGGGAATCGAGCGACCGGCCCAGGTCGCACACGGAGGTTTTCAAAATGCACATCCTAAATCTGCAGACTGGTAGTTCGCAGCTGGTACTGGCATTGGCATTCGCTGCCTTGCTGGTTCTCCCCGCATGCAGCGTCAACGTGAAAAAGGACAGCGAGGGCAAGGACAAGAAAGTCGACATCGAAACGCCGGTGGGGGGAATTCACGTCAGCAGGAATGCCGATGTGCGCGACCTGGGTCTCCCCGTGTACCCCGGGGCCCGGGTGAAAGAAAAAGAAGAGGACGGCGAAGAAAAGAGTGCCAACATCAACATCTCCAGCGGCCTGTTTGGCTTGAAGGTGGTGGCCATTGAGTACACGTCCGATGATCCGCCGGAAAAGCTCATCGCGTACTACAAAGATCAACTGAAGAAATACGGTAACGTGCTCGAGTGCCATACCAGCCGACACGGCGGCGACGTCAAGATGGAGGCCAAGCACGATTCCGAGGATCACTCCGGGGGATCTAAAGACCTCAAGTGCGATAGCAACGATAACGGCAGGAACGTGGAACTCAAGGTAGGGACCGAGGATAACCAGCACATTGTCGCGGTCGAGCCGCGAAGCAAGGGATGCGACTTCGCGCTGGTATTTGTGCAGACGCGCGGCAAAGACACCATCTGAGCAAGCACAAATCCACCGCCGAGACACGCAGAAAAACCTGATTCTTCTCTCTGTGTCTCTGTGGTGGAAGTTGCTTTACCCGCCTTCCTTGCCTCCTTTCGGAGGCTGCGGTACCTTGAATCTCAGTGGAACATCCCTGCTACCGGTGTGGCGCTTCCGTCGATGACGGGGTGGCCTTCTGCCCGCTCTGTAGCGCCCCGCAGATTCGCGTCTCCGTCGCAGAGGCTGGGGTGCAGCCGGATTCCCCGACGCAACTCGTACCTCCCGTCCCAAGGGTTGATGTGGGCAGATCCGCGGCCACGGGAATTCAGTGGCCGCAAGCTCTTCGGGCCGCCGCCCTGGCGGTGTTGGTCGCAGCTATTCCCCTGACTGTTCTTGGGCTGCCCCTTGGACTGGGCATGCTGGCGTCGGGCTTCTTTTCGGTCGTTTTTTATCGCCGCCGGAGTTACTTCGTGAGCCTCACTGCTGCCATGGGTGCACGCCTGGGTGCAGTGAGTGGAGCTTTGGGATTCGGCCTGCTGATACTCCTTTTGGCCCTGGGCGAACCGGCCTTCCATTCCTGGGAGAAGATTCACCAGACAATGCTGGACATCCTTGAGCGCTCACTGGCGCTCAACCCCAACCCCCAGGGGGACCAAATCGTTGCATTCTTCAAAACACCGGAAGGCTTTACCTTGGCCATGATCATGGTGTTCGTGGCCTTCCTGATCTCTTCGGGAGTGGGCGGCGCGCTGGGAGCAGTGTTGCTGCGGAAGAAAGAGCGCTTCTAGGCCCACTACACGTTCTTTCCCCCTCCTGTTGTTGCAACGAGAAAATGTCGTATTAACTGCAACGAGACTCTGTCACCCCCTTGGCAATTAAGTAACGGCCGCTAAAGCAGGGCGGCC
>JBGPJK010000254.1:0-6750 GCA_041485425.1 Terriglobia bacterium | reverse complement strand
CGCAGGACATCGGGGATGTTGGTTGCCCCAGAACGCCGAATATCGTCTTGCGTGATGACGAATATTGCGGATGCGATCCGCGACAGCTTTTGTTCCTTCTTCGAGACGGAAGTCACCTCGATGTTCATCAGGTCTTCGATCGCCATCTGGGAGAGATCGGCTTTTTGTTGCGCGACGCCCGACGGCGCCCACGCCCAAACCAGCAAGACCCAAGCGATGTACCGAGACCAGCGGAGGCGCCGCACCCGAGTGTCGCATCCGGTACTATCCGAATTCATAAGTGCTCCATTACCAGCAAAGCCTTTCTTAACCTTCTTCAATCACGGCGCGACCGTTGGTGTTGTCTCTTGGGTGATGTGCCTGCGGGCGGCCGATCACCGTTGATCAAAGAAATCAGGTCTCCGGCGCTTCCTCAGAAGCGCCAGGTGAATTTCACATACGCATTGCGTCCCACTTGCGCCGGCTGCGTCCACAGTTCCGGGGCAGTGAATTCCGGGTGACGCGGCTCGAGCAAGTTCTGGCCCACAACACTGATCTCCACGTGTTCGCTTGCCCGCCACCCCAGCCGGGTATCGAAACGGACATAGCTGGGCAGAGATTGAGCGGTCAGGCTGCTGACGTAAAACAGACCCGAGTCAAACTCCAGGTTGTGGGCGAAGGAGAAAAACGATCGCACCTGGAATTGATGCCGGGGGTCGTCCCCCGCGCGAAACGGAGAGCTCGCCGGATCCGAAATCATAAAGGCACCATTCACCAGCCAGGAGTAGCCCCACATCAGCTTCCAGAAACTCCTGGGCGCATAGGTGCCGGTGAATTCGAGGCCGTAGTTATGCCGGATTAGGCTGTTCACGAACTGGAGCGGCACGACCAGGTGCGCCGGTGCGGGAGTCGTTTCCGGGTAAGGCCTCCCCGAGGCAACGTCGAGATATTGCTGATAACTGTTGAAGAATGCGCTGAAATCGAGCGCCAGGTGCTTGTTCGGCTGGGTGCGATAGCCGGCTTCATAGGCAATGAGGTTCTGCGCCTTCAGCCGCCGGTTTCCCTGCAAGAGCGCGACGACGGGCAGGCCACCCGGTCCGGGCGAGATGGCGGACACGCGCTGCCCGACTTCCTGAAAATCGTTGGGCGTCGTCAAGGCTCGCGACACCGCTGCCCAAAACATATGATGGCTGCGCGGCTGCCAATGGAGACGCAGATTCGGCTGCGCCTCGAACCCGGTGTATGCGTTGTGCTCGAACTTGGATCCCAGCACCAGCCACAGCCGATCCTTGGCCAGCATGATCTCGTCTTGCAGGAAGCCATTGGCGGTGTTGAGCCTCTGGTCGCTGGGATCGAGTCTCAGAACAAAGGTGTCGTGGGAGTGATACTGGCCGCTGCGGAATCCACCGCCCCAGACTAGCTCGTGGCGTTTTCCTATCAACAGGCGGTGCTGCAGGTCAACATCGAGCATTTCGTACAACGGGGAGAAGCCCGGCATGATCGTGCGCTGTGCGCGGTCGTAGGAGATCTGCAGGTTCAAGCTGGAACGTGGCGAGAAGTCGCGTTTCCATTTCGCAAGCACGTTGCCCCCGCGGGCGATCGAGTCGTATTTTGCATTGACGAGATAGGGCGGAACGAAGGTGGGGAGGGGATAGGCGTTCTCCTCGTTGCCGCGGAAAATGTCGCCGGATAAAGTGAGCGTGTCGCGCGGCGCCGGTGACCAATCGAGACGGAATCCGCCGCGCACCATGTCCCAGCCGTCGTACGCGTCGGCACCGGGAGTCTGGAGATCGGGACCGCGGCCCCAGTGCAGATACTTGCCATAAACGCGGTAGGCGAGCGCGCCTCCGTGGGCGCCGCCGAAGCGCACTTCGCCACTGTCCTGGTGCTGTGACCCGACGGAGGCAGCGATCAGCAGGCCCTGGGTGTCCTGGGCGCGCTTGGTAATGATGTTGATCACGCCATTCATGGCGTTGGCCCCCCACAGCGCGCCACCCGGCCCGCGCACCACTTCGATGCGCTCGATATCCTCCAGTGGAATGTCGTGCAGCTCCCAGAAAACGCCGGAAAAGATCGGGGAGTAGATGGTGCGGCCATCAATCATGACCAGCAGCTTGTCGGCAAAGCGGTAATTGAAGCCGCGGATGCTGATCGCCCAACTGTTGGTGTTGATCTGGGCCACGTGAACGCCGGGGGCAAGGCGCAACGCCTCGGGTAAACTCGTCACCCCCGAGCGGCGGATGTCCTCCTGCGTGATCACGTACACCGCTGCCGGGATCTGCATCAGCGTCTGTTCCTTCTTCGCCGCCGAGGTGACCTCGATCTTCATCAGGTCTTCGATCGTCATCTGCAAGAGGTCGGGTATTTGTTGCGCGCCGACCGACGGCGCCAGCGCCCACACCAGCAAGACCAAAGCGATGTGCCGAAACCACCGGAGGTAGCGTACGAAAATGTCGCATCCGGTCACATTCGGATTCATGACTGCTCCATTACAAGCAAAGCCTTTCTTAACTTTCTTCAATCACGGCGCGACCCGTGGCCCCGAGATCGATGATGGCAGTGGCCGGGAGCTGTTTGGCGGTCCCCGTTTCGAGTATTGCTCTTAGTCTCACAATGTCGCCGCCTTCATTGCTTGGTCACTGTTTCCTTCCCGGCATTTGGCTCGTACTGGTTGACCAGGATTGGCTCGCGCCTGGAACCCGCTCAGGGCACAGCAAAGCCTTCAAGATGGATTCCAATCGTTCGAAATCCGGAGGTTTGGCCAGGAATTCATCAGCGCCCAAGGACTTCACCGTGGCCACCGTTTCCGAATCAATGCTGCTGCTGATCACGATGATGGGAATCTGTTTCGTCGTAATCGAGTTCTTCAACCGGCGCAGCACCAGCAGTCCGGTGCCTCCGGGCATGCTCACATCGAGCAGGATGGCATCGGGCGGGTTGCGCAAAGCCTTCATGATGGCCTGCATGGCGTCGTAAACGACAACGACGCTGTACCCAGCCCGCTGCAGCCGCGCGCTCAACACCTGGGTCAATACCCGATCATCGTCCGCGATCAGAATGGTCACGACGCCCCGTCACGTTTTCTCGCCGCGAAGCATCCGCTCCAGCAACGAGCACAATTTGTCGAGCTCCGCTGCCAGGATTCCGAATGCGCTCTTCGCGTCGGCCAATTCGCGGCTTCGGCCCATGGTTTCAAGTGCCAGAGCAGCCTGGTCGACGCGGGCAGAAAAAAAGTTTCTGGCCGCGCCTCGTAGCGCATGGGCCGCTCGTTCTACTTTCTGGCAGTCACCGCTTAGGACCGCGTCTCTTACGTCGGTAAGCATCTGCGGGGCCGTAGCCAGGAAGATATCGATAATTTCTCGCAATAACTCCCGGTCATCGCCCACGTGATGCATCAGCGCAGCGGCGTCGAAAAAAGAGGTTTCCTGCGATGGTGGAGACTTCGTTTGTGCCGGCAACTGGATTCTCCTTTCAGCGATGCGCTGCTCCCTTTTATCCGAGACGGCGAGGCTCCATGCGGCATGCAGCCCATCGCCGCGGCAGACTGGCGCAGGCATGCGATGAATCCTCGACCCGCAACACTTGCAAAGTTCGGCTGAGCGGCAGGAGGCCGTTGTTGATCGCTGAATTCGCGCTGGCAGCCATGCGTCGCTCGCTGTTCTCTGATTACTACATCTGATTTTGCGACGCTGCGGAAATGCGCCCCCGGCCGCGAATCTTCGTTTCGTATTGGACCCAGGCCCGTTTTGACAAGCGCGCCTGCGCTGGCGGCGTGGCGTTTTCGCTTCGGGTGATGGGGAATTACGACCGATTTTTCCGCCAGCGTTCTTGGAAACTCCAATGCGACCAGTGGAGTAGCATTGGGGATCGAGGGCTTCGCCAACCTGTCCAACGCGAACGGCATTGGCGTGCAAGGTTAGTCGGCGAATGCTGGGGTAGAAGGTTTTGCCAACGGGCGCCGGCCTCCGCAACCGGCCGGCAGCTTCCCTACCTTGCCTTGAGCTTTGCCCAGCGCGCGCGCTGAGCCGCGACTATCTTCTTTCGGGTGGCAGCAGAAATTTTTCCCCGGGGCTTGGCGGCCCGCCTTCCGAGGAGTTTGCCGAACGCTGCAACCGCATTCTCCAGCCGTTCCAGTTCCTTTTGAGTCCGCCTCCGCTCTTGCTTCAACTGCTTGTACACGTACTGTAAGTCAACCATCAAATCCTCTCTCTAAAGACTGGAAGCCGCTCTGGCCCCTGACCACTCGCTGTTCTCAGCTTGCCGGCACAGGCACTTTGTTCAAGGAAGCTTCCAGCCGGGACATTCTTTCCTCGATGCTGGCCAGCGAGCCCGGTGCGATTTCCGCCTGCTTGTCGGCACGAAAGATGGGATTGTTCACCCACCAGTCCATGCCCATTTCCTTGGCTTTATCCACCGAGCAGATGACCAGGCGAATTTGAATCGAAAGCAGCTCGATGTCGACGAGCTTGACGCGAATGTCGCCGGCAATGACGATCCCTTTGTCCAGAACACGCTCCAGCACGTCCGCCAGGGTGGAACTTTCCACCGAGTGCAACGGGCCGTATTTTTTAATCATGACGTCTCCTTACAGAAGCTTTCCCAGCGGGCCAAGGTCCAGGTTGAGATCTTCATCATCCAGGCCGAATTCATTGCGCAGCCGTTCAATTTCCTGGCTTTGCTGCATCAGGGCCAGGCCCAGCCTTTCTACCTGCTCGGCGCTCAGGGACCCGGCCTCCACCCGCCGGATCGCTTGCCGCTCCAGCAATTCGTGCAGCACCTTGACCAGCGTCAGCACCAGTTGTCCCAGGCCGTTCTTGGTCTGGTTGCCCTCGAGGTTCAGGCGCGGGGTCCGGCAGCGCCGCATCTGGCGCGACTCAGGCCCGAGCAGTCTGTCGGCCTGCATCACCTGGGCAAAGTCGCTCAGGTTGTCGGACTCCACCCGCGCCGGCTCACAAGGTTGCATTGGCCGTCTCCTCCCCGAGGGGCGCCCCCGAATCCGCCGCCGCGCCACGCCAACCCAGGCGAGCCGTTTCGATGGAGGTCAGCACCAGCTTCAGCCCCAGGTAGATGAGGTCAATTCCAGCTACCGAAATCGTGGCCTCCCCATCCACCACGACTCCCTTGTTCAGCACCCGGTCCAGCACCTCGCACAAGGAAATCTGCTGCGACTCCTTCACGGCGAGCCGTGGCGCCGCGATCAACCCTGCCGTAGTTGTGTTCTCAACTGGCACGGACTGCCACCGCTTTCCACCGCCCCGGTTGATACAGCGCATCTCCCAGTTGACGCAGCGCGTGCAGCCCGCGAATCTCTCCGTGGCGGTAGACCTGGGTGATGCGGCCGTGAAAGCTCCGCTTGAACCTCTCGCAGATCAGCGATTCCCGGCGGTTCAGGGCGGAACACAACCCGCAATCGCTGGAGGGTGTGAGCAGGTTGATGAACAGTCCCGGCACCGCGATTTCCAAGCGTCCACAGGCTGCCAGCAGATCGCGAGTCTCCTCAAAAGCCATCTGGGTTGGAATGCTCACCGCGTAGAGGGCCGATCCGGCCGGGTCCTTCAGCAACTGCCGCAGCTTTTTCAGGTTCTTGGACATCTCCACCAGTTTCTGGGAAAACTCGGTCAGCCGGAAAACCTGCCGGTATTTCAGCAGCACGGCAAAGAACGCCTTCAGCCATTGATCGATGATCTCGGGCAGCTCCAACAGCCGGATCAGGTGCCCGGTGGCCGCCGAATCCAGCACCAGCACGTCGTAGTCCCGCGCCGCCAGCAGCGCCATCACGCGCGTCAAGCCCATCACCTCGTCCAACCCCGGCGGAGAAAGGTCCAGTGTGCGTTCCAGGACCTCGCGGTCGAAGGCCAAATCGAAGTTGCTGGAAACCGACTCCAGAAACTTCTCGATATCTCCGGCGTACTGCTGCTTCAGCGCCTCGAATTCCGCCTGCGAGTCAATTTCCAGTGCGGCTAAGCCAGGGAGGATGGGTTGGGGCTCGGCCTCGATCGCCACCTCCAGGCACCCCGACAGTGAGTGCGAGGGCCCGGTGGAAACCAGGAGAACTCTGCGCGATGAAGTTTCCGCCAGGTGAAGGGCAGCGGCGCAAGCCAGCGTGGTCTTGCCCACGCCGCCTTTGCCCGCGAAAATCAGCAGCGCAACTCCCGGCCGGGGAACCGGCATCCTCGCTCCTCCCTGGACTGCCGGCGGCGCCAGATCCTCCGCCACCTCCGCCGCAGGCTCGCGGATGGGCCGGGCCCCATCCCAAAATGACTCCAGAGCGGTTGCTCCTCGAACTTCTTCGGCGTGCAAGGGAATACCCCACAGCGCGAACCTGGGCAGGCAAGTCTCAAGGAACAGCTCCCGCAGAGAGAGCGCCTGCAGAAAGTACTCATGGCGGCAGACCCTGCAGTCATTCACCGGGTACAGCTTGTTGACGATGATGTCGCGCACCGGCAGTTTAAGATAATCCGCCTCCTTCACAATCGAGACGGTTTCGCTCAGGCTCATCGGCTCCGCCAGCATGACCAGTACGAAACTGCAGCGCTGGGAATCCGCCAGGACCTCCTCCACGCGTTTCACCGAGCCCGCCAGCTCTTCCAGGAATGCATCCAGTTCATCGCGCTCGCGGGAGCGGGCAAAGGCCCATCTCATGTAGCGGTGCTTGGCCAGCAGGGACTCCAGCATGGCCAGCCACTTGCGCAGAAATTCCGGCATGGTCAGCAGGCGCAGGGTGTGGCCGCTGGGAGCGGTGTCGACCAGGATGCAGTCGTACACGCGTTG
>JBGPJK010000253.1:0-6752 GCA_041485425.1 Terriglobia bacterium | reverse complement strand
GTTAAGCAAGTCACCTTTGATGCCGCCCTACGGATATACTCTCAGCAAAACTGACATCCAGGCGCTGATCGCCTATATCCGCATGGTGTCCAGTCCCCCTTATCATGCTTCCGGAATGGTGTATGCGCAAAAATAGTGTTATTGGTTTGGCTGTGGTTCTGCTCGCGGTCAGTGCTTCCCTGGCACAGGTTCTGTCACCGGCGGAGATCAAGGATCCGGATCTGCGCTCCCTGCAAACCCAGTACATGGACGATCTGAAGCTGGTGGGGCAGGACATTCTCGCGAATCAGTTCGAGTATCCGTTCTATCTCAGCCGCAAGCTTGACCTGGACCAATCCCAGCAGCAGCAGGCCGACCAGCGTTCCATCCGCTTCGACCGCTTCAGCGGCCAGGTCGTACTAGCCGTAACCGGGAACTACTACGCGGCGTATTCGGCCGACAAGCTTAATAAAGATCAGCGCGCCCGGGAGACGTTTCTGAAGGTGGTCATGCCGGTGCTGAAGGCAGAGGTTCCACGCTTTCAGGGCAATCACCAGATCAAGGGATATGCGGTGGAGATTTCCCATCACATTCTGGGCAAGGTGATGGGGGTATCCATGGAGCGGCCGGAAAACCTGATGGTGTTCCTGCCGCAAGCCGCGGCCATCCGGCTGCTGGCAGCCAAAGACGACGCAACCCAGCAGGCAGCCCTGCTCCAGGGGCAAGCATTCCTGAACGCGGAGCCCACCACGATCTGGATCAATGGCGAAGGGCCCCAACTGGCGGCCAACGCGCCGGCGGATCCGGCTTCGAGCAACGGCCAGACTTCTCCGGCCGCGGCGGGAGTCGAAATCGTCCGTGGCAGCGATGGAGGCGGAGACCTGCCGTTGACGACGGCTGCTCCTCCGAGCTTTGCAAAGCCAAAAGAACCGCCTCCGGCTCCACCGCGAGACACGTCACCTCAAGCCTTGTCGGCCTTGCAGGCTGCCCACCAGGAACTTATCGGCCAGATCGTGAAAGAGCTCGATTCCCAAGCTCACTTTGTGAGCTACGCGGCCCCCAGCTTTGTGGCCTTCCGCCAGGGAATTTATCTCGAACTCTCGATGAACACCAACCTGTCCGAGTCCGCGGGCGGCTCCCGCTACCGGCTGGCAGCCATGGCGTTCGATGATCACGTGGCCCACCTGGTGCGTCCAACGCTAGCGTATTTCAAAGACGAGCCGAAGTTCGACGGCATCGGATTCAGCACCACGGTGCACGTGGCAGCGAAACCGGCAGCGGGCAGCATTTCCGAAGCGGTGGAGTTTTTCTTTCCGTTTTCCGCGTTGCGGTGCTACGAAAAATACGATTGCACCGGCCAGCAATTGATTGATGCGGGGACGGTGCTGGTGAACGGCGAGCGGGTGGGGCTGGATTTGCAAGTGGCGGAGGCGGGAGGGCGGTAGCGCCGCCCATGCCCACTAAATGCCCTGTCGCTGGTGACATCCAATATCATGCGGAGGAGCGCACTTGGATAGCTGACGCCGTTACACTACCAACGTCGGCACCGTGGCAAGCTGTGGCAGGGATACAGGGTTAGCTGGATTGCTTGCTCACGTCCCGCCGCTCACCGATGCAGGCGCTTAGGGCGCGCAGGTAAACCCGAGCCGCTCTCACGCTCTTGATGTCCCCTACCTCACCATTGGCGTACTTCTTAAGCTCGACTACCGCGTACAAGGCACGAGGCAGTTCGGCTTGCAGCCCGCCATCTAGATGGTGCCCGTTGACCGGGCCGCGCTGCTCGTAGAGTTCGTAAGCGCGACGCTTGATGTCATCGTGAAGTGCAACATCAGTGGAGTGATCTGCTCCGATTGAGACATGAGCTTCGGGAGTCATGGGAGACGTACCTCCTATTGAGGTGGGTGAGGAAATTCTTCCTCCAGGTGATCTTTGCCAGTAGGCCACCCGCCGAAAACGTATTCTTCTTTTGCCTGCTATGCCGGGCGTCGCCGCGCTCTCGCCCGCTTGGACGGCAGAGGTTGAGTGCTGCCTCTCGGACGACTCCCGGCCTCTTGTTCTCTTTACCGCAAATGGCTAAACCTTTCTGTGACCCAGCACACCTCTGCGAGTGATACGTCTACGTCACCGGGCATGCCTGGGCAGGAGACAGTCGGTGAAGGCTTTCCTCGGCGCCACCGGGTCGGTGACTTCAGCGGACACCGTGATTACTCTCTCCCAGCGGCTGATTGAGGAGACTGTGATTTCCTGCCGAGGTCTACCTCCGCTTAACAGAGGGGCGGCTCCCTCGTGCCAGATACTGCTGATCGAGCGCTTGGCGTATCAGCGTCTTGATCACCGCCTGTCGACTGATGTTCAACTCTTTGGCGGCCCTGTCCAGTTCTTCCAGCATGCCCGATGCCAGGTCAACATTCACCCTCTGGATCGGACCCATCATGCGCCCGGTATTGGTGAAGAACCGTGACACATCCTTCCCTTCGTCCGCAAGGCGGGCGATGGCTTCTGCCGACACTGGCTTCCGGGACCTACGAGTGTTCTTCATAAAGTTGCCGCTCCTGCCTGGTGGCCTTCCAGAGAGTCACGAGGTGGTAGTACTCTCCTTCTTCGTCCTCCCGCACTTCGAAAATGACGGTGTACAACTGCTCCCCACCCAGCCGATCGCCCGGTACTGTTGGGGCAAATCCGAGCGCTGGTCAAGGTAATATGGGGCGAGAAGACCTCCTGCGCCTCTTCGAATCCGACGCCTCTTTTCGGTTTGCTCTTAACCGCCCGCTCTTCCGCTCATCGAAGTGGAACCGCATGAGTATAACAGTTATACCATACCGAGCGACAGCATGACGAACAACAGAATTTGTTTCGCAGAATCCGGGATTGCGGATCGATGGAGGGATCGCTTATCGAGCGAGGGCGGCATTGACCAACTGCTCTTCAGTGATTTAGGACTTTCTCGCCCGCTGCCAGACCACTCTCTGTTTCTCCTGATTACTGCGCCGGGTTCCCGGTATTTCCTCCGGTCAGGCGCTTCGGGGCAGGTGGCAACCGACGGGCCCCCGGGGGGCCCCAAAATCACTACTTGACATTGTAAATCGTAATATGCAAATGTTTAAATGGAATGCCCGAGCTAAGCCAATTCAAGGCAGAGTTCTTCAAAGCACTGGCCCATCCCCTGCGAATCAGGATCCTGGACGAGTTGCGCCGCGGCGAGGTCGGGGTGAATGAACTTTGTCTGCGCCTGGACGTGGAACAAAGCACATTGTCGCAGCAATTGGCCGTCCTGAGGAGCCGCAGCATTGTTGCAGGCAGGAAAGACGGACAGAGTGTTTTGTATTCGGTTCGCGACCCGGAAATTTTCAAGTTGTTGGATGCGGCTAAGACGATTTTCAACAACCATCTGATCGACGTGAAAGACCTGCTGTCCCAGCTGGAGGTGACGTCGGGCAGCAAGGGCTAGGGCGGTGTTTTTTTGTGAGCATATATTCATATATCTTGATATTAGGGACTTCAGTTTTCTTCGCTGGCGACCTGTCGCCGAAACGAAGCCGAATAGCCTGTCCTCTGGCGCCTCCCGTTTTGCAGATGGGGTTCTTTATGCAAAGCAGCCCAAGGGTGGCGCCCTCTGTATCTCTCCTCAGTCAGCAGAAACAGGCTTCCGGACTCGACCAGTCCAAAACGTTGGTTAGCGTCGCCCAGCCAGCTTCCTTGGCCACCTCGAATCCTCCTTTTCTCACGCACCCCATCCTGTTCGGCCCAAACACCCTTGAATTACCGGTTGCGGGGAGGAACATGCTGAAACGAGCGGCGGCTTGGCTACGACAGCACCATGAAGCACGAATTCTCATAGTCGGTTCGTGTGATGCGAGCGGCTCGGAGACTTGCACACACACCCTGGCTGAAGCACGCGGAGCTGTAGTTCGGAAGTTCCTGGCGCGTTCCGGCATTGACTCCGATCAAATCGTTGGAGTCAAGGGTTGGGACAATCTCGATCAAAACTGCCGAACCTCCGAGATTAAGTGCCAGCAATTCAATCGCAGTGCCCGAATATTCATGGCCAGTTCGGTTGCGCCTTGAAGGAGAGACGTTCGCCGGTGGGTGCGATTTGACGGACGACGGTAACCGCGCCTGGTTTGGTTTGGCTTACAAGGAGAGCCCTTAATGTACTTTCCCGCGGAACATCTACTCAGCAAGTTGCAGATCTCAGCCGAGGAACTCAGCCGTTTTGAGCAGAAAGGGGTGGTACGGGGAATCGCCAGGGTGGGACATGTTTTTTACTCGTCTCGGGATCTGTACCGGCTCAGGGGGATCCTCCTCTTTATGACTCGCGGTTTGACGCTCGAAGAGGCACAAAGGCGGGTTGACCACCCTGCGGAAAAAGTCTCTGCAGCCGAGAGTCGCGGATAGAAGCGGAGGAGATCGGTGCGAGCCCAGTCGCGCATGAGTCGTGCTTTGGCGAGGCTGAATCGGGTGTTCAAGTGCTAGTGGGCAACTGTGTCGATCTGCTAATTGCTGCCGCATTGTACATGGCAGTCAGAGGGGTATTCATTGAGTAGCTCGAACGGAATAGATAGAGTTCATCGCCAAAAGTTGCTGGCGTTTGCGGAGAATCTGTACACACTCGCCAACCGGCATCGCGAGAACCACAATTACGTGATAGCGCACGCACTGTACGGCCAGGCTCTTGTGGCGGCTGAGAAGGTCGCGACGGGCGAGGACAAAGGGCACTCCCTGGTCGCACGAATCCGGGAAGACCAGCAGGCCGTGTTCGAGATGCTGCACCGCGGGGAGAGTGGCCTAGGGGAAGCTCAGGTGGAGAAAGCACAGAAGCTTGGTCGATAGCCTTATGACCCAACAAAAGAGCGAATCGCCGCCAATGGACGCGCTGCTGGAAGTCGGCACGTCTTTCAACAGCCTGGTCGCACTGTACCAGGGGAACAGCGACTACCGGCAAGAAGAACCTTTTTTCAAGCAGCAACTCGCCAAGGACGAACGGACCTACGGCCCGCACCATCCCAACGTGGCTTGGCGCCTCAACAATCTCGCCGATTTGTACCGGGCACTGGGGCGGTATGCCGACGCACAGCCGCTGTTTGAGCGTGCCCTCAAGCTGCTGTCAAAGAGCCATGGCCCAAACCATCCCTCGGTGGCTTTCGTCCTGAACAATCTCGCTGCCATGCATGTTCTCAAACGGAATTATGCCGAGGCTGAGGCGTTCGGTAAGCGTGCGCTCGACATTCTTGAGACCGCATTTCCCTCCGATCAGCCGTGCCTGGCCCCGGTGCTGAGCAACCTGGCGACCTCATACTATGCGCAAGCGAAGCTCGGCCTTGCCGAAGAGCGGTACACGCGCGCCATCGCCATATGGGACCGACAAGGGGGACGCGATCACCAGGAACTCTGCGCCAACCTGAACAATTTGGCTACCGTATATCGGGAATCAGGTAAGTATGGCGAAGCGGAGCAAACTTACAAGCGAGCACTGCGCTGCGCGCAAGGTTCGCTCGGTCGCTGGCATCCTAAGGTAGAAAAGATTCTCCAGAACTTGGTGGAACTGCTACGTGCAATGGGCCGAATGTCCGAAGCCGAGTCAGTGTTGCAGGCTGCTCAAGCCGCTTCCAAGGATCGACTGCCAGGGTCCCTCGAATACCGCGAGGGAAGGAAGCAGGAGACTGGAGGTTGCCAATGACCGTCATCGCCAGATCGACCGTCGTGGCCGATGCGGCCGGCCACGTGTCGCTCGCGCGCGACCTGCACCGATACGGCCGGCACAAGGCGGCTGAGGCTCTGTTCCAACAGACAGCTGCTCACGTCGAGAAAACCCTCGGCTCGCACGATCCCATGCTCGCCAACATCCTGGACGCATACACCGACTTCCTCGTCAGCCTTCATCGTGAAGCGGAAGCGGCTTCGACCAGAGAGCGTTCAAATCAGATTCGGGGGCAAGCCCGGTCAGCGTGAGTATGATCGCCTGGCCCAGATAGAACAAAATTCCAGAGAAAACTTCTAAGACATTGAGGATTCCGAAGATTGCAAGTGACCCGACTGTTCTTTGATCTCCATTTAGCCATCCCGGTCGCCATACCTCTGATCCTGCTACCAGGCTGGCGCTCCTCCAGATACCGGAGGGTGGTTCCAGCCCTCCTCTTCGTATCGATGTTTTTGGGGGCTGCAACAACTATATTGAGCTGGCGGACCGGACAGCTTCCCATCATTGATCTTTCCCATCTCCTGCCCTTCCCGTTCGTGCTCACGCTGGACCGGCTGAGTTCCCTCTTCGTCTTCTTGATCTGTGCGGTCACGGCAGCGACCACGGTGTTCTCCGTTGCATACGTCGAGCGGCACTACGGCGCCGGACAGCAAGCGTGGATCTGGACGTTTTTGCCGCTGTTTGTTCTGTCCATGCTTCTGGTCGTAACCGCGGCATCAGCGTTCGCGTTCTTGTTTGGTTGGGAACTGATGACGGTGTTTTCGGCGGCATTGGTTGCAGTCGATGGCGATTCCCCGGAGCGCCGGCACAATCTGCTGATTTATCTCTTGATGATGCACGCAGGCGCCGCCGCAGTCGCGGCCTCCTTCTTCCTTTTTCTGCCTTACACCCATGGGCTCACCTTCACCCAGATTCGTGCAGCCGGTGGAACGCTGCCGGGAAGCACCGCGATTGCCATATATCTCCTGGCGTTCATTGGCTTTTCCACCAAAGCCGGCGTGATTCCGCTTCACCTCTGGCTGCCGAGGACCCATCCGATCGCTCCCAGTCCCGTTTCCGCCCTCATGTCGGGCGT
>JBGPJK010000252.1:0-6791 GCA_041485425.1 Terriglobia bacterium | reverse complement strand
TACATGCCGAGATCGATGGCGTAGTTCCAGGTGGAGAGCCGCGTGAAGTGGCGGATGATCTCGATCTCGCTTACCTCGGGCATGTTGCCCAGGTCTTTGCGTTCGGCGGAGCCAAGGAGCTTGGCGGTGTCCACTTCGGGCACATCCAGCGGGGCCAGCTTCCAGGCGGCCTTGCCCGGCGACGACTTCTCGAAAATCAGCCCTTCGTTCTGGTTGACGTGACGGGTGGCTTTGCGGGTCATGTGCTTCATCGCGCCACCTCCTGAGCCTCGGGCTCTTTGCCGGCTCGCACCGAGCGCTCGCTTTCCGCCACCATCGCCACCGCAGCATCGATCGAGGTGCGCGTCGTCAGCTCGGTGCAGCACCACAGGGCGGCGTTGCCGAATTCGGGATAGAACTTCTTCAGCGGCAGTCCGCCGACCATTTTGTGTCCGAGCAGCCGTGCATTGATCGCATAAGGATCTTCGCTGGTCTGCACCACGAATTCATTGAAGCGGGGCGCGCCGGAGAACAATACCTTGGCGTGTTTGCCGAACTGTTGCGCGGCGTAAGCCGTCTTGGCGAGGTTGTGCTTGGCCAGTTCCCGCAGCCCGACTTTTCCGTAAATCACCATGAAGATGTTGGCCATGAGCGCGACCAGGGCCTGGTTGGTGCAGATGTTAGAAGTCGCCTTCTCGCGGCGGATGTGCTGCTCGCGGGTGGCCAGGGTCAGCACGAAGCCGCGCTTGCCGCTTTTGTCGGTGGTCTGGCCCACCAGGCGGCCGGGCATCTGGCGGACGAATTGTTCGCGGGTGGCGATCACACCACAGTACGGACCGCCAAAGCCGAGGGGCACGCCGAACGACTGGGCTTCCATGGCGATGATGTCGGCTTGCCGCGGCGGCTCGACGATTCCCAATGAAACCGCCTCCGCAATCGAAACCACCAGCATCGCTCCGCGCTTGTGGGCGATTTCGGCGACGGCGGCTACATCCTCAATGGTTCCGAAAAAGTTTGGTGACTGGATCAGAACACAAGCCGTCTCCGCGTTGATCGTTTCCTCAAGCGCCTTCAGATCGAGGCGGCCCGCCGGGGTGAACGGCGCCGCGCTCAGCGGCATGCCCTGGTGCCAGGCGTAGGTGGCCAGCACTTCGCGATACTCCGGATGCAGGCTGCGGGCAATTACCACCGAGCGGCGGCCGGTCAGGCGCACGGCCATCATCACGCCTTCGGCCGCGGCGGTCGAACCGTCGTACATGGAAGCGTTGGCCACTTCCATGCCGGTCAGCTCGCAAATCATGGTCTGAAATTCGAAGATGGATTGCAGCGTACCCTGTGAAATCTCCGCCTGGTAAGGGGTATAGGCGGTGAGGAATTCGCCGCGGGAGATGAGCGAATCGATAATCACCGGCCGGTAGTGGTAGTAGGCGCCGGCGCCAAGAAAGGTGGCATAGCCGTCGCCGTTTTCGCGCGAACGCTCACGGTACCAATCCACAATCTCGGACTCGGCCATCTGGCGGGGGACCTTCAGATCACGCTCCAGGCGGTATTCCGCCGGGATGGGCGCGAACAGTTCATCGATGGAGCGCGCGCCAATGGCTTTCAACAAGGCTTCGCGGTCGGCAGGAGATTTGGGCAAATAGCGCATAGGAACCTTAGTTAGATGTAGCCAGTGCTCAGTTGGAACTCGCGATTTCCAATTGCCAATTGGCTGAATTTCAATTGGCAATCGACAATTGGAAATCCCTAGGGCCCGGCTTCCTCGGCCACGAACTTTTCGTAGTCAGCGGCGGACAGCAGGGAATTCAGTTCGGCCGGATTCTTCAACGCGACCTTGATCATCCAGGCGCTGTGAGCGTCCTTATTGATATTCTCCGGCGCTGTCGCCAGCGCTTCGTTGACCTCGGTCACCGTGCCGGTCGCCGGGGCGTACAGGTCAGAGACGGCCTTCACCGACTCTACCGTGCCGAAAGTCTTGCCCGCTGTGATCTCCGACCCGACCTTGGGTAACTCGACAAAGACGATGTCGCCGAGCGACTCCTGCGCGTGGGCGGTGATGCCGATGGTCGCGTTCTTGCCGTCGGCTTTGATCCATTCGTGTTCTTTGGTGTATTTGAAGTCAGTAGGGTAGGGCATGATAGCTGTTGAGCTCCCGTTGTGTGTGCCGTCCCTGAAGGGACTCAGTCTTTCCCGCCTGGCCTACCCGGCACTTCCGTGCCGGGCTATCTTGTGCCGCCGCTGCGCGGCTGGCGCCAAATTCGATCTACGTCCCAGTCAAAGCCACTAATTCTCCCCGGCGTCTTCTGCGGTTTTCATTTCTTCGGCCGCCTGTAAAAGGGTGTTGGCACGACTTGCGCCTTCACTCCCTGTCCGCGGATTTCCACTTTCACCGTCGAGCCCACGTTTGCAAATTCCGGCGGCACGTAGGCCAGCGCGATATTCTTCTTCAGAAAGGGCGCGAACGAGCCGCTGGTGACGTAGCCAATTTCGCGGCCGCCCTCGTCCAGAACCTTGTACCCGTCGCGAGCGATGCCGCGCTCAACCATCTCCAGTCCGACCAGGGCGCGTTTCGGCCCGGCTGCTTTTGCCTTCTCCAGGGCGGCGCGACCGATGAAATCCGGTTTATCCATCTTGCAGAAGCGGTCGAGGCCGGCTTCCCAGACGTTGATGGCGTCGGAAATCTCGTGGCCATAGAGCGGCAGCTTGCCTTCCAGGCGCAGCGTATTGCGCGCCCCGAGCCCGCATGGAACAACGCCGAATTCTTTGCCCGCTTCCAGCACCTTGTCCCACACCATGGCGCTCGTGTTTTCGTCGGCGGGAACGTAGATTTCAAAACCGTCTTCGGCGGTATAGCCAGTGCGCGCGATGAGGATGTTCTTCAACCCGCAGACCGTGCCGTGAGTCACCCAATAGAACTTGACCGCCGAGAGATCGGCGTCGGTCAGCTTCTGCAGCAGGTTCACGCCCTTGGGGCCCTGAATCGCGATCTGGGTGAAGTCGTCGGAAAGATTCTCGACCTTGCAGTGAAACTGGCGGGTGTTGTCGCGCACCCAGTTGAAATCCTTCTCGCGGGTGCCGGCATTGATCACCAGCAGGTACTCGTCCTCGCCGAGCCGGTGGACGATCACATCATCCACAAACATGCCCTGCGGATAGAGCAAAGCCGAGTACTGTGCCTGGCCGATGGCCAGCCGCGAGGCGTCGTTCATCGAGATGTGCTGGACGGCGGCCAGGGCGTCGGGTCCGGCGAGCCGGATATCTCCCATGTGGCTGACGTCGAAGATGCCCACGCCGGTGCGGACCGCGTTGTGCTCGGCGATGATCCCGCCCGCGGTAGGGTACTCAACCGGCATATCCCAGCCGTTGAATTCGACCATCTTCGCGCCCATACGGCGATGGACAGCATTGAGCACGGTCTTGCGGATGGTCGGCGTCGTCGCCTCAACAGCGGGCAATGAAAACCTCGATCAGAAGCAGTGGCTGGGCTGCCAGGATAGTGAAACTCATTACCCTATCACGCGGTTTTTCGGCGGGTCAAACGCGGGAGGCTGGGCTCTAGGCCTTAGAGCAAGCGCTCGATTCGTTCCGCTTCCTGAAATAGCTCACGGAAGCCCCAGCGCCTGGCGCCTAAAGCCCAAGGCCAGCGGTTACCAACGGCACTTTCCCCCTGTCCGCCGCCCGCGCTACAGTTTGCCCATGGCCACCCCCACCAAGACCAAGTACCGCTGCATGCAGTGCGAAATGATTGAAGAGAAGTGCTCCTGCGAGAAGTACTGCTGCCTGTGCCAGGGGCAGGTCGATATCCGGCTCTGCCAGGATGGCCTTTACTACTGCCCGCCCTGCCGCGAGGCTTGCAACTACAAAGTGGCGGACAACTCCAGCCGTTAGTCCTTTTTCCCGCGAGTTATTCCCACGAGTCCCGAGGGCGTCTTGTCCTGAAATGCAGCGGCGAGATGCCACTCGGCATTCGGATATAAACAGAGTTTGGTGGCCGGCGGGACCCTTCGACTACGCTCAGGGCAGGCTGCCGGCGCTACGGCTACTTCATTACGCCGCGCTGGGCGATGCCGATATTGTCGCGGGTGGTGTTCTTGACCAGGTACATCATTTCGTCGGCTTGGCGGATCACATCGTGCGGGGTCTTGGCGTCGTGCGGGTAGGTGGCCACGCCGATGGAGGCGCGGATGTTCAGATTGAGCCCTTCTTCCTGACAGAACATGCTGGTGCGCAGGGTGTCGCGCAAGCGCTTGGCCACGACCAGCGCGGAATCTTTGCCAGTTTGCGGCAACAGAACCACGAATTCGTCTCCGCCGTAGCGAAAGGCGTAATCGATCAACCGCAACTGCGCCTTGATGAGGTAGCCGATTTCGGCCAGCAGCTTGCTTCCGATGAGGTGGCCGTGGGTATCGTTGACCTGCTTGAAGTGGTCGAGATCAATAAACAGCACGGTGAACTCGTAGCCGAAGCGGGCGGAGCGGTAAACCTCGGTTTCCAGGGTTTTATAGAGATGGCGGGCGTTGTACAGCCCGGTGCAGTCGTCGGTGATGGTGAGTTCCTGGATTTTCTCGACGGAGCGGGCATTTTCAATGGCGATGGCGGCGTAATCGCAGAGCGATTGCAGGAAAAATAACTCCTGTTCGGTGAACCCTTCCATGCTGACATTGACCAGTTGAATTACGCCCAGCACGCGGTGTTTGGAGCGCAGGGGGACGCAAATGATAGAACGCGTCTGCCACTTGGTCATCTCGTCAATGCGCTTGGCGAAGCGCGGATCGGTATAGACGTCGGGAACCACCAGCCGTTCGCCGTGCTTGGCCACCCAGCCGGCAATGCCTTCGCCCACTTTCAGTCGCACATTTTTCAGGGCTTCAGCGGCGCTGCCGACCGCGATCGCGAAATAGAGCTCTTCCCGTTGCTCGTCTACCATCAGCAGCGACCAGGTATCGGGACGGAAGTATTCCGCCATTTTTTCCATGATGGTTTGCAGGATGGAGTCGAGGTCGAGCGACGAGGTCAGGGCCTTGGCCACATCATGGAAGATGTTCAGTTCCTGGACTTGCCGGTTGCGATCGGCGTCGATGGCCTTGGTCATTTACAGCGTCCTCAACTGTGGGGCGGAAGTGCTCAAATTATATGGTTCTTCCGGGAGCAGGGGCAATCAACCTTAGTAACCGGAACCCCTCAAGCCACGTGCCGGGAGGGCCCGAAACTGGCCTCGGACCTCGGACCCCAGACCTCGCCCAAATTCAAGTGGGTAAGGCGGTTAAGATCCCCGGTTCTCGGCGGCGTCGATTTCATGGCTCCCCTGACACACACTTAACATATATTTAGATGCATACCCGGTCGAAGGTAATTCCAGCCGGCAGGAGAACCGTCGAGTGGAATCATTCGGCGCGCGACTGAAACGCGAGCGCGAGCGGCGCGGTATCACCCTGGACGACATCTCGGTTTCCACCAAGATCGGTACCCGCATGCTGCGCGCCCTCGAGCAGGATCATTTCGATCAACTCCCCGGGGGAATCTTCAACCGAGGCTTTGTACGCGCCTACGCCCGCCATCTTGGCATGGACGAGGAGCAAGCTATCACCGACTATCTGGCCGCCAGCGGCGACAGCATTCCTGGAAGAGTTCCCGAGACTGAGGAAGAAGCCAGGCTGGCTGAGGTTCCGGCGGGGGAGGAAAGTGACGTTGGTGGTGGCATACCGTGGGGTACATTCGCGATCGTAGTCCTGGTGGTGGCGATCGGGGTCGCGATCTGGGGTTCTTACTCGCGGGAAAAGCATAGGAAAACTGCGGAAGCCGCTATTTCTACGACTGGCGAGCCCGCGAAGATGCCGGCCCCGGCGCGGGTAGCGGCTCCTTCTCCGGCGGAAGGGAGTTCGACATCCGCGCAAGGCAAGCCAACGTCACAGGCTACCGCGGGCGCGATGCGCCCCAACAGTTCGAGTGCCGGTGTCTCTGCCTCGTCGGCAGGAAGCACGGTTCCCAGGCCAAGCTCGCTTTCGACCGGGTCCACAGGTTCCAAGCCTGCTGCTGAACAGCCAGCATCTCCCGCGCCCGGTTCTTTTGTGGTGCGGATCCACGCACGCGAGGATTGCTGGGTCTCGGTTACCGCCGATGGAAAAGAGATCATGCTCGACACGCTCATGGCTGCCACGGAGAGGTCGGTCGAGGCTCGCAAACAGATCGTGATCAAGGCGGGCAGCGTTGGCGCCCTGGACTTCTCGTTCAACGGCAGGAAGCTTCCGGCGCAGGGAGACTTTGGGGAAGTGAAGACGCTGACCTTCCAGGCAAACGGCCTGCAACCGTCGCCACCCGCCACCGAAGCCGCACCGCCTCAACCACAGTAGCGACCTACGATGAATCGCATTGAATGAGGCCCACCGGGCATCCTGTTGTGACCAGACTCACAGCGTTCCATGCTCCCGTGCTTTAGGCTTTCGACAGGGCCACGCGAAACCGCTCGAAGGAGCACACCCGTGAGATGGATAAGGCTGATTCTGCTGTTGGGTCCAACCGGTGTGCTGGCGGCGTGTTCGCCCGCCGTCGTCCTCCGCCCCCTCTATGATTCGAAATACACGGCTCCAGCGGATCCGCGCATCGAGGGCAAATGGGTGACGCCGGATCTGGACGAGTCGGGAACCCAGGACGAAGTCCAGGTTCAGTGGACCGTCGAATCGTACAGCACAACGGATGGCCATTCCTATTTTGTGGACGCCCGATTCTTTCGGAATGAAGAAAAGACGGCTGAGGCGGAACCGAGCTACTCAGTGAAGCTTCTCCCCATCGAGGGTAAGTTGTTCTTCGACGCG
>JBGPJK010000251.1:0-6837 GCA_041485425.1 Terriglobia bacterium | reverse complement strand
TCTTCGAGCCCCTGTGGACCGACTTCAGAGTGGGACCTCATCCCGGGATCCTTGACTGGTACACGATCCTGGCCGGCGTGATCGCCCTGGTGACGCTCACCGCGCACGGCGCGCTGTACGTCGCGGTTAAAACGGAAGGTGATTTGAGCCGGCGGGCGCGCCAGATCGCAGTCATGGCCTGGCCGCTGCAGTTCCTGCTCACGTGCGCCAGTCTGCTGGCGACGTACTACATTCAACCGCAAGTCATGAACAACTACAAAGCGCATTCCATCGGTTTGCTGGTGCCCGTCATGGTGCTGGGCAGCCTGGCAGTGATGATCTGGGCCGCCCCGAAAGGGAAAGCGAAACTCGCCTTTGCCGCTTCCAGTCTGTACATCGCCGCCATGCTGGTGGGCGCGGCTTTCGCGCTCTTTCCCGTCCTGCTGCCCGCGAGCACCGATCCCAGCTACAGCCTCACCATCTACAACAGCGCTGCCGGACATCATGGGCTGGTGGTGGGCCTCACCTGGTGGATCCCGGGGATGGTGCTGGCGCTGGGGTATTTTTTCTTCATCTACCGCATGTTCCGCGGCAAGGTGCGGCTGGAGGGACACGGATACTGATCGAGCGGTGAGAAACTGATCCTGCAACCCATCTCTTAGTTCCCTCGATTGTCATTCCGAGCGAAGCGAGGAATCCCTATTCTCGCCGCGAATCTTGGGGACGGCAGGGATTTTTCTTCGCCGCGCTCAGGGTCAGCATGACAATCGACTTGCGAGATGGCTTGTATCTGGTTTTGGGTGGCGCAGCGCTTCAGCGCTGCGGTGAGTTGCCCTGAAATTAGTGGTGGCTCTAGCCACCGAGGTACTGGGTTTTCGTCTTTCCGTAGCCTGCTAGACTATGGCGGATCATGAACTCCCGCCTGCAAGACAAGACTGCCATCATTACCGGCGCGGGCAGCGGCATCGGCCGTGCCTGCGCGCTGGCTTTCGCCCGCGAAGGTGCACGAGTTGCGCTGGTCGGCCGGCGCAAGGATCGTCTGGAAGAAGTCGCTCGTGAGATCGGCAACTCCGCGCTCGTCCTAACTGCCGATGTTTCGAACAAGCCGGAGATCGACCGTGTGGTCGAGCAAACCATGACGCGGTTCGGCGGACTCCATGTCCTGGTGAACAACGCCGGGGTGCTTCACGTCGGAACCGCCGAACAGATCACCGAAGCGCAGTGGGATGAAACCTTCAACGTGAACGTGCGTGGGCTCTGGCTGCTCTCCCGCGCCGTGCTGCCGCACATGCGCAACGCCGGGGGCGGGTCGATCATCAACATCACTTCGGTCCTGGGAATCAACGGCGCGCGCAACCGGGCTTCGTACGCTGCGTCGAAAGGCGCGGTGGTGCTGCTCACCAAGTGTATGGCCATCGATCACGGACCGGAGAGCATTCGCGTGAACGCAATCTGTCCGTCGTTTGTCGAGACCGATCTGACGGCGGCGGTGATTAGCAAAGCTCCGGACCCCGCGGCGATGCGGCGGGACCGCACCGCGGTGCACCCCATCGGCCGCCTCGGCCAGCCCGAGGACATCGCCGGGTTGGCGGTCTATCTGGCGAGTGATGAGTCCTCCTGGGTGACCGGAGCGGCGTTCCCGGTGGATGGCGGATATCTCGCGGTGTAGCGCAGCCTGCCCTGAGCGAAGTCGAAAGGTCCCGCCGGCCACCATGCACCTGACGCCGCAAAGCCGCACTTCCATCATGCACCCTTCCTGAGCGAAGCCGCAGAGCGGCGCAAGAATAAAGCCCACGGCGCAAGCCGTGGGTACAAAGCCGCACGCTGACGAAGCCCCGGAGGGACGAAAGAACGTGCCAGCCGCGATGCCTAACCTCACGCCCGGCTGGCATCGTCGTGGCCGGCGGGACGCCGGCGCTACGTCACAACCTCGTGTGACGACCTGTATAATCGATGAGTTCGGCAATTCCTACTGATCTTTTCTGGATGGTGCCTCTTGGCTCATATGCATTCTGGACAGCAACCGCCCGCTCCTCAGCCTCTGCCCGGCGTGAACAGCATCATCGCCGTCGGTTCCGGCAAGGGCGGGGTGGGGAAGACCACGCTCGCCGTGAATCTGGCGCTTGCCATGTTGAAAATGGGACACAAGGTCGGCCTGCTCGACGCGGACGTCTATGGTCCCAACGTGCCGCTCATGCTGGGCACCAGCGCGCAACCGAAAGTCGTGGGAGACAATCACCTGGAGCCGCTTACCATCCACGGGCTCAAGGTGATCTCGGTGGGCTTCCTGAATCCGGGAGACAAGCCGCTGATCTGGCGCGGACCCATGCTGCACTCCATCATCAAGCAATTTCTCGGATCGGTGGAATGGGGACTGCTCGATTACCTGGTGATTGACCTGCCTCCGGGAACGGGAGACGTGGCGCTCTCGCTTATCCAGACGGTGCCGCTGACCGGCGCCATCGTGGTTTCCACGCCCTCGGACGTAGCCCTGCAAGACGCGCGCAAAGCCATCGAAATGTTCCGCCAGATGAAGGTGGACCTGGTGGGCATGGTCGAGAACATGAGCTACTTCGTCTGCCCGCACTGCCACCACGAGATCGACATCTTCTCCCGCGGCGGCGCGGAAAAGACTGCCAGCCAGTTTGGGGTCGCATTCCTGGGCAGCGTGCAGCTCGATCCTGATATTCGCAAGGCTGGCGATTCCGGCAAGCCCTCGGTCCTTGATGGAGAAGACTCTCCCCACGCCAAGTCTCTGTTTGAATTCGCCCGCAAGGTGATGGCGCGGACCGAGGAAATCCGGTCCACCGCCGGAGAAGGCGTGATCCAGATCCAGTAAGACCCTTTCACCACGGAGGCCCGGAGAAGGACAGGAACGCCCTGTGTTGCACCTCTACACGCCAAACCCTAGCTAGAAAAAGAGTAGATGTTTGGAAAAGAAGGTAGTGGTGCAGTTTGCCCGAATTATCCATGATGACGTCATCCCGACACCCGGCGTAGTTCAGCCGGGTGAGGGATCTGGCGCGCAGTGGCCCATCCGTCAGAGCACGCATAAAGACAGAGCTTGCCCAATGCGTCGTCCCTACCGAAAGAACCGCGATTTGCTGAATGGGCCGCACAGCACTAGAATGGCCGCGCCAATCAATCTGACAATTTGTTTCCCAAACAGGAGGGAACATGAAAGTAAGAACAATTTTATTGACGCTAGTCGTGTGCTTTGTCGCCGGGGTGATGTGCTTCGCCAGTCCGCAAATGGGCACCTGGAAGCTGAACGAGGCCAAATCGAAGCTCGCCCCTGGGGCACCAAAGAACCACACCGTTGTCTACGAGGCCGCGGGTGACAACATGAAAGTCACGGTGGATGGCACCGACGCCGACGGTAAGGCCCTGCACAACGAGTGGACGGGAAAGTTCGACGGGAAAGACTATCCCGTCACCGGCGATCCGACGTCCGACACGCGGGCGTACAAGAAGGTGAATGACCACACCTTGGACATGACGATTAAGAAAGATGGCAAGGTTACCGCCACCGGAACAATCGTCGTGTCGGCCGACGGCAAGACTCGCACCGTCACCACCAGCGGAACCGATGCCAAGAAGGTCAAGAACACCGCGGTGTACGACAAGCAGTAGCGGGAGCTGACCTAAAGGCTGACAGTAGCAGGGATGCCCTTCCACTCGGTTGAACGGGAGGGCATTCGTACCTTCAAGAACAACCCCCGTCGTGAGTGCAAACGCCTGTTTTCGTCAACAATCCAGATTCTTCTCCGACCAGCCTCTTTTGTTCCGGCGGATTACTTCCGGTTTGCCCGTCATCCGACCAGAAACCGATTGGCACGCGAAATCGAGCTTCGAAATCGCAGGAATTGGTTCTTTTGAGCAATAATGTTCTCCGAGCATTCACCCGAAACTTTGCTGCTTGGGCTTTTCTGGAGGTGCCGTAGTGCGACCACTTTCTCGACGGAATTTCATGCAAGGTATAAGCAGCCTGCTGGTGCTGCCGCTCTTGCGCACAGAAGAGCCGGAAACCGTTTTGTATACCAGCCGCGAGCTCAGGCTGCGGCCATTAGTGGCGCGCGATTTGTAGCCGTGGGCTCGAACGCCGACGTACTGCCTTTGGCTAGCGCGCGCACGCGTAAGATTGATCTTGCCTCTAAGACCGTACCTCCGGGATTCAACGACGCGCACGCTCATCCTGTGAAGTCAGGCGTAGAACATCTGCACAAAGTGGCCTGCGACAAGGACTCCATCGGAAAAATACAAGCTGCATTGCACGAGCGCGCGCTACAGACTCCGCCCGGGCAATGGGTGCTCGGATTCCTGTACGACGATGGGAAAACTCCGCGCCCCCTCAATCGCTTTGATCTCGATGAGGCGGTGCGCGACCGACCTGTGCTCGTGCAGCATCGTGGCGGCCACACGGCCTTCGTGAACTCCCTGGCGTTCCAGTTGGCGCAGGTCAACGACCAAACGCCCGACCCGGCGGGCGTCTACCTGAAGGCTAAAGATCCTGTGCAAACGGCCCCACGGTTATAATCACTGCTACTCATGGCCCTTGCTCCCGGGACAAAGCTCGGCCCGTATGAAATCCAGTCACCGTTAGGCGCAGGCGGCATGGGTGAGGTGTATCGCGCCACGGACACGAAACTCGGCCGCGACGTGGCCCTCAAGGTGCTGCCCGCTGAGATGGCGCACGATCCGGACCGGCTCGCGCGCTTTCGTCGTGAGGCGAAGGCCCTCGCCCAACTCGACCACCCGAACATCGTCACCATCCACTCGGTGGAGGAATCCGACGGCGTCCACTTCCTGACGATGCAGCTCGTCGAAGGGCAGCCACTCGACCGCCTGATCCCCCAAGGCGGGCTCCCGGTCGAGCAGATCGTCGAGATTGCCAGTGCGCTGGGCGACGCGCTCGCGGCGGCGCATGAGAAAGGCATCGTGCATCGCGACTTGAAGCCCGCCAATGTCATGGTCACGAACGAAGGCCGCGTCAAGGTGCTGGACTTTGGATTAGCAAAAGATGTTCGCGGAGCCAACCTCGGCGACGCCACGCTGACCTCGGCCAGCCACACGCAAGTGGGCGTGGTGATGGGGACACCCGCCTACATGTCGCCCGAACAGACTTCGGGCCGCCCGCTCGACCATCGCACAGACATTTTCTCTCTGGGCGTCGTGCTCCACGAGATGGCGACGGGACGGCGGCCGTTCGAGGGGACATCTTCGGCCGAGTTGGTGTCGGCGATTCTAAGGGATACCCCACCGTCCGTCGCCGACGTTCGTCCTGATCTGCCCGGTGATCTGGCCCGCATCATCCGGCGCTGCCTAGAAAAGGATCCGCGCCACCGGGTGCAGACGGCGCGCGACGTCAGCAACGAGTTTCGCGATCTGGCGCGACAGACGTCTCAGAAGTTGGCGCCGGCAACACCCCCGGCATTGCAAGCCGTGCCCACCGCGGATTGGGGCGCGTCTCGCGCCGAGGAACGATTCTTGTCTTCACGGACCATCTCTGGAATCAAGCGGCGCACAAACGCTTTGGCGATTGGCGTCAGTCTGCTTGTGATCGCTTCCGCCGGAGTCGCCATTTATCTGAGAGGATCCAGGACAGGCGGGATCGATTCCATCGCCGTTCTACCGCTTGAGAATCGGAGCAACGATCCCGATGCGGACTACATTTCCGATGGAATCACCGAAAGCATCAACAACAGCCTGGCGCGGTTGCCTAGTCTGAAGGTGATTCCGCACAGTGTCGCTTTCCATTACAAAGGTAAGGCGATGGATGTCCAAAAGGTTGGCGACGAACTTCGCGTCCAAGCCGTGCTCGCGGGCAGCGTCGCTCAGCGCGGCGACGACCTTACCATTGACGTCGAACTCGACGACGTTCGTAACGGCAAACAACTGTGGGGTGAGCAGTACCACCGCAAGCTGGCCGATCTGCTGGCGGTACAGAGTGACATCGCCAGGGAAGTTTCTCAGCGGTTGCGCTCGCAACTTTCGGCAGAGGACCAGCAGAAGTTGACGAAAGGCTCAACGGACAGTCCAGAAGCCTACCAACTTTATCTCAAAGGCAAGTACTACACGAACAAATATACCAAAGACGGATTTGGCAAAGGCATCGACTACTTCAATCAGGCCATCAGCGTCGATCCAAACTATGCGCTGGCCTACAGCGGTTTGGCTTACAACTACATTAACCAGGACGATTGGTTCATGCCTCCCAACGAAGCCGGGCCCAAAACAAAGGATGCGGCTGAGAAGGCGCTGGCGATCGACGAGTCGGACGCCGACGCTCACGTTTCACTGGCTATAGAAACCCAATGGTACGAGTGGAATTGGGTCGCCGCCGAACGCGAGTTCAAACGAGCCATTGAACTAAGTCCCAACAATTCGGAGGCTCACGTGTTCTACGCCTGGTTCCTGGCGTCGATGGGGCGAAAGGACGAGGCACTGGCGGAAGCCAAGCGATCTCAGCAAGCCGATCCACACTCCTCGGTAGCGAACTTCGCCGTCGGATCGGTTTTGGTCTTTACACGACAGTGGGACCCGGCGATTGAGCACTTGCGTAGTGCCAAGGAGCTTGACCCGACTTTCTGGTTTGATGCTTGTTTCCTGGGCCGGGCTTATGAGCAAAAAGGAAGACTGCCGGAAGCGATTGCCGAGTTTCAGCGCGCGGTCGAACTGGAGAAGGACAATAGTGAGACTTGGTCAAGTCTTGGACATGCCTACGCGCTGTCGGGGAACCGGGCCGCAGCGCAAAAGATACTGGATCATTTGAAAGAGTTATCGGCGCACACCTGGGTCGCGCCCTACAACGTCGCAGTCATTTATGCGGGCCTGGGAGAAAAAGATCAGGCATTCGCC
>JBGPJK010000250.1:0-6865 GCA_041485425.1 Terriglobia bacterium | reverse complement strand
TTTTCACTGATTCGCACGGATAGTCTCGGGGTTAAATCCGTGTAGATCCGTGAAAATCTGTGGCTGCAAAAAGAACGGCCCGCGTTAGCACGCGGGCCGTCCCGGTTGACTGATTGAAATTGACCAAGAGGTGGTCACTCTACGTGGCCTCTACGGCGAACTCCGGGTCCCGGCGCGACCTACGCCGGGCGGATTCAACCCTAACTCACCGGTAGTGTGCGGGCTGTAGCTTCCTGACGCCTGAAGCGCCGGGAACCCCGCTTAGAGCAACCAGCTCTAAGTCTCAGCCACCTCACCTGGTCTTTGGGTACTACATTTGCCATCTGAACTTGTCATCCGACCACCTCCTTTCCGGTGTAAAGCCACATTACTCGAAAACGTATTCGGGAGCAAATGGCACGATAGTGGGTGTCGGAAAGGTCAACAGCGGCGATAGGCGACCCGGCGTCATCCCGATGCCCGGCGCAGTTCAGCCGGGCGAGGGATCCGGCGTGCGGCGGTAACCCCTGCCACAGCGCGCAAGGTCCTTCGCTTCGCTCAGGATGACGCCATCGTAAAGTGTGACGAGTTGCTGCTCGGTCACGGCAGCTTCTGGATGGTCGCGTCCACGAGATGTGGGTTGTTGAACTCAGTCTTTTCGCCCGCCTTCTTGCCTGCGACAGGTTGGAGACGAGCCGAAAGCGGCTTTTTCCATTTGTATGCCAGGGTTGCCATGTCGCCGATGATCCGGGCAAGCTGCTCTGCCGTGACCTCGCCGGGCAGAGGAACCGTGTCGAGGCCGGTTCCACAAACTGCCGAGTAAGAGAGCAGAGAATCGAGGTTGAATGCTCCCTCGCTCCAGCGCTGGGCAAGAACTCTGTCCTCAAGCACGGGGACCATGAGGCCGGCATATCCGACTTGCTTCACGAGAACCGACTTTACCGCCCGGGTGATCATGGCAGCAGTCGTCATGGTGCCGCTTGATCCGAACTTCGCTCCGGTGAACCTCTCGATGGCATCGCCAATGGAGATTTCTCCGGCAGGCGCGGGGGTGGGATCGAGGCCGGCATATGTCCAGCCGGAGCGTTTCTCGATCTCACGGGCAATTTGCTCGCATTCCAGGTCATAACGGCTGAGCTCGGCGGCGAGCGTTTTCTCCGCAGCCTCGAGGTTGCCGGGATGCGCCGCGAGTGCCGCCTGGACCAGGTTGGCCGCTTCCAGTCCGACCGAGAACTGGTGGCCGGCCCCGGTGTGGTAGGAGCCGGGAAAAAACGGCCCGTAAGGGCCAAGCAGGGCGGTGGCCACGAAGCGGAAATTGCCATTGCTGTGCGCGGTGTGGTCCGAGAGATATTTCATCACCCTGGCCGCTGCCCGAACCGCCAGCCAACGAACGCCGTCCTCCTGGGCGACCACGATGCTGCCTTCGAGCTGTTCATTCTGGGAGAGGATGCGCGCGAGCTGATCGGCGCGCGGCGGATCGGCCGGATTGAGCATGGCAGGGCCGATGTTGGGGATGAAAGACTCGCGGGCAGCCAGCGCGTTCAGGGCGCGGAAAAACTGCGCGGATTCAGTTTCAGTGAGCCCCTGGATGATTTCCGAAAAAGGTTGAGTCGTGATGTGAATGGTTTGGACTTCGTAGCCGCGCTGCTCGTAGGCGCGCTTGGCATCGCGGAGCATGGCCAGCGCATCGCTCACCTGGGATTCGAAATGGGTGCTGTCAATGCGCACGAAGGCGGTGAGGGCGCGGACCTTGGGTTTGGCGTTTTGGGCAGCCAAAGGTAGAGCGGAAAATGCGATCAAGCAAGAGAGCGATACCAGTTCGCGGATGCGGAGCATGGGCACCTCCAGGAGGTGGGTCAGGCAGCAATTATAGGGTGAACTGTGAAGCTGTCACCGCAGGTCACGGTTTCTCGGAAGGGATCCCCAAGAGCATCCGCACATCGCGGGCAGCATGCAGCACGCGAATCACTTCCAGGGGATCGGCTGCTCGATAGACGATCAAGTATGAGTAGGGGAGTAAGAACAAACTTCTTCATCCCTTGCCGCGCCTTCGTTGCACGCTCTTCTCTCGGATCTTTGCGAAGGTCTGCGGGCCATCCACAAACTCGCCGCGGTCGGCTTGTTCAACACCCCGGCTGATTTCGTTGCGGAATTCAGCCAGTCGAAACTTCTTCAGGTCTTCCCGCTCCTTGAGCAAGCGCAGTCCTTCCCGCAATATTTCGCTCTGGGACTGGTAGAGACCGGTACCAAGCATCTCCGCGACGAACTCGTCGAAGACAGCGCCTAGATTGACGTTCATGGCTTACAGTGTAAAACGATTAACAATAGATATCAATTATTGACAATGGGCGTCGATTGGATCTGGCGCGCGGCGGCAAGACGCTGGGAACCCCGGGCCCCGCGCCGCTGCACGCCAGATCCCCTTCGGCTTCGCTCAGGGCAGGCTTTCGCCCGCGGCGGGCTCAGGATGACGCCCGTACGGAGTCGGATCGCGCAAAACTGCACCACGACCAGAGACCGAGTATCGCCCTAGGTCGCATTCCCTTCGTAATCTGTCCCTAGGCAGGCGAAGTTCCTACACTTGGATATCCCCCGAAGTCGGCGGACTCGTGTAACTCGCTGATCTTTCAGCCTTTCCAGCGGTAGGCGTCGGGCTGGGGCAGGCCGAGGTGGGCGAGGACGCGGTAAGCGAACTCGCGGGCCATGACATCCAAGCTGGCTGGGCGGTTGTAGAAGGCGGGGATGAGGGGGAAGACGGTGGCGCCGGCGTCGGCGGCCCGGTACATGTTGCGGATGTGAATTTTGTTGAGCGGGGTCTCGCGGACGCAGAGCACCAGGGGACGCTTCTCCTTGAGACAGACGTCGGCGGCGCGCTCGATCAATTGTGCGGCAATGCCATTGGCAATACGGGCAAGCGTACCGACGCTGCACGGGATCACCACCATGGCGTCGGCGGGATAGGAGCCGCTGGCGATGTTGGCGCCGATATCGGCATTGGCCTGTTGCTGAATTTTACGCGAGGCTTTGCCGAGTATCTTGCCGACGAGGTTGCTGCGGCCGCGCAGGCTGAGCTCTTCCGCCATGACGCGGAGGGCGCTGTCGGAGGCGACGAAGTTCACAGTTTGGACACGCTGGTCGCGTTCGACGGCGAGCAGGAAGTGCTTGAGAAAAAGCGAGCCGCTGGCGCCGGTGGTGGCGACCGTCAGGTTCTGCGGTGGGTGGTTAGGCAAGAGGGCTCCGGTTTCGGCTGCCGTTTCTGGAGTTCTGAGCATAGGGACGGCGGGGCCGGCAAGTCAAGGCGCGGGCGTTGGGCTTTGGTCGTTCGTTGTTGGCCGACGCTGAAGGGTTTCCGACCCAAGACTGGACGATCGACCCGGAGGTGGGGGCAGGATGCCCCCGCGACAGCCGGCGAGACGCCGGCGCTACAACAAGACATGGCTTCGACCACCAACTTGCGATCGCGGCGCAGTGCGGCGCAGCACTTTGCGCTGGCCGGGGTGCAGCGCGAGATTCGGGCCCACGATTCCAGCAGCCAGCGCAAGTATTTGCAGGAATTCGGCCAGGCGTTCCGCTCGTATGAGTCGGTTATCGATTCCCAGGAACTCAAGGCGCGGGTTGGCGGGGCAGACGTAGTTTTGATCGGGGATTATCACGCGCTGTCGGCTTCGCAACGGTTTGCTGCGAGTCTGCTGGAAGGACGTGCCCAGCCTGGGGACCGTCCCGTGGTGCTGGGACTGGAGACCATCTTCGCGCGCGACCAGCACATTCTCGATGAATGGTGGCGGCGGGAAATTGACGAAGAAGAGTTACGGCAGCGCATCCGCTTTGATCTCGATTGGGGTTACGACTGGGTTCCGTTTTACGAGTTGCTGGTGACGGCGCGCGAGCATGCCGAGGGGATTTACGGTCTGGACTGCATGCCTCGAGAAGACTTGCGGAAGATCGGGGCGCGTGACCGTCATGCGGCGCATAAGATCGCGGAGATCCGCCAGCGCCATCCCAATGCGGTGATCATGGTTCTGTTTGGCGAGTCCCACCTGGCTCCGGGGCACCTACCCCGTGCGTTGCGTGAGCAGTTAAAGGACGAGCGCGTACTCACTGTCCTGCAGAACGTGGATGCGCTTTATTGGCGGGCCGCGGGCGAACGCTGCAATCAGGTGGAAGCGGTGCGGGTGCGGGACGGCGTAGTGTGCGCGTTCAACTCGACGCCCCTGGAGAAGTACGAGAACTACCGCCTGCATCTGAGCCGCTGGGGACGGAGCGAAGAAGAAGGGCCGGACCTGGCGCCCACCATCTACAACCTGATTGACAGCCTTATGCGCTTCCTCGGAATCAACCGCTACGCCTCGCACAACGGTACGCAGCCGAAGTTCCTGGTGGATCTGTTGCCGGAGGTGTACGGTGCTGCGTCGGGCGCGCGGTTACGCCGCTTGCTGGCGCGCAAAGGAACCAGCGAGGAGGCGATGGCCGCCATGCTGCGCCACGTCGAGGAACGGGGCTGCGTGTACCTGGCGCGAGCCAATGCTTTCTACATCGGCGAATTCCAGATGATGTACGCCGGCGAAGAGGTGACGCGTTTTCTGCACCACGCTTGCCGGGGTCTGCCGCAGCGCAATAACGCTGAGCATCGCCGTGACATGGCAGACCGTTTCTATACGCGGACGCTGGAACACGCCCTGGGGTACTTGGGCTCAAGAGTGTTGTATCCCGCCCGGGCATCCACCGCAGATGGCGAAGAGCGCCAGTTGCTGCATGTGACGCCGGAATGTGAACGGAAGAAGTTTGACGCCAGTGCCCAGTTGCTGGGCTACATGCTGGGCAGTGCGTTGTACGACGCGTATCTGGAGGGACGGGTGACCACGAGCATGTTGCGGCGCGTGTTCCTGACCCAACTGGAAGAGCCGGGCAAGGCGAGAGAAGCGTATCTGGAACTGGCAGGCAAGGTGCGGCGCAAGAAGGCGCGAGGGGCGGGGGCGGATTCGTAGCGGGCCTCTAGGATTTCACGGTCAATTGAACCACCACGAACTGACCATCGGCACATCCTTATGGATCAGTTGCGGGCGAAACTTATGTGGAGCGGGACAAGTGCCGGCTCAAGCACACCTCATTGCCGTAGGCAAAGCATAGGAAAGCCCGGCACGGAAGTGCCGGGTCCCGTAGGGACGACACCATGGCGCACACGTATCCAAACGTCCTCATCCATTGCGCGTTCAGCACCAAAGAGCGCCGTGAAATCATTCCGCCAGAACTACGTTCCAAGCTTTGGAAATACTTCGCAGGAATTGGCGCCAATCACCGCATCGCAGTTCTAGCCGCAGGTGGCACCGGAAACCACGCACATTTGCTGATTGCTTTGCCATCGGACATCACTCTGGCGAAGGCCATGCAGGTACTGAAAGGAAACTCCTCGCGCTGGCTTGGGGAGCACGGTATTGATTTTTCCTGGCAGCAAGGCTACGGCGCATTCAGCGTCAGTTCCTCCAATGTCGATGCGGTGAAGGAATACATCGAGAATCAATCCGAACATCACGCCAAGCGTTCGTTTGAGGATGAGTTTGTTTTGCTCCTGAAGAAATCCGGTGTAGATTACGACCCGCAATACGTGTTCGGGTAGTAAGCGTCCCTACGGGACTGGTGTCGTCCCTGACGGGACTCAATCGTCGGTGCCCAGCCTACCCGGCACTTCCGTGCCGGGCTTTCCTATGTTGCCGCTACGCGGCTGGGATGCGACGCACTTAGATGTCTTGGCGGTCCTCGGGCAGCGTCTCTGTCGAACAGGTGGGCTGGCCGAAAAGGGTGTGGTGTCCCTGACGGGACTCAATCGTCGGTGTCTGGGGCCTACCCGGCACTTCCGTGCCGGGCTTTCCTATGTTGCCGCTCCGCGGCTGGGATGCGACGCGTTTGAGTGTCTCAGCTGTCGTCGAGCGCGTCTTTGTCGAACACCTCCCATGACCGAAACGGATGTGTCGTCCCTGATGGGACTCAATCGTCGGTGTCCGGCCTGCCCGGCACTTCCGTGCCGGGCTTTCCTATGTTGCCGCTACGCGGCTGGGATGCGTTTCAGGTGCTACTCTAGACAGGCTGAGTGCTGACGGCTGAGTGCTTCTTTGAACGCCGAATCCATCCGCAAATTGTTTGAGCAGGTGCGCAAGGGCACGCTCTCGCCCGACGAGGCGGTCGAACGCCTGCGGCATCTGCCCTTTGAGGACCTGGGATTTGCCAAGGTCGATCACCATCGCCGGTTGCGGGTGGGAATGCCCGAGGTGGTGTTCGGTCCTGGGAAGACGCCAGCGCAGATGGCGGAGATCTTTGCGCGTTTGGCGAAACATGGCGGCAATGTTCTGGCCACGCGCGCCACTGCGGAGCAGTTTGCCGCGGTGAAAAAGAAGCTGCGTCGCGCCGAGTACCGCGAACTGGCGCGGGCCATCGTGCTGCAGCAGGACAGGAAAAAGTATGGGAAGGGAACGGTCGCCGTGGTCTCGGCGGGGACCAGCGACATTCCGGTGGCGGAAGAAGCCGTCGTGACCGCTGAGATCATGGGCAACGATGTCGAGCATCTTTATGACGTCGGCGTGGCCGGTATTCATCGTCTGCTGGCGAACCGGGCCAGCTTGACCCGGGCGCGGGTGGTCATTGTGTGCGCGGGGATGGAAGGCGCGCTGCCCAGCGTGGTCGGCGGACTTGTGGGCGTTCCGGTGATTGCGGTGCCGACCAGCGTGGGTTATGGGGCGGCTTTCAAGGGCGTGGCGGCGTTGCTGGGGATGATGAACTCGTGCGCGTCGAATGTGAGCGTGGTCAATATTGATAATGGATTTGGGGCGGGGTATGTGGCGGCGTTGATTAACCGGCTGTGAAGTACCGCCGAGCTTCGCTCGGCTGGACGGGC
>JBGPJK010000249.1:0-6871 GCA_041485425.1 Terriglobia bacterium | reverse complement strand
TCACTTCCTGTACCTTCATCGCCCGCTCCACTGCGGCCTGCGTGTAAGAGAACATGCCCTGCATGGTCTCCTACCCTCGCCGCCTGAAAGCGGACACTTCACTTGCTTAATCAACCGGACATATCATGTGCTAACGACAGGTCAAACCTCCGCCCATTGACAATAATCCCAAACTAGAGCATTGTACGAGCGCCTTGGATGACGCCTGTTCCTTCCCCCTTCTCATCCAGCCGGACCGAGCGATGCAGTTAGGGTCCCAAGTCTACTTCAGACCAGGAGGAACCCTGTACGTCCAACAAACTCGGGGGGGGTAGTTCTGGTCTTTGTTCTCTCATCCATCGCCTGCTGGCTTCCGCTCACCGCCGCCCAGCAGACTGCCGGGCGCATACCGCAGTACACTACGCCACCTCCAGCCACCAAGTTGGGCCGGGGCAGGTCGCACCGGCACCCCAAGTTCGCAATTCAGTGACGCTCACCGACGATTTCTTCGCGGCGGGGACGACCAACGGCACAATTGGGGAACTCGGCTGGGCCTTCACGGGCGACAATATAGCCAAGCTGGTAGGGCAAGCTGCCCATCCCGGAATATTGCAGCGGACATCCACATCGAACGCGGTTCTCGCCGAGACTTGGCTCGGGCATGATGCGAATGCTGCCCAGGCGTTCGCCGCTCTGAGCGGAGTTGCATTCCGCGCGGCCCTCATCATCAAGATCGAAAACAATTCTGCCACGACAACAATAAGGATGGGTTTCGCTGACGACGCCAGCGCTGCACCACCGAACAATGGGGTCTACTTCGAAAACACCACTGGAACCTGGACTGGAGTAGCGCGTTCGTCCAGCATGTCTTCCACAACGTCGAGTAGCACGACCGCTGACAATGTGTTTCATACCTTTCAGATTGTCAACGACGGAGCCAACAATGTTTCTTTCTGGGACAACGACATGCTCTTGGGAACGGTCACCTCACACGTTCCCGGAGGGGCGCTACTGCCGTTCTTCGACATCCAGTCGAACAACGCGAGCAGCAAGAGCATGGACATCGACGCGTTTCAGTTCACGATGACGGTGAGCCGATGAACGTAGGTCTTGAGTTTCAAACAGCAAGATGAAAGGTAACAGGAGGAGTAGTCATGAAGTTCGCAGTTAGGTTGCTCATTCTTACAACGGGCCTGTCGGCTGCCAGTTTCGCCGGCCAGTTTGCACCGGTAGCTAAGTACAAAATCGCCAGCGGGGTTGCCGGGTCTTTTGTCGCTTTGGGCGATTTCAACGGCGACGGAGTGCTGGACATCGCCGTCACAGCGCCAAACGAAGGGGCGTGGGTTTTACTGGGAAAGGGGGATGGCACGTTCCAGCCAGCGATATCATTTCACGCCACTGACTATGGAACCGCCAGGGGATTGGCGGCTGGCGACTTCAACAAAGATGGCAGGCTCGACCTTGCGGTGGCATCCGCCGACAGCCAAGCGTTTGTATTGAATATCCTTCTAGGAAATGGCGACGGCACGTTTCAAGCTCCCGTTTGGTATCCTGCTGGCCCGTTCCCAACAATCGCAGCGGTCGGCGATTTTAACGGGGATGGCAACGCGGATGTAGCCGTGATGAGCTCGGATGGAGGCTACGCTAGAGGAGGAGTTGCCGTGCTCCTCGGCAACGGCGACGGCACCTTTCAACCATACGTGTCCTACTCCGCCGGTGTGAACCCGAATTCGATTGAGGTTGCTGACTTCGATGGCGACGGCATCCCAGACTTCGCCACCGGCACTACCGGCAGCATCGTTGCCGTCCTGCTCGGCAATGGCGACGGCACATTCCAGAAGGCCATCCGCAACCATGTCGGAGTGAATCCCCACTATGTCGGCATCGGCGACTTCAACAACGATGGCAAGGTTGACGTGATCACGACGCTGGAGAACACCACCACGCAGCAGAACAAAGTCGTCATTGCCTTGGGCAACGGCGATGGGACCCTGCAAGCACCCATCACTCTGCCTTCGCCGCCGAAGCCTCAGGCAACGGCGGTCGCCGATTTTAACCTCGATAGCTTCGACGATGTAGCCATCGGAGCGCCGAAGAGCGCTCTCGACGGTATTTACTTTCTCCTTGGACAAGGCAATGCCAGCTTCACTCATGAAGGCAACTACGCAACCGGCACTCTTGTCCCTATCGCTACAGCAGTCGGCGATCTGAACGGTGATGGCTATCCCGACCTGGTCCTTCTGGATGGAAGCGATTCGGTGGAGGTACTGCTGAATACCGGCGCGTCACAGTGAAAGGGCGGGTTGATAACGATCTGCCCTTCCAGCCGCGCCAACGGTGCACCCAGACAGAAGCGCGCCCCTTGTCCGAAGGCAAGGCGACGATTTTTCTCTCGCGTGATATCGAGCCGATCGGGATGATCGAACTGAAGGCATAGCCACCGTTTGCCTGTGGGGAGCTTACCAAAAGGAACATTACATTAAGCGATCTTTGAGAGCACCAACGCCGAATTCTTCGACCCGAACCCCACGCAGTTGCAGATGGCATGCTCGATCTGCGCTGTCCGGCCCACATCCGGGACGTAGTCCAGGTCGCACTCGGGGTCAGGGACATCGAGATTGATGGTGGGTGGGATCTTGCCGTGCTCCATCGCGATGAGAGTGGCGGCAACTCCGGCGGAGCCGCACGCGCCCTGGGCGTGCCCGATCTGTGATTTCAGGCTGGACATGGGAATCTTGCGGGCGTGCTCGCCCAGGGCAAGCTTGAGGGCCCGGGTCTCCACGCGGTCATTCATTTCCGTTGAAGTCCCGTGCAGGTTGACGTACTGTACGTTCTCCGGCTGGAGTTGAGCTTCTTCCAGAGCCAGCGTGATTGCCCGCGCGGGTTCCTCCGGCGAATCGCTCATGCGCACGCGGTGGAAGGCCTCGCAGGTGGACCCGTAACCCACGATCTCGGCGTAAATCCGCGCACCCCGCGCCCGGGCGTGGTCGTAATCTTCGAGGATGAACATCCACGAGCCCTCGGCGATTACGAAGCCGTCGCGGTCGGCGGAAAACGGGCGGGAGGCGCGTTCCGGCGCGTGGTTCCACGAAGTCGTCAGCGCTCGCAGCAGGGAATAGCCCTTGATGATTCCCGGCGTGATGGCCGAATCTACCCCGCCCACCAGAAACGTAGGCAGCACTCCCGCTTGAATATGTTGGTAGGCGTAGCCGATGGCGTCGGTCGAGGAAGTGCAACCAGTGGTGACGACGTGACTGTAGCCGCGGAACCCGAAGCGCATGCTGACTTCGCTGGGGATGGTTCCCATGGTCCCGCTGGGAATGCAGAACAAACTCACTTGCTTGATGTGTCCGGTGTGCCACAGCCGGTACTGCTCCTCGGAGAATTCCTGGGCGCCGCCGCCGGTACCGAGAATCACGCCGATCTCGCGCTTTTCGTCCATCGACATGGCGGTCGGGTCGAGGCCCGCATCCCGGATGGCTTCGCTCGACGCCGCCAGGGCCAGCGGCACGACGCGGGAGACATGCTTGCGCTCGCGCGCGTCCACCCAGGCCAGTTCGTCGAAATCAGGAATCTCGCCCGCAATCTGCACCGGCAGAGCAGACGGATCGAAGCGCGAAATGCGCTTCACGCCTGACTTCCCGGCGAGAATCGCCCGGCAAAACGCCTCTTTGCCCATGCCGTTCGGGCTGACCACGCCAAGGCCGGTAATGACAACGCGAGGAAGCATAATTCACCAAAGCGACTGCCGGTCTTGATTCAGATGCACATCCCAAGTGCGGGGTTACAGCCAAAAGGCCATAATGACCTGTGCCCCTGGGCCTCTACATCTCGGTGCCGTTCTGCCGCAGCAAGTGCAGCTACTGCAACTTTGCCTCCGACGTCTTTTCCCGCGCGGTCTTTCAGCGCTACGTGGACCGCGTCTGCGCTGACATCGAACGTGCCAACCAGACCGCCGAACAGATGGGCGGCTGCCTCGATCACGCGGTGGATTCCGTGTACCTGGGCGGCGGGACTCCTACCGTACTCGATATAACCCAGCTGGAGCGGATGTTTGTCACCATTTCGCAAAATTTCGATGTCCAGCCGGACGCGGAGATCACGGTCGAATGCGCTCCCGGCACCCTCACGCCGCCCCGGCTCGAAACTCTCCAGCGGTGCGGCGTGAACCGGGTGAGCCTAGGGGTGCAGTCCTTCGTCGACCTCGAAGCGGCCTCGGTGGGACGCCTGCACAAGCGGGCCACCATCCTCGATGACATGGCGCAACTGCGCGCCGCCGGCATGGTGAACATTAACATCGATCTGATTGCCGGCCTGCCCCACCAGACCGCAGAGAGCTGGCAGTTTTCCCTCGACGAACTCATTGCTTGCAACGCCCCCCACGCCAGTGTCTACATGCTGGAGGTGGACGAAGATTCCCGCCTTGGCCGCGAACTGATTGCGGGCGGTACAAGATATCACGCGCACTTTGTCCCCGACGAAGATCTCACCGCCGACCTGTACAGCATGGCCTGCGAGCGCCTGGACACCGCCGGTGTGCGGCAATACGAGATCTCCAACTTCGCGCGTGCAGGACACGAATCGCGCCACAACCTGAAATACTGGACCCGGCAACCATACTTAGGGTTCGGCGTGGACGCACATTCGATGCTGGAGGTCCGCCGGAAGCAGGAAACGAACCGGGAACAGGCCGTACGCTTCTCCACCCCGGATTCGCTGGAGAAATACACCGCCGGAGGCCCGCTGACTCGCACCCCCGTTTCCACCCGCGCCGCGCTGGAGGAAGCCTTCTTTCTCGGATTGCGCCTGGCCCGCGGGGTGGACTTGCGCCAGGTAGCTTACGAATTCGGACCAGACTCAGCAGCCGAATTCTCAGCAGAGATTGAGCAATTGATGGAGGCGGGCTTGATCGATCGGACCGGTGAATTCATCCGGCTCACGCCCCGCGGCCGCCTGCTCTCCAACGAAGTCTTCCAGAGCTTCCTTTCCGGTGCAGCCCCATCCGCCGAAGCCCGATCCCCGAAAATCGGGGTATAATCTCCGACACCTGGGGTGCTGAATGGGTCTTTACTCGCATTACGACGGCGCACACAACCATCCCGTAAACCGCGCCCTGCACATGATTGCCATCCCGGTCGGCTTCTCATCCATCATCGTGGTGTGGTTCCACTGGATCATTGGCCTGCTGCTGATTCCGGCGGCCTTCGCCCTCGCCTGGCTGGGCCACTTCATCGAGGGCAACAAACCCGCCTTCCTCACCAACCCGGCGCACGTATTCGTAGCCCCACTGTGGATGGCGCGCAAGATCTTTGGGAGGGGCGCGAAGAAGTCGGCATAACGAGGATGCTTCACGCCGACTGCCACCCTGTTGGAAGGCCCCGCAATCCAGGCCAGGTGCAGTGTTCCGCGATCTCGCATTGCCCGCTCCGGCGGTAACTTTTCCTCCTCATACCGCTGTGTTCTAATGAACGGTCCCCATCGAAGCGCGCGTTATATCGCGCCGCGATGCGGCGCCTGGTTGTCACTGGAGGGACCTTGGATTTCCTGCTCAACGAGGAACAGCTTCAACTCAAGAAGAGCGTGCGCGAATTTGCCGAGCGCGAGATCGCTCCCCACGTCATGGAATGGGACGAGCCCGGGGAGTTTCCGCTGGCTACCATCAAGGAACTGGGCAAGCTGGGGCTGTTAGGCACGGTTTTCCCGCCCGAGTACGGCGGCGCCGGCATGGGTTATGTCGAGTACGTCACCGCCATCGAGGAACTCTCGCGGGTGGACGGCTCGGTGGGCATTATCGTTGCTGCACACACTTCGCTGGGCTCGAACCACATTTTCCTTGCCGGCACCGAACCGCAGAAGAAGAAGTACGTCAGCAAGCTCGCGACTGGAGAGTACATCGGCGCCTGGGGCCTGACCGAACCCTCTGCCGGTTCTGACGCCGGCAGCGCGCGCATGACCGCGGTGCGCAAAGGAAACCACTGGCTGCTCAACGGTACCAAGACCTTCTGCACCAACGGCCACTATGCCGATGTGGTGGTGGTGATCGCCGTGACCGATCGCGCCGCCCACACCCACGGACTCTCCGCCTTCATCGTGGAGAAGGGAACCAAGGGCTTTCGTGCCGGGAAAAAAGAGAACAAGCTTGGGCTACGGGCGAGCGATACGGCAGAGCTGATATTCGAAGACTGCCTGATTCCCTCTGAAAACCTGCTGGGCAAAGAAGGCGACGGCTTCATCGACGCCATGCAGGTGCTCGATGGCGGGCGCATTTCGATCGCCGCGCTCTCACTGGGCATGGCCGAAGGCGCTTACGAGGCGGCGCTGAAGTATTCCAAGCAGCGCAAGCAGTTCGGCAAAGCCATCAGCGAGTTTCAGGCCATCCAGTGGAAGCTGGCCGACATGGCCACTGAGATCGAGGCGGCCAAGCTGCTGACGTTCCGCGCCGCCTCCATGAAAGACGCCGGACTGAAGACCACCCAGGAATCGTCCATGGCCAAGTTGTACGCCAGCGAGGTGGCGGTGCGGTGCGCCAATGAGGGCGTGCAGATTCACGGTGGGTACGGGTTCATCAAGGACTATCCGGCGGAGAAGTTCTACCGCGACGTGAAGCTGTGTACCATCGGCGAGGGGACTAGCGAGATTCAGCGGCTGGTGATTGCGCGGCAGTTGCTGAAGGAGTAAATTCGGCGACCGGAACCTGTTTTACCGACTTGTTGGGAAGTGGGGTCAAGGTCCACAGATGCACAGCTCTTCGCTGGTTTAGCACCAATTTGGAAACCAGCCGCTGTTGTAGCGCCGGTTTCTTGTCGATTCCTTTACGCCAACGGCCTAGAATGGGTGCGTGAGGTGAGGGAGGAAGGAGTATTTCTCCCCCATGGCCAGCCGAGTGTCAGGC
>JBGPJK010000248.1:0-6885 GCA_041485425.1 Terriglobia bacterium | reverse complement strand
CCACTTGGACCGACGTATCCGTCTGTCTGGGCGTCGCATCCGCGAGTTCTTATCTCCACGCAGTTGCTGAAGATCGACTGCGAGAGCCAAGGGGGTAAGACACCGTGAACCTAATCACTGTGCGCAAGCGGCTAACGAGATTTGAGAACAGCCTTGTGCGGCTAAAGCTTGCCGACCTCTCTCAGTCAGGACAGCAGCCAGACTCTGAGACGGTGCTACGGAAACTCCAATCGCTGGAGCGGGACACGAAGCGAATCAAGAGTAAGGCAGAAGATGCTGGCGACTTCCGAACCGCATTAGCTGCGGTGCCCGAGCTGCTCAGAATTTTCGAGTTGGAGGCGAAATTGACAGGAGAGTTGCAGGAAAGGGAGCCGATGAATGTCGTGACTGTGCAACTCGATGCTGACACAGCCGACCGAATTGCCAGAACCTACTTGGCCCGCCATCCCACGCTGGAGGCCGAGTGAACCCCGACGCGACCGATGTGTTGGCTTTGGCTCGTGGCGACTTGGCCTGCTACGCGATAGCCCACCGGGCGGGATTCGAACTCGCTGCGCACCATCGCCTGATGGTTGAGAAACTTGAGGCGGTGGAGCGGGGCGAAATCCGTCGGTTGATGATCTCAATGCCTCCACGCCATGGAAAAAGTTTGCTGGCAAGCCAGATCTTTCCAAGCTGGTACTGGCCTGACCGATCTTTTGTACCAAGTGGAATGTTAGTGTAACGCCTTGTTAGATATTTGTCCGTCGTAGTCGCCGGGGGTGTGGGGATGTGGGAAACGCGGAGCGTTTTCCATATCTCCATGCCCCGGTTGCCCCGGCAAGATGGCTTGCGGTGCCGGTGGCCTGTAGCCCAGCGCCGAGTGCGGCCGTTGGGTGTTGTATTCCACGCGCCATCTCTCCGTCAGAATCCGTGCCTCCTTCAGCGAGTAAAAAATCTCGCCGTTCAAGAACTCATCCCGCAGCTTCCCGTTGAGGCTCTCGCAGTACCCGTTCTCCCACGGACTCCCAGGCTCGATGTACAGCGTCTTCGTGCCCAGCTTGCCCAGCCACCTCCGCAACTCCTCGGCAATGAACTCCGGCCCATTGTCCGAACGAATATGCTGGGGGATCCCGCGCACCAACATCACATCCGCCAAGGTTTCGATCACCTGCAAACTTCCCAAACGCCGCGCCACCCGCAACCCCAAGCACTCCCGCGTATATTCGTCGATCACCACCAGGATGCGCAGCGCCCGCCCATCGTGCGTTGCGTGAGAAACCCCCATCGTGTACCACAGCACTACGTCTTTGTTAGCAATCGAGCGATTCGCGCTCGTCCACTTGGGCAGTCCGCCGTCGGCTTTGCCCTGGTACGGATAGTCTCCTGTCGCGTAGAGCTCATCCGGCTCATACGGCGTCACCCATAGATGAGCGTTCACATAACCCATCCTCTTGCGCGGCCAAGAATCGGCCGGTAGGAACGGCAGGCAATTCTCCCCCGTAACCAGCGCATAGCCGACGGGCTCTCCCAGCGCGTTTCTTACGCCAGTATTGATCACCTTCCACATCCGTCCCGTGGCCTCGTTCAGTTGCCTTTGAGCCTCTCGCTCTGTCGCGAGCGTGGTTTCTTTCTCCACAAAGGCCCGGTTATAGGGATTGTCGCGATCTGCGGGAAGGGTCTCCGCATTCATTTCCACGACGGAATTGCCGGCCGCACCGTCCACATCAAGATCCAGCCGGAAGTTGAACCAATGCTGATGGTGCACCGCAGCTAGGTTACGCGTAAGGCGCTGGGCGAATTTGGGCGTGCTCCCCGGAGATACACCTTGCGGTTCCACGATCCCGGTCAGAATAACCTCCATTTCCAGCACGCCATCCTGATGGAACACCCAGTTGAAGCAGTAATCGTAGTTGCTGATAGTGGCTACCGAGCTGAGCACTAGTTCCCTGGCGCGGCGGGTTTCGTTGTGGCCTCCTTCCAGCTCGTTATGTTTCCACAGAATGCCGGCGTCCCGCTCGAAGAGCGCCATAGCCCTGGGCACCTGGGTTGTCCCGCCGCTCTCGGTCGGCATCAGCCCATCGACAAAAACGGCGTTTGCGGGAGCGTCGGCTCCGGGTTCAAGCGATGCAGTGAGCAAGCCCAAGCCAACCTCGCCTTCATCGAACACGTTGCGAAAGAACCACGCCGGACTGGGGTCTGCGTAGAACATTGCAAGCTCCGATACTGAGCCCCGGTAAAGGACAGACCTGATCTTCCCATCCTCTTCGTAACCCACCGTGTACAGCACCACTCCCTCGCGCGGGTTGAATCCAAATCGAAAATGCCAGTTCTGCCAGCGCACCGCGTTGCCAGCAATTTCGAAGCTGCTTCCCTTGGGCTGCGCAATCTCTAAAGGCTTCGGTGCCTGTTGCTGCTTTCCAATCGACTTGGAATCGAGATCCGCGGTTTCCGCAGGTAGCGGCACTACTCCGGTATCCACTACTCTGAGCACCTCCCCAGTGGCCACATCCACCACCGCAACCACACCCTCAATCGGGCGCCCATATTGATTCTGTGCGGTCCCCCGGTAATAAAACAGCGCCTTGGCAAGCCGCCTGCCCTCGTCCTCGGGTATGGCAAAGTATCCAGGCGGCCAAGCATCGACCACAACATTGTTGAGGTCGATGATCCCTCGACGCCTCATCGCTTCCTGCCACCGCTTGTCCGCGCGCACCGCCTGCGGGACCACTCTCCCATATTCGTTCTCATTGGTCATGGCCGGCTCAGCTCCTGGCTTTGCCTTCCAGGAGATCACGGAGCGTTTATTTAGATCGACGACAGCCTCGTGCAGACTGTCGCTGCACAGGCTCGTAGACCTGCACGAACGCCTCTCTGCGCATGTTGTCGCCTGCTCGAAATTGCAGGACCTCGGCTTTCGGGGGCTCGTGCAGCGACATCATCAGGAAAAGGCTTTGTTGGGTTGCCTTTCCCTCGGCTTTCAAGACCGAAACTGTGGTTGCGACTTCGTCTTTGCTCAAGGGATCGAGCGGGTGCTCGGCCGCCCACAGACACGAGGATGCCCACAGGGCAGCGAGAAGCATAACTGCAGCTTTACTGCGCCGATCCGTTGCGGCGCTAGTACAACTTGAAAGGGTGGACACGTGCGTCCTCCTGATTCTTGCCCTTTACGAACGGAAGGGCATCCCAGTGCGTGGAAGGCATGGGCCTGCATTATAGGACAACAATCTACATGCCGAGTCCCGAATGGACTCGCAGTCCACGGAACGAACGGTTGATTCTGCACACCTGCAGGAAGTGAAGCTGCAGGCACAATTGTCCCTCACGGACCTCCGTCGGCAGCTGACTAGCGGCGATTCTCTGGATTGTGCCTGGATGACGGGCAACCCTTACATAATGCGGTAAGGTAAGGCTAGCGACCACACGTCCAGAATTGTCGGGTTGGCTGCGACGCCCTTCCTTGGGAATATAATGGCGCCCACGGATGGCTCTAACCTCTGGCACGAAACTCGGGCCGTATGAGATCCAGTCACCGCTGGGCGCCGGCGGCATGGGCGAAGTGTATCGCGCGCGGGATACCCGCCTCGACCGCACCGTCGCGGTCAAGATTCTGCCTTCTCATCTCTCGGATAGCCCTGAGGCCAAGCAGCGCTTCGAGCGCGAAGCGCGGGCCATTTCGTCTCTCAATCATCCCAACATCTGCACCCTGCACGACGTGGGCCACCAGGACGGAATTGACTACCTGGTAATGGAATACCTGGAGGGCGAGACCCTCGCTGACCGCCTGGCCAAGGGTGCGCTCTCTCCCGAACAGGTTTTGAAGTACGCAATCGAAATTTGCGAGGGCCTGGAGCGAGCCCACAAGAACGGTGTGGTGCATCGTGACCTGAAGCCGGGGAACGTGATGCTGACCAAGACCGGGGCCAAGCTGATGGACTTCGGGCTGGCGAAGGCCGCGACGCAGGAGAAGCCGCCGTCGTCGGGCCTCACCGCGACGCTGATGTCCCCCGGCGGTAGTCACCCCCTGACCGCACAAGGCACGGTGGTGGGTACATTTCAGTACATGTCGCCGGAGCAGGTAGAAGGCAATGACGCCGACGCACGCAGCGACATCTTTGCGCTGGGAGCGGTGCTGTACGAGATGGCGACAGGCAAGCGGGCGTTCGCGGGGAAGACGACGGCGAGTGTGGTCGCGGCGATCTTGGCTTCCGAGCCACAGCCGATTTCCTCGATCCGGCCGATGTCTCCACCGGCGCTGGAGCATCTGGTCAGTACCTGTCTGGTAAAGGATCCCGAAGCACGGTGGCAGTGCGTGTCCGATGTAGCCTCGCAGTTGCGCTGGATTTCGCAGTCTTCTGCTCAGGCCGCGGCGGCCCCACGCGCAAGAAGAAAGCTGGTCCCCGTCCTGGCCGCAGGAATGGCGCTGCTGTTTGCCGCCATTGCAGGCGTGGCGTATTGGCGGTTGCGGACATCTTCGCCGGGAAATTTTGAGTTCTACGTGCCCGCACCCGAGAAAGCGACGCTGAACACCATGGGAGTCGCCGGTGCGCCTACCGTCTCTCCCGACGGAAAACAGATTGCTTTTCTGGCCACGACAGCGGAAGGCGTGAAGTCGCTGTGGGTGCGGCCGCTAGATTCGGCTGAGCCCCGGCCACTGCCCGAGACCGAAAACGCAAGCTATCCCTTCTGGTCTCCCGACGGCCGCTCAGTTGCCTTCTTCGCCGACGAAAAACTCAAGAAAGTTACCGTGAATGGCGGAGTGCCCAGTGCCATCTGCGATGTCACTGAGGGCCGCGGGGGATCGTGGTCCGAACAGGGTTTCATTATCTTTGGGATGCGCGACGGAGGGCTCTACAAGGTATCTGCGTCCGGTGGGAGGCCGGCGCCGATCACTCGGCTGGACAAATCGAAATTGGAGGGCAGCCACCGTTTCCCGCTCTTACTCCCTGACGGCGATCACTATCTTTTTGTGGTCCAGGCTCCTCATGTCTTCTTAGCTTCTGGGTCGCTTAAGGCCGGGCACAGATTGGCTGACATTCCGGAAATCGATTCCAGCGCTAGTTACAGCCAAGGGAACCTTCTCTTTGTGCGTGGAACGACGCTGCTCGCACAACCTTTTGATCCTGCACGTCTTCAGTTCACCGGTGACCCGATTTCGGTGGCGGAAAAGGTCCGGGCTGATCCCCAGTTCAATTTTGGCGCCTTCTCCGTATCGAGCAATGGTGTGCTGGTATATGAAGGCGGAGCCTCTGGCTTGAGCACACAACTGCTATGGCTCGACCGCACAGGCAAACAGCTTGGGAGCCTGCCTGGAATTGGAAGTTACTTCGGTGTCAGTCTGTCGCCTTCTGGTAATCAGTTGTTGGTCGAAGTAGATGAAGCCAGCGCGGGCAAAGGCGCTGTCTGGCTCTATGATCTAATTGCGGCAACGCACACCCGTCTCACCTTCAATGATATCAGCAGCGACCCGAGCTGGTCCCACGATGGGCGAAGAATAGCCTTCGATGTGGGCCAGACCGCCGAGTTGCACGTGCGTGATTTGGCTAACGGGGTGGAGACGACGTTGATTTCGATGCCGGGCGAATCAGCGGTCACGGGATGGTCGCCGGATGATCGTTACGTGGTCTTCGACTCTCACGGGAGCGAGATCAACAGCAAGTGGGAAACCTGGGTCGCAGACACGACCGGCCAACACAATCGTTACCCGCTGCTGCAACCAGCAACGGACGCCCGTTATACCAGGATTTCGCCGGATGGCAAATGGCTAGCCTACGCGGGCTACGAGACCGGGCGTCCAGAAATCTACGTTGTTCCAGTTGACTTTTCAGGGACCCAACCCAAAACTGGCGGCAACAAGTGGCAGATCTCAACCGAAGGTGGCGCCGTGCCAGTTTGGGCGCGAGACGGCAGGGAATTGTTTTTCACAAACGCGCCCATGACTACTCTTTATGCTGCCTCGTTCACCGTCACAGATGGAATGGTGCACGCGGGGACTGTAAGAAAATTGTTCGACCTCTCACCTCATTCGAATTCGTCCTTTTACGACGTGAGCCCCGACGGACAGAAGTTTTATGTGGCTGAAGCGCCCCAGGGCAGCTCGTCTCCCCTGACCGTGATAACGAATTGGCTGGCGCGAATTAAGAGATAAGCCGACCCGTCTGGGCCGAGCAATTCGTCACCCGCTTTTTCTGGAACAGCCCCCACATTCTGCACGCACATGATGTCATTATCACCTGTGTGCATCCTTACTGAGCGGGAATGAAATACGTTCGGTTCAGTTCAGAGTGGCCGACAATCCATCCAGAATCGTCGGATCGTCGTCAAGGTCCTTCCTTGAGCATATAATGGCGCGCACGGATGGCGCTCACCTCTGGCACGAAACTCGGGCCGTATGAGATCCTAGCGCCGCTGGGCGCGGGTGGCATGGGGGAGGTCTATCGCGCCCGCGACACGCGCCTGGATCGCACGGTCGCGGTCAAGATCCTGCCGGCGCATCTTTCCTCCAATCCCGAGGCCCGACAGCGCTTCGAGCGTGAAGCCCGCGCTATCTCGTCTCTGAACCACCCCAACATCTGCACCCTGCATGACGTCGGCCACCAGGACGGGACGGACTTCCTGGTCATGGAATACCTCGAAGGCGAGACCCTCGCCGATCGCCTCATGAAAGGTCCGCTGTCTCCCGAACTGGTACTGAAGTACGGGATCGAGATCTGCGAGGGTCTGGAGAAAGCCCATAAGAACGGGGTGATCCACCGCGACCTGAAGCCGGGCAACATCATGCTGACCAAGTCCGGTGCCAAGCTGATGGATTTCGGATTGGCTAAAGCCACGCCGGCCCAAGCCCCTGTGCCTCGTCAAAACATCGCGCACTCGAAGAATGAATAACTTGGAGTACAGTTTGGCGCT
>JBGPJK010000247.1:0-6893 GCA_041485425.1 Terriglobia bacterium | reverse complement strand
GTCAGCGAAACCTCGGCCTCCATTGATCAGATGGTGGCCTCGATCCAGCGGGTGGCGGATACCGCCAAGGTGCTGCTGGACATCTCCAACCGCTCACGGGAAGAGGTGCACAGTGGCATCACGACCATGGAAAAAGCGACGGATGGGTTGAACAAGATCAACACCACCATTCGTTCGTCGGGCGAGATCATCGATGTGCTGGGGAGCAGGGCCGATGACATCGGGAAGATCATCGAGGTCATCGATGACCTGGCGGAGCAGACCAACCTGCTGGCGCTGAACGCGGCGATCGAAGCCGCGCGCGCCGGAGAGCACGGGCTGGGCTTCGCGGTGGTGGCCGATGAGGTAAGAAAACTGGCGGAGAAGTCGGCGCAGTCCACCAAAGAGATCTCGGAACTGATTCAGAGTATCCAGAAGGAAGCGCGCAAGGCCGTGGAAAACATGGACCGGAGCACCGGGATCGTGAACGAAGGGCTGGGACTGGGGCAGGAACTGAACACCGCCCTGCGCAAGATCTCCAACGTGGTGACGGAAGTGTACAAGTTTGCGCAGGAGATTGGGGCGGCCACCAACGAGCAGTCGCATGGCTCGGCGCAGATCGCGCGCGCGACCACCCGCCTGAACGAGATCACGCATGAGATCAACTCGGCGGTGGAAGAGCAGGCGTCGGGGGCGCAGGCGGTGGTCAAGGCGATGGAGCGCATGCGCGAACTGGTACAGCAGACCACGTCCGGTTCCACCGAGCTGGCAGCATCCGCGGAGCAGATGTCGAAGATGTCGCGGGACCTGCTGGATTCGATGGACCGGTTCCTGCTGGAGCAAGCCGCTGCCGAGCGGCTGGCGCGCAGGGAAGAGAAATCAGGAGCGAAGAGCAATGCCCGGCATGCGGCGGCGGGTGGCCGCGGCTGAAGCCAACATCTGCCATGAACCGTGACGTGCACATTGTCGGCTTCCAGGTGGGTCGGGAGACCTACGGCGTACCCATCATCTCGTTGCACGAGATCGTGCGGGTGCCGGAGATCACAGCCGTGCCGGACGCGCCGGATTACCTGGAGGGGGTCATCAATCTGCGCGGGAAGATCGTCTCCGTGATCGATCTGCGCAAGCGCTTCGGGGAAAAGCAAGTGACGCCGGGCAAGCGCAACCGGATTCTGGTGGTTGAGCAAAATGGACGGCTTGCCGGGCTGATCGTGGACTCGGCCTCGGAGGTGCTGAAGATTCCGGCCGCCGACATTGAAGCGTCGCCCACGGCATTTCAGGACGGCGGCCTGAACTGCGTAACCGGATTGGGCAAATACCAGGGGCGCCTGATCGTGTTGTTGGACACGGCCCGGCTGCTCGAATTCAGCGGGCTGAAGCGGAAGAAAGAAGCGGGCGAGGGCGAAGCGCAACGCAGCGCTGCGGCTGAATCGCGCGGCACTGCCGCCGGCAAGTAGCAAGCCCGGATGTGGGAAACGGGACGAAACGAACTCATGAGCACATCAGGCGTAGCGGCGCAGTTTACCGAAGCCGAACTGAAACTTCTGCAAACCCTGGTGTACCAGGAGTGCGGCATGCATTTCGACGAGCGCCGCACGCACTTCCTGCAGGATCGATTGCAACGGCGCCTGAAGGAATGCCAACTGGAGTCGTTCTACAGCTACTACCGCTTGCTGATCAGCAACGAAGGCAAGCATGAACTGGCGCGGCTGCTGGAAAACCTGACGGTCAACGAAACCAGCTTTTTTCGCAACAAGGCGCAAATGGATCTGTTCCACAAACACATTCTGGATGACATCCTGCACCGCAAGCAGGCGCGGCGGGACTTCTCGTTACGCATCTGGAGCGCGGGCTGCTCCACCGGGCAGGAGCCGTATACGATCGCGATGCTGGTCGCCGATGGGCTGGCTTACTACTACCTGCGGAACCCTCTGCCCTGCGAATTGACCACCCCAAAGCCACTGATCCCCCCGCCGTGGAAGGTGGAAATCCTGGCCAGTGACATCAGCTACTCGGTTTTGCGCGCCGGGCAGGAAGGAATTTACAGCGAGGCGCAGATGGCATCGGTGGACTACAGCTACCGGCTTCGTTACTTCGACAAGATCGGCGACCGGTATGCGGTGAAGAAGGCGGTGAAGGAGCTGGTGCACTTCGATTTTCACAATCTGAAGACAGAATACCTGCCGCAACGCAACGACATCATCTTCTGCCGCAACGTCATGATGTATTTCGATGAGCCCGAGCAGAAACGGCTGATCGAGAAATTTGCCCGCTGCCTGAATCCGGAAAGCTACCTGTTTGTGGGACACGCCGAGAGCCTGCTGGGATTGACCGACAAGTTCGCCATGGTTCACCGCAACAGCGGAACCGCATACCAACGGGTCGAGGTAACGGTATGAGCCATTCCGCGGATGAACGGGGGGCGGAACTGCGGCAGCTCTTCTTTGAGAGCGCGCAGGAACTGCTGCAGTCGCTCAACGAGGAAGCGCTGAAGCTGGAGAAGCACCCGGGTGAGGTGGAAAGCATGCGCAGCATCCGGCGGGCGGTGCACACGCTCAAAGGCGATGCGGCGGCGTGTGGCTTCCGCGAACTAAGCGAATTGGCCCATGAACTGGAAGACGCCCTGGCCCTGGATGCGGCGTCGTCGCACACGGCCCTGGCAGAGATGGCGTTCATCGCGGCGGATACGTTTGGCGCCATGCTGTCGGCTTACCGGAACAAGAAAAGCCTGCCTGCAGCGGAGACTCTCCGCAAGATGATCGGGGAACTGGCGGGAAACCCAGAGAGTGGCGGACGCCGCAAAAGGGAAACCCAGGGACGAATCGCCGCCGCGGTGGGCTGGACCGAGTACGAGAAGCTGGCAACAGAAAATGCATTCGACCAGGGAAAACGGGTGTATCAGATCACGGCACAGATTGACCCGCAATGCCTGATGCCCATTGCCGCGCGACAATTGATGTTGAATGCGTTGGGGACGGTGGGCGAGGTGTTGGGAGCAAGGCCGGAGGCGATTTCGCCCGGCACCGGGAAGCGGCTGGCCTTCTTACTGGCCACGGAAAAGTCGGCTGAGGATGTGACCGCGAGATGCCAGATCCCCACAGTGATCGCGCAGGTGAAAGTGTCGCCAGTGAAGAACGGTTTGAAGCCCGGGAAGAGAGCCGCAGCGGCGCGGGGAGCGGAAGAAAAGATCGCAGCACCACCGCAGCCTCCTGCAGCCGAAGCAGTGGCGCCAGTTTCCACCGCCGAAGACGAAGGGGCAGCAAAGGCGCAGCCGGGTATTGCGCCCGCGGACAACATCCTGCGGGTGGACGCGGAGCGCATCGACAATGTACTCAACCTGGTGGGTGAGCTGATTATCGGGAAATCCATGTTGCAGCAGGCACTGCATGAGTTGGGCCGGCGCTACCCGAAGGAGGCGATGCGCGGCCGCTTTGCCGATGCCATGGCCTTCCAGGCACGGGTATTGAACGACTTGCAGCGGTCGGTCATGAAGATTCGCATGGTTCCGGTCGAGCAACTATTCCGCCGCTTCCCGCGGATGGTGCGGGATGTAGCCAGGCAGTGTGGGAGGGAAGTCGATCTGGTGATCAGCGGACAGGACACCGATCTCGACAAGAGCATCCTGGACGCTATCGCCGAACCGCTGACGCACCTGGTCCGGAACGCAGTGAGCCATGGCATTGAAGAGGCAGGCGAGCGCCGCCGGCGCGGCAAACCGGCTCGCGGAACTTTACGTCTGAACGCGTATCACCAGGGCAACCAGGTGATCGTCGAAGTCAGCGATGACGGCAGTGGCATTGATGCGCAGAGAGTGAAGGCCAAGGCGCTGGAGCAACGCCTGTTGGCCCCGGAGGAAGCGTCCCGGATGAGCGAAGCCGAAGTCCTGGAGTTCATATTCCGGCCGGGGTTCAGTACGGCGGAGGAGATCACGGAGGTTTCCGGGCGGGGCGTAGGTCTGGACATAGTGCAAAGCGTGCTGCACCGGCTGAAGGGCACGGTGGAGATCGATACCCGTTCCGGCCAAGGAACCACTTTCCGCCTGAAGCTGCCGCTGACACTGGCCATCATCAAGGCGCTGCTTTTCCGCGTAGAACAGCGGCTGTACGCGATTCCCTTGAACACGGTCGCGGAAATTGCGCGCGCCAAGGAGTCCGACCTGCACCAGGTGGACAACTACGAGGTGCTCCAGATGCGCAATCAGGTGTTGCCGCTGGTGCGCTTGGGACGCTCGGCCGCGACGCGGGACGAGCATGCAAGGGGAAAAATCTTCGTGCTGGTCATCGCCATCGGGGAGCGCAGGCTGGGGCTGATCGTGGATGCGCTGGAAGGCGAGGAAGAGCTGGTGATCAAGGCCTTGGACGACCAGACGGTGGTGACCGATCTGGTGAGTGGCGCGTCCATCCTGGGCGACGGGCGGGTGGTGCTGATCCTGAACATCGCCGCCATCACCGAACGGTATGCCAGGTCGCGCCCCAGTGAATCCGGCGGGGTGGCCTCGGGACTGTTGCTCTCGCAGGGGGAGCGGACGCGAAACTCCGAAGGCAGGACGGAGGCGCCGCAATGACGCCTCCAGTACGGGTGTTGGTGGTGGACGATTCCGCGCTCATGCGCAAGCTGATTCCGCAAATCCTGGAAACGGATAGTTCGATCCAGGTGGTGGGAACGGCCATGGACGGGAATTTCGGCCTGAAAAAGATCGAAGAACTGAAACCCCAGGTGATCACGCTTGATCTGGAAATGCCCGGGATGAGCGGCATCGACATGCTCAAAGCGATCATGCGCAGCCACCGCTTGCCGGTCATCGTGGTGAGTTCGCACAGCACCGAAGGAGCCTCGGTGACGCTCAAAGCGCTGGCGCTGGGGGCGTTCGATTTTGTTGCCAAACCGCACGACGTTTATGCGCGGATGCCGGAGATCGCGCGGGAACTGATTGCCAAAATCAAGGCGGCGGCACAAAGCCGTGGGGTGAGAGTGGCTCCGGTTACGCGCAAACAGCTGAGTTCGGATAAAGTCCGGCCCACTGGGAAGAACGCGCCTACCCGGGTGGTGGCCATCGGCATCTCGACCGGCGGACCGAACGCCCTGCAGTATGTGCTTTCGCAATTACCGGGAGATTTTCCCGGGACCATTCTGGTGGTGCAACACATGCCCGAGGGATTTACCGAAATGTTTGCCCGGCGGCTGGATGAAGTGGCGGCCATCACCGTGAAGGAGGCGCAGTCCGGCGACGTGTTGCTGGCCGGGCGAGCGCTGATCTGCCCGGGCAGCCGGCATGTGAAGGTGAAGCGGTTACCCCTCGGGGATGTCGCGGTGCTCAGCGATGAGCCCCGCGTGAACGGGCATCGGCCGTCGGTCGATGTGTTGTTCAACAGCGTAGCGGAAGAATTCGGATCGAAGGGCGTCGCCGTACTGATGACCGGCATGGGGGAAGACGGCGCCCAGGGGATGGGAGCGGTCAAAGCGGCGGGAGGCACAACCATCGCGCAGAGCGAAGACTCCTGCGTAGTGTTTGGCATGCCCAAGGCCGCCATTGAGCGCGGTTTTGCGGTGCGCGTGGTGGGGCTGGAAGCCATGGCGAACATTCTGACGGCGCAATGCGTTCCGGACCGCAGGGAGAGCGCTGTGATCGAAGCTGGCGGAAAAGGCAAAGCGGCCGGAAGCGGACGAGACTAAGTTATTTTGTCCCGGCAAGCAGGATTGCCGAGGTTTGGAGCGAGCCTGAGGAGGTTGGGTATGGAGCAGTTTGTGCCAGTACGACGCAGCAAAGACGGTCAGCCAGTCCGCTATCTGGTGGTGGACGATTCCGTCTTCGCACGAAAGAACTTGGCCCACATGATCGAAACGTTCGGCGGGCAAGTCGCGGGCGAAGCGGGAGACGGCATGACCGCCATCACCGAATACGAGCGCACCACTCCCGACATTGTGCTGATGGATATCACCATGCCGCAGATGGAAGGGATCGAGGCTGCCGAAAAGATCGTGCGGCAGCATCCGGAGGCGCGCATCGTGATGGTGTCCTCGGTGGGCTACCAGGAAAACATTGTGGCGGCACTGCAACGGGGTGCGCGCCATTTCGTGCAGAAGCCGGTCAAGCCGGAAGTGCTGTACGAAGTGATCAAGTACGTGCTGGGTGAGGACGGCACCGTGGTCAACGCCGCGGGCGCAGGAGCTTAAGATGAAAATGGAATTGATCCAGCCCTTCATCAACGCAGCCGACGCCGTGCTAGCCCAGGGACTGAAGTCGCCCATGTCCATTGGGAGCGTCAGCATGGAAGAGGAAGCCTATCGGCGCAAAGGCGTGGCGGCGCTGATTGCCATCAAGGGTGACATTGAAGGGCGCGTGATTCTGGATGTTTCGCCGGAAGTGGCGGTGAAAGTGGCGAGCCAACTGGCGGGGGAAGAAGTTCAGGCGAGCGAACAGGTGGTGAAAGAGACGGTTTGCGAGCTGGCGAACATGGTCATCGGGAATTCGGTGACGCTGCTGAACGATCAGGGATTCCACTTTAAAGTGTTTCCGCCGGAAATTCATATGAACGATACGGGGCTGGTGGGCAGCGCGGACACGGAAGCGCTGGTGATCTGCGTAGAGACGTCTTGCGGCGACATCTACATGAACATTGCGATGCACTATCTGCATCGGCGGCGCGAAGAAAGGAACACGGTTCCGGCGCTGGATTGACAGGGAAGTTTTACGTTCTAAGTCGTAAGTTTTAAGTGAAGAGAAGCGCTTTCCGAGAAAGTCTGATTCATTTGGTGCCAATGAAATCGCGAGACGAAAAGCCCTGTCGCTACCTCTCTCATCCAAAAACCCAAAGTCACAGGTAGATTCGTGGATAATCGTTCTTTCAACCTCACCAGGCTCGAATGGCGTCCAAGAAAGCTGAAGTGGATACACAAGAGGATGCTGCACAAAT
>JBGPJK010000246.1:0-6962 GCA_041485425.1 Terriglobia bacterium | reverse complement strand
CGTGCTGCTGGGCCATGGCGATGGCACGTTCCGCCAAGCCGTGTTTTACGTTCCCCCCGACTTCACTTACGGAGTGGTCATGGCCGACTTCAACCGCGACGGCAATCCCGATATCGCTACCGCCCTGTTCAGCGATCCGTCCTTTGTCAGCGTGTTTAATGGCAACGGTGATGGCACGTTCCAGCCTGCGGTCAACTACAACGCTAAGGGAAATGCTGGCACGGGTATCGCAGCGGGCGATCTGAACGGGGACGGCAGTCCGGATCTGGTAATGGCTAATGTATCGGATCAGAGCGTCAGCGTCCTGCTGAACACCGGCGGCACATTCCTCAAGACCAGCAGCTCGCTGAACCCATCGCATGTGGGCGATAGCGTTACCTTCACGACGACCGTGAAACAAAGTGTGCCCGGAACCGGAGTGCCCACCGGCACGGTGACCTTCAAAGACGGCAACACGGCTTTGGGCACAGTGGCTCTCAACTCCGGGGTGGCGATGTTTACGACCTCCGGACTGAGCGTGGGGTCGCATACGATTGTCGCCTCGTACTCGGGCGATGCCAACTTCAATCCCAATGTGGCGAAGGCGCTGGTGCAGGTGGTTAATCCCTGATGCGCAACGTCAAATGACTCGATCAGCTTTCACTCAGAACGCTCTGACGCTTCAGGATTGGGCCCGGTAGTCATGGTAAGCGGGGACCTTATGGGTTCAACACGATCTTCCCGAACATCTGGCTCTTTTCCATGTACTCATGCGCCGCGCGGACCTCTTTCAGAGGAAAGGCGCGGTCCACCACCGGCTTCAGCTTCCCGCTGAAGATGTGCTTTAGCACCTCGTGCAGTTCGCCCATTGTCCCCATGTACGAACCAAGAATCGACATCTGTCGCGAGTACACGAAGCGCAAATCAATCCCTACATCCGGACCGGTGGTCGCGCCGCAGGTGACCAGCGTCCCGGCGGGTTTGAGCGATTTCATGCTCTCCTCCCAGGTGGCCTTGCCGACATGCTCGAAGACGATGTCCACACCCTGTTTCTGGGTAATGCGCCGCACCTCGTCGGAAATTTCTTGGGTGTAGTGATTGACCACGTGGTCGGCCCCGAGTTCCCGCGCTCCCTGTATCTTGCGCTCGTCGCCGGCGGTCGCAATTACGGTAGCGTTGAACAGCTTGGCAATCTGAATGGCGGCAATCCCCACGCCCGAGTTGGCCCCCAGGATGAGCACCACCTGCCCCGGCCGCAGCCCCGCCCGTCCCACCAGCATGTGCCACGCAGTCAGGAAAACCAGAGGCACGCTGGCGGCCTCGTTGAATCCCAGACTGTCCGGGATGGGAATGACGTTGACCGCGGGCACGGCGATCAACTCACAATCGCCGCCGTCATTGCGGTTACCCAGCACGCTGTATTCAGGACACTGGTTCTGCCGTCCGGAGGTGCAGGCTTCACAGCGGCCGCAGAAAGTCATGGGAGCCAGCAGCACCCGCTGCCCCACTTGCAACCCCGTGATGTATTCGCCGGCTTCCACGATCTCTCCCGCGACGTCGCTGCCCGGGATGTGCGGCAGCGGCGCCTTGGTTGTGCCCTTGCGCACCCAGATGTCGAGATGATTCATGGCGCAGGCCTTCACCCGCACCAGCACCTGGTCCTTGCGCGGCTTGGGGTCGGGCACATCTTCGTAGGTCAGAACTTCCGGTCCACCAAATTGATGAATGCGGACAGCTTTCATGAGGAGCACCTCCCCGCTGGGGCCGATACGAGAAAAGAAAACTCTCCAAGCTAACATAACAGCACGGGTCACGAGCACGGCGCTTTGTGGGTTTTCCATTTCGCTCAGCCAACTCCGCGGAAGTTCTCCGCGCTCTCTGCGGTTTAAGATTTTTTCTCTCGCATTATTTCTCAAACCCGCACCCGTTTGACTTGCCCCGTGGAAACCCCAATAATCGAGCCTGGCATGGACATCTACGAGGAGATCGTCAAACTTCGCCGTGAAGGCCGCCGGGGCGCCGTGGCCACCATCGTCAACGTGCGCGGCTCCATCCCTTCTTTCAAAACCGCCAAGATGCTGGTCCGCGACGACGGCTCGATCGTGGGCACCATCGGCGGCGGCTGCGTCGAGGCCGAGGTCTGGCAGGCAGCCCGCGAGGTGATGGAAAGCGAGAAGCCCCGCACCTTGACTTTCAACCTGAACCAGGACCCCAAGTACGATACTGGCCTCGTCTGCGGCGGCACGCTCGAACTCTTTCTCGAGCCCATCCTACCTCCAGCATCACTTTATATTTTCGGCGCAGGTCATGTTTCTGTAAGCCTTTACAAGGTTGCCATGAACGCGGGCTTCGAGGTCACGGTGGTTGACGATCGCGAGGCCTACGCCAACCGCGAACGCTTCCCCGAGGCCAACGAAGTCATGGCTGAAGATTTCGATCAAGCCACGGCTCGCCTGACGCCGAGTGAATCCTCTTACCTCGTGATCGTCACCCGTGGCCACCGCGATGACATGCGCGTGCTGCGCTGGGCAGTGCAGACGCCGGCCCGCTACATCGGCATGATCGGCTCCAAGCGCAAGACCATCGCTATCTTCCGCGAACTGACCAAAGAAGGCATCCCCGCTGAGCTGTTCGAACGCGTCCACGCCCCGGTCGGCTTGGACATCGGAGCCGTCACCCCGGAAGAAATTGCCGTCGCCATCACCGCTGAGTTGATTGCAGTCCGCCGTCATGCCGAGCGTGCCCTGCCCCACATGAGTTGGTTCCACTCGCACAGACCGGAAGCGGAAGCGATCGACAGCGATGCCAACCTCGAGGCACTGGAAGACACTGAAGAAAAGCTCTAATCGCTGAGTTCGCCGAGGATTCTCCCTTTCCAATTCACAATTTGTTCTCCCTGCCTCCGTGTTTCCATGGTGGATATTTTTCCCATTCCGACAATCGTCAATCGGACTTCGTCAATTTCTGCTATCTTCCACTCATGGGCCGTGAGCCAAGTCTGTGCGCCGTAATCCTTGCCGCGGGTGAATCCACCCGCATGGGTACCGACAAAGCTCTGCTCCCCTGGCCGCCCATCGCAGCCGGAGCGGCAGCCACCGGCCAGACATTTCTTTCCGCAGCCATCGATGCGCTCAGCCCGTTCAACGACATGGTCATCGTGGTCGTCGGAAAGAACGAGCCGAACCTGGCTCCCGCGGTGTACGCCGCCGGCGCCTTCGTAGTGCAAAACCCCGCACCGGAGCGCGGACAATTCAGTTCCCTTCAGGTCGGCTTGCAGGACGTCATGAGCCGTGGCCGTGATGCGGCCATGATCACGCTGGTGGACCGCCCCCCGGTGAACGCGGCCACCCTGGGCCAACTGCATACCGCGTTTGCCACGGCTGTCTCGCAAAGAAAATGGGCGGTGGTACCCAAATTCGGTGGCAAACACGGACACCCCATCCTGGTCGGCCGCGAGATGATCGAGGAGTTCCTGAAGGCCCCGCCCACGGCTACCGCGCGCGACATCGAGCACCAGAATCAACAGCACATCGAGTACGTCCCCGTCGATGATCCCTTCGTCGCCATCAACGTGGACACGCCGGAGGACTACGCCGCGCTCTCTGCCCGGCCCTCCGCCCAACCGAAATGACCTCCTCGAAAGGGATGCCACGCACGTGACCGCAACTTCTCCGCTCAAGTCTGCTGATTTTGTCGACTCCGTTCTTCGCCTCCAGCCGCGCCTCGCCACCTTCGACTGCGACGGCACGCTCTGGGCCGGTGATGCCGGCGAAGGCTTCTTCGACTGGGAACTGAAGCAGCCCCTGCTCCCCGACGAAATCGCCCGCTGGGCCCGTCCCCACTACGCCGATTACAAGGCCGGCAAGGTCGACGAAGACACCATGTGCGGCGAGATGGTCACCATGCACCGCGGCTTGGCCGACGCCGAGGTCCAGCGGGCCGCCAACCAGTACTTCGACGAGAATTTCGTCGCACAGATTTTTCCCGAGATGCGTGACCTGGTGTACCGCCTTCAGCAGTCCGGCTGTGATGTCTGGGCAGTGTCGTCGACCAATGAGTGGGTGATCCGCGCGGGAATGAGACATTGCGGGATCGCAGAGAATCGAATCCTGGCCGCGGCAGTCGCGATCGAAAACGGCCGTATCACCGACCGACTGGTTCGCGTGCCCACCGGAGACGGCAAGCCGAAAGCCATCCGCGAGGTAATCCGGCGCGATCCCGATGTGGCGTTCGGCAACTCGCGCTGGGACGCGGAGATGCTCACCATCTCTCGCCACGCGTTCGCCGTGAACCCGAATCCTGATCTGGAGAAGATGGCGCGGGAGAAAGGGTGGAAGACTTACTTTCCGGATAGGCGTGGCACCTGAGTCTTGAGCTGTTGCAGAGCTGCCGTTAAAGCGTCCATGGCCAGATGGCTGGCGTGTGCGGAAGCTTCGGGCAGACCTCCGATCGCCTGTACCAGTTCATCCCGGTGCAACCGGCGCGCTTCGTCCACTGTTCTTCCCTGTACCAGTTCCGTCAGCAGCGACCCGCAGGCCATGGCGGGAACACATCCCTTGGCTCGAAAGCGGATTTCCGTCACGCGCCCGCCGACGACTTTCATGGTCAGCTTCAAGATGTCACCACACGCCGGGTTCTCGATCTGCACAGACGCGTCCGGTTTGGCGACTTCGCCCGCATTGCGCGGATGCTCGAAGTGATCGAGAACCTGAGCAGAATACATGCAACCAGATTGTAACGTGCTGTGCCTGTGTGGCGCGGGCGCCCCGCCCGCGTGCGGTAACATGGAAATCAACCACCGATGCCTTCCGACCACACCCCGCAACGTGTCGTCTGCCTGCAGCCCAGCGCGACGGTCATTCTCGCTGCCCTCGGCGAGCTCGACCGCATTGTGGCCTGCACAAAGTATTGTGCCGATGTCTGCCCGGAGGTAGCGGACAGCAGGCGAACCGTTCTCGCCGATTCCTGGACTGCCCACGCCGACGAAATCGTTGCCGCAAATCCAGATCTGGTGATCGCTGCCGTCCCCTACCAGGAAAAAGCGGTTGCCGAGATTCTCAAGGCCGGCGCCCGCTTCCTCGGCCTCGCCCCGAGAACACTGGCTGACATTTACACCGACATTGCGTCTATCGCCGGGATCGTCGGCGCCGCCGAACGTGGCGCGCAGGTGATCGCCGAGATGCAGGCACAAATCCAAGCCATCGGCGCGTACACCAATGGTGCCGCCCGCCCCCGTGTCTTCTGCGAAGAGTGGGGCAAGCCGCTGATCGCATCGCAGCCCTGGGTGGCGGAACTGGTACAGGCGGCGGGTGGCGACTTCATCGGAAAACCAGGCGTACAACGCAGTGCCCAGGCCGTGTTGACGGAGGACCCGGAAGTATTGATCGCCGCCTGGTGCGGCGCCGGCGACCGCGTACCCCTCGAAACAATCGTCCGGGACCGCGGCTGGGGAGAAATGCGGGCCGTTCGCGAAGGCCGTGTGTACTGCATTCGCGACGAGTTCCTGAACACTCCCGCGCCCACCTTGATCCAAGGCCTACGGGCGCTTGCGGCCGCCATTCATCCTCAGCGTTTTCCACAACCGCCGGGTCTAAGATGTATGACCGACATACGAGGCCAGGTGCGCGAGCACCGGCCGCGATGACCAAAACCCTTATGCCCACTCCTTCCAAGACCGAAGACATCAAGAAAGACCTGCACCGGGTGGCCCTGGCGGCAACCTCCGGCGACCATCTCATGTCCGAGGTAACCAAACTGCTGCACGAGCGCATGCTCAAGTACAACTGGGTCGGCTTTTACATGCTCGAGAAGTCGCCCCCCGCCGGCCAGCCGCCCGTCCTGGTGCTGGGCGCGTTTCAGGGCGCCATGACGCCCCACATCCGCATCCCGCTCAACCAGGGAATCTGCGGTGCCGCCGCTTCCACCGGAAAGACCGTCGTCGTTGACGACGTAAGCAAAGATTCCCGTTACCTGGCTTGCTCGCTTGAGACCAAGTCGGAAATCGTCGTGCCAGTGTTCGTCCGCGGGAAAGTGGTCGGCGAACTGGATATTGACAGCCACTTCCCTGCTGCCTTCACCGCCGAAGACCGCGAACTCGTCGAATACTGCGCGAACCTGGTAGGTAAACACCTGGAAACCCCCCGGTTGTGAGAATCGAAGAAGACAAAATCGCTCTCGCCGGATTGGCGGCGCAGCTCCCGCCCGGCATAAGTCATCCATGATGAAGCGGGTCGTCGCAGCACTAATCATGAAGGACGGCAAGGTCCTGGTCTGCCAGCGCACCCGTCATCAGACCATGCCGCTGAAGTGGGAGTTCCCCGGCGGCAAGATCGAGGAGGGCGAGCAACCCCGCGACGCCCTGCGCCGCGAACTGGACGAGGAACTCGGCATCGACGCCCACATCGGCGAAGAGGTCGCCCGCATTCGTCATGAGTACAAGGGCGGTGGCGCCGTGGAGTTGCGCTTTTTTGTGGTGCATGACTACAAGGGAGAGATCGAGAACCGGATCTTCCGCGACATGCGTTGGGCCAAGCGCTCGGAACTGGCGTCGTTCGACTTTCTGGAGGCGGATCTGCAATTAGTGCAGGATTTGGCGAAGGGCAAAATAGTCTGACTCCATCCCTCCCGGCCCGGAGACGCAGCCTCCGGCATCTCTCCCTCTCTGCTATTGCGGCGGTTGGCTGGGCGATGGTTGGCTGTCTTGTGGCGATTCGCTGTCCGGCCCCCGCCGCTTCAGCTTCGGACGACCACTATCATCATCACTCCCCGCACCAGCATCATCCGTGGTCGGAACTGGGGTCCGCCGCAAGACCGGCCGATTCTCGTGATCGCTGTCAATCTTGTGCCGGTTTTCCAGCCTCACCAGTCTCGCTTTCACGTCCTCGAACTCCGAAGTGTCCACCTTGTACTGGTCCCGCGGGGCCAGGATGGTGTTGATCTCCCGCTGCGATTTCTCAATCCGGTCCGGAGTCTGGGGATGGGTG